>CALCXF010000103.1 GCA_937907685.1 uncultured Nostocoides sp.
CAGCAGGTCCGTCTCCCGGGTGCCGGGAGATCCCCCACGGATCTCGACCCCCCCGACCGTTCCGGAGGGAGGCAGCACGACGGTGACGCCGGTCAGCCATCCGGGCTCCTCCCGGGTCGCGTGACCGACCCGGATGCCCGGGACGTCGGTGATGGCGTTCGTCGGCCCGGGCTGCACTGGCCCAGCATGACGGATGCCGGTCCCGCGGGGGCGGGCCGGCATCCGGTCGAGGCGCTACGGCCTCAGTGCAGCACGACGGCAGGCGCGACGTCATCGGCGTCGGCGTCGTCGAGCAGGTGTGACTCCTCGTGCTTGCGCGGCAGGAAGAACGCCGGGACCAGCGTCAGGGTGAGCAGCACGGCAGCCACCCAGAAGGTCGTGCTGAACGCCGCGGCCATGGCCTCGTGGACCGCCAGCATGAGTGCCTCCTGGCCTCTCGCGAGCAGTTCGGCGACCTGCGGGAACTGGGCGGCGATGGCGCCCAGCCTCTCGGGGTCGGTGACGCCGGCCGAGGCCTCGTTGAAGGCCTGGGACGCCTTGAGCAGGGGATCGTCCTTGAGGCCGGTGGTGAGCACGACGGACATGATGGCAACGCCGATCGACGACGCGATCTGCTGGGTGATGTTGAGCAGCGTCGACCCGCGCGCGACGTCGTGCGACTTGAGCGTCTTCAGCGCCGATGTCATCAGCGGCATCATCGTGGCGCCCATGCCGAGACCCATGATGAACAGCACCGGCAGGATGAAGGTGTAGGGCGTCGTCGCGGTGAGCGTGGTCAACGCGTACATGCCACCGATGATGAGCACGAGGCCGAAGGGCACGATGCGGCCGACCGGGAGCTTGTCCATCAGCGCGCCGGCGATCGGCATCGTGATCATGGCACCGAACCCTTGGACAGCCATGAGCCAGCCGGCCTCGAGCGCGCTCTCACCCCGGACCTGCTGGAAGTAGGTCGGCACGAGGAGCAGCCCGCCGAAGAAGGCGGCCGCAAAGAGGAACATCGTGATGATCGAGACCGTGAGGTTCCGGTTCCGGAAGAGCCGCAGGTCGAGCAGCGGGTGGACCGGCCGGAAGCTCCAGAAGACGAAACCGATCACCATGAGCAGCCCGATGGTGCCGGGGATGATGACCTTGGGCGAGAAGAAGGTGCCCTCACCCGGGATCGACGAGATGCCGTAGAGGAACAGCGCGAGACCCGGGGACATCAGCGCCATGCCGATCCAGTCGAACGACTCCGAGGGCTGGGGGCGGTCGGACGCGAGCACCTTCAGGGCGTAGACGAGCGCGACGGCGCCGATCGGCACGTTGATGAGGAAGATCCAGTGCCACGAGTAGTTCTCGATGAGCCAGCCGCCGAGGATCGGGCCGAAGATGGGGCCGAGGAGCATCGGCACCCCGAGGATCGCCATGAGGCGGCCCATGCGGGCCGGACCCGCGGCCCGCGTCATGATCGTCATGCCGAGCGGCATGAGCATGCCGCCACCGAGGCCCTGCAAGGTGCGGAAGCCGATGAGCATGCCGATCGAGGTCGCCATGGCGCACAGCGCCGAGCCCAGGGTGAAGAGGAGGAGCGCCACCATGTAGAGGCGCTTGGTGCCGAAGCGGTCGGCGGCCCAGCCCGTCAGGGGGATGACGGTCGCGAGGGCCAGCGTGTACGCGGTGACCGTCCAGGCCACGGTCGAGTAGGGCAGGGGCTCACCTGGCGTCCCGAACTCGACCTGGAAGGTCGGGAGCGCCACGTTGACGACGGTGATGTCGAGGATCGACATGATCGCGCCGAGGACGACGACACCGGCGATCTTGAGGACGGCACCGTCGATCTTGTCGGGATACTGCGGTGGCGCGGCAGGCGCTGAAGTGGTGGTCACGTGGGGCTCCAGGTGAGGTCGGCGGATGGGCGGTCCCGCGTCGGGATGGGAAGTCGTCCACCCGGCGCGGAGGGTGGCGACGCTGCCGGGGGAGAGTCTGCCGCAGGGCACCGACAGGGCGGAAACGGTTTCCCGCCCCACCGGCATTCCCGCGCCGCTCCCGGCGAACAGCCCAGCGCCGGCACTCTGTCCGGTGAGGAGCCGTCATGGAGAGAGGGGTGGCCGGGTGGGAGCAGGGCCCGTCGGTAGGCTGCGCGCGTGACCGAGATCGAGATCGGCCGTGGCAAGCGCGGCCGCCGGGCGTACTCCTTCGACGACATCGCCATCGTGCCGTCGCGGCGGACGCGCGACCCCGAGGAGGTCTCCGTCGGGTGGCAGATCGACGCCTACCACTTCGACATCCCCTTCATCGCCGCCCCGATGGACTCCGTCATGGCGCCGCAGAGCGCGATCGCGCTCGGCAAGCTCGGTGGCCTTCCCGTCCTGGACCTCGAGGGCCTGTGGACGCGCTACGAGGACCCGGCTCCGTTCCTCGCCGAGATCGCCACCCTCGACCCGGCCCTGGCGACGACCCGCATGCAGGAGATCTACCGGGCCGACATCCAGCCGGAGCTGGTGACCGAGCGGTTGCGCGAGGTCCGCGACGCCGGGGTGACGGTGGCCGGCGCGCTCACCCCGCAGCGCACCCAGCAGCTGTGGAAGACGGTCGTCGACGCGGGCGTCGACCTCTTCCTCATCCGGGGGACGACCGTCTCGGCGGAGCACGTCTCCGGCCGGGCCGAGCCGCTCAACCTCAAGCGCTTCATCTACGAGCTGGACGTCCCGGTCATCGTCGGCGGGGCGGCGTCCTATGCCGCTGCGCTGCACCTCATGCGCACGGGTGCCGCCGGCGTCCTCGTGGGGTTCGGCGGCGGCGCCGCCCACACGACGCGACGCACGCTCGGCATCCACGCCCCGATGGCCTCGGCGATCGCCGACGTCGCGGCCGCGCGCCGGGACTACCTCGACGAGTCCGGGGGTCGCTACGTCCACGTCATCGCCGACGGCGGGGCCGGCACGAGCGGCGACGTCGTCAAGGCCATCGCCTGCGGGGCCGACGCCGTGATGCTCGGCGCCGCCCTGGCTCGGGCGACCGAGGCTCCCGGCCGTGGGTTCCACTGGGGGTCCGAGGCGCACCACCCGGAGCTCCCCCGAGGCGAACGGGTGGAGGTGGGAGCGGTCGCCGGGCTCGAGGAGATCCTCTTCGGCCCGAGTCGGGTCGCCGACGGCACGACGAACCTCGTGGGGGCCCTGCGGCGGGCGATGGCGACCTCCGGCTACCTCGACCTCAAGGAGTTCCAGCGCGTCGAGGTCGTCGTCGCGCCCTACCAGCGCAGCTGACGCGGAGAGTGACGGCGCCCCCGTGACGGGTTCGGGTCCGCCTGATGGGTCCGGCGGGTGACAGCGGGACTTACGCTTCAGTGATGCCCGACGTCGTCGCCGACCCAGAGACCGATCCCCTCGCCACGTATGCCGTCGACCCTGGGCGGGTACGCGCCCTCACCTCGCGGGTCGTCGCCTCCGGTGAGGCCGGCGAGATGCGGACCTCGACGCCCTTGACCGGTGCTCCGCTCGCCGTCCTCCCGGTGTCCGGCATCCGCGACGTCGAGGTGGCGGTCCAGGCGGCCCGCGTCGCCCAGCGGGCCTGGGCCGCCGTCCCGGTCGCCGAGCGGGCTGCGGTGCTGCTGCGGGTGCACGACCTGCTCCTGGGGCGGCAGCCGGAGCTCCTGGACCTCGTCCAGCTCGAGTCCGGCAAGACCCGGGCACAGGCGTTCGAGGAGCTCGGCGACTGCGCCGTGGTGGCCCGTCACTACGCCCGCCGGGGCCCGGGCCTCCTGCGGGACGTCAACCACGTCGGCATCGTGCCCCTTCTCTCCCGGGCGGTCGAGCACCACCGCCCGCGGGGGGTCGTCGGCATCGTCTCGCCGTGGAACTACCCCTTGAGCCTGGCCGTCAGCGATGCACTTCCGGCCCTCCTCGCGGGGAACGCCGTGGTGGTGCGACCCGACCCCCAGGGGTCCCTGACCGCCCTGGCGGCGGTCGAGCTCATGGTCGGGGCCGGCGTGCCCGACGGCCTGCTGCAGGTGGTCCTCGGCCCCGGCGAGCCCACCGGCCAGGCCGTGGTCGACCGCGTCGACTACGTCTGCTTCACCGGCTCCACGACCACCGGTCGCCGGGTCGCCCAGTCCGCGGCGCGGCGGCTGGTCGGCGCCAGCCTCGAGCTCGGCGGCAAGAACACGCTCTATGTCGCCGACGACGCCGACCTGCGGCGCGCCGTCGCCGGTGCGGTCAAGGGGTGCTTCACCGCTGCGGGGCAGCTGTGCATCAGCGCCGAGCGGGTCGCCGTCCACGAGGCGGTGTACGACGAGTTCGTCCCCCGCTTCGTGGATGCGGTGTCCCGGATGCGCCTGTCCACGGGCCTGCACTGGGGCGCCGACATGGGCAGCCTCGTGAGCGAGGACCAGAAGCGACGGGTCCTGGACCACATCGAGGATGCCGTCGCCAAGGGCGCCCGGGTCCTCACCGGCGGGAGCGCCCGCCCGGACGTCGGCCCGCTCGTCGTCGAGCCCACGGTGCTCGAGGGGGTGACCTCCGCGATGTCGTGCCGCGACGAGGAGACCTTCGGGCCGGTGGTCGCCCTCTACCGCGTCGCCTCCGACGACGAGGCGGTACGCCTGGCCAACGACACGGAGTACGGCCTCAACGCGTCCGTGTGGACCCGGGACGTCCGCCGCGGCCGGGAGATCGCCGCACGGATCCAGGCCGGGACGGTCAACGTCAACGACGGGTACGCGGCGGCGTGGGGCAGTGTCGCCGCGCCGATGGGAGGGATGAAGTCGTCGGGCCTCGGTCGACGGCACGGGCGTGAAGGCCTCCTCAAGTACACCGAGACCCAGAACGTCACGGCCCAGCACGTGCACGGCATCGTGCCGCTGCCCGGGATGTCGGACGAGCGGTTCGCCCGGGTGATGACCCGGGCCCTGAGGATCCTCAAGGCGGTGCGCCTCCCGTGACCGAGCCGACGGACGTCGACGTCGACGTCGACGTCGTCGTCGTCGGATCCGGCTTCGGTGGCTCGGTGTCGGCACTGCGGCTCGCGGAGAAGGGATACCGGGTGCTGGTCCTCGAGGCCGGGCGCCGGTTCGAGGACGAGGACTTCGCGAGGACGTCGTGGGACCTGCGCCGGTTCCTGTGGGCGCCCAGGCTCGGGCTGTACGGCATCCAGCGCATCCACCGGCTCGACGACGTCCTCATCCTCGCCGGGGCGGGCGTCGGCGGCGGCTCACTCAACTACGCCTGCACGCTCTACGTGCCGCCGGCCCCGTTCTACCGCGACCCGCAGTGGGGCGAGATCACCGACTGGCAGGCCGAGCTCGCGCCGCACTACGCGACGGCGTCGACGATGCTCGGCGTCGTGACCAACCCGTGCGAGGGGCCGGTCGAGCAGGTCATGCGACGGACGGCGGAGGACCTCGGTGTGGGTGACACCTTCCGCAAGACCCCCGTCGGCATCTACTTCGGGCCCCCCGGCCAGCGGGTTCCCGACCCCTACTTCGGCGGTGCAGGTCCGGACCGGTCCGGCTGCACCCAGTGCGGGAACTGCATGGTCGGTTGCCGGGTCGGAGCGAAGAACACGCTCGTGAAGAACTACCTCGCCCTGGCCGAGCGGCTCGGCGTGGTCGTGGAGCCCATGCGCACCGTGACGCGCCTCGGCGTGGTGCCCGGGACCGGTGAGCCGGACGGCCGAGGCGAGGTGTACCGCGTCCTCCACGAGCGGACGGGACCACGCGGCGGACGGGAGGCCCGCGTGACGACCGCCCGGCACGTCGTCGTGGCCGCGGGGACCTGGGGCACCCAGCAGCTGCTCCACGCGATGAAGGACGAGGGGGAGCTCCCGCGGATCTCGGACCGGCTCGGCCACCTCACCCGCACCAACTCCGAGGCCCTCCTCGGCGCCACGACCGTCTCCCTGCCGAAGGTCGCGGACCTCACGCGGGGGGCCGCGATCACCTCCTCCTTCCATCCCGACGACGTGACCCACGTGGAGAACTGCCGGTACGGCAAGGGGTCCAACGCCATGGCGCTGCTTGCCGGTGTGCGAGTACCGCGGGACACCGGCCGCTCGCGGCTCATGCAGGCGCTCGTCGAGCTCGTCCGGCATCCCCGCGACCTGCGTGCCGTGGGGCTCAACGCCTACCGGTGGAGCGAGCGCACCGTCGTCGGTCTCGTCATGCAGACCCGGGACAACAGCCTGCGCACGTACCGCCGGAAGGGCCTCCTCGGTAGAGCCCGGCTCAGGTCCGCCCCCGGCCACGGAGAGCCGTGTCCCACGTACATCGAGGTCGGCCACACGGCGATGGAGCGCCTTGCTGCCCGGCTCGAGGAGGAGACCGGCGTCCGGGCGGTGCCCGGCGCCTCCCTGGGTGAGGTGCTGGACCGACCCATGACGGCGCACTTCATCGGAGGCGCGGTGATCGGCGCGGATCCCGAGCGTGGCGTGCTGGACCCGTACCTCCGGGTCTGGGGCCACCCGGGCCTCTCCGTCGTCGACGGCGCCGCCGTGTCGGCCAACCTCGGGGTCAACCCGGCGCTGTCGATCACGGCCCAGGCCGAGCGGGCGATGTCGCTGTGGCCCAACCGCGGCGAGGCGGACCTCCGTCCGTCGCAGGCCGAGCCGTATGCCGTGCTGGCAGCCGTGCCGCCGCGGCAGCCGGCCGTCCCGGGCCTGTTGCGCGTGCAGGTGCTGCGGCCCTCCCCCCAGGGCGTCGTCGAGGGGGCCGGAGCCGGCTCCGCACACCACGTGGTGTCGGTGGCCGGCGTGACGATGGAGCCATGAGCGGGGTGACGACGCGGGCCTGGTCCTTCACGGCACCCGTCTGGCGGTGGAAGGAGGGGTCCTGGCGGTTCGTCACGGTGCCCGAGGACGTCAGCGACGAGGTCGACGAGGCCGTCGGTGACGCGACCGGAGGGTTCGGCTCCGTGCGCGTCGAGGTGACC
The DNA here is from genome assembly GCA_937907685.1 of uncultured Nostocoides sp. GTDB lineage: Bacteria > Actinomycetota > Actinomycetes > Actinomycetales > Dermatophilaceae > Fodinibacter. Next base: position 6,906 of record CALCXF010000103.1, read on the forward strand.
GTCGGGTCGTCGGTGTGGCGCACCTCGCTCTTCCCCTCGACGAGCGAGGGGGCGTTCGTGCTGCCGGTGAAGAAGGCGGTGCGCGACGCTGAGGGACTCGACGACGACGCCCCTGCCGAGGTGACGATCCGTCTCGTCGACCGCTGACTCGCGCCCAGCCGCAGCAGTGTTCGCGATCCGGGCGCACGCCTCAGGACTCGTCGCGCCACGACCGCCACAGCGCCGCATAGGAACCGTCGTGGGCGAGGAGCTCGTCGTGAGACCCGAGCTCGCGAACGACTCCCTCCTCGACGACGGCGACCCGGTCGGCGTCGTGGGCGGTGTGCAGCCGGTGGGCGATGGCGACGACCGTCCGCCCGTCGACGACTGCGGCGAGCGAGCGCTCGAGGTGACGAGCCGCCCGCGGGTCGAGCAGGGAGGTCGCCTCGTCGAGGACGAGGGTGTGTGGGTCGGCCAGGACGAGCCGGGCGAGGGCCACCTGCTGAGCCTGAGCGTGCGTGAGCGGGTGCCCGCCGGACCCCACGACGGTCGACAGCCCCTCCGGAAGGGCGAGCGCCCACTCGAGGGCGTCCACCGACGCGAGAGCGCCGCGCAGCTCTGTCTCCGACGCCTCGGGGCGGGGGAGTCTGAGGTTCTCGGCAAGGGTCCCGACGAAGACGTGGTGCTCCTGGGTCACGAGCGCGACCTCGCCGCGCAGCACCGGGAGCTCGAGGTCGACGAGGGGCACCCCTCCTCCGGTGACCCGTCCGGTCCGCGGCCCGTCGATGCCGGCGAGAAGCCGACCCAAGGTGGACTTGCCTGCGCCGGAAGGCCCGACGATGGCCAGCCGCTCACCGGGGACGAGGCCGAGCGAGACTCCGTGGAGGACGTCACGGCCGTCACGGTAGGAGTAGCGGACGTCGGAGACGTCCACCTCCTCGCCGTCGGGCAGGACGCCGGTGGCCACGCGGTCGGAGGGGACCTCCGCCACGCCGAGGATGCGGGCGAGCGAGGTTGCGGCGAACTGGATCTCGTCGAGCCAGGAGATGAGCTCACCCAAGGGGTCGAGCAGCTGCTGGGCGTAGAGCGTGACCGCGGTCGCGGCCGCGATGGAGATGTGCCCGTTCCACGCGAGCCACCCGCCCCAGAGCACAGAGGTCGCGATGGGCAGGAAGAAGCCGATCTCGAGCCAGGGGAACCAGCGCAGCCGCAGGCCCATCGTGTAGTGCTCCGCGTCCCCGCACTCGTCGAGCGCTGCGCGGAACCGCCGGCCTCGCGCCCGCTGCAACCCGAGCGCGTCCATCGTCCGAGCGCCCTCGACGGTCTCGGCGGCGACGCCGTTGAGCCGCGCGTACGAGGCGTGTTCCCACAGGTACCCGTCTCCGGCGCGGCTGAGGTACCACCGCGACGACGGGACGTGCAGGAGCGCAGCAGTGAGCAGGGCCAGCGCGGCGAGCGGTGAGGTGATCACGGCGGCGACGACCGTGGCGGCCATCGTCGTCACCGCGACGACGATCGCCGGGATGCCGAAGCGGATGATGTACGCCAGGGAGTCGATGTCGTTCGTCGTCCGGGCGACGAGGTCACCGGTCCCGGCTCGCTCCACCACGGAGAGCGGCAGCCTCACCGACGAGCCGATGAACTCCTCGCGCAGCCGCGCGAAGATGCGCTCCGAGAGGACGAACGACGCCTTGCGCCCGACCCAGGTCAGTGCCGTCTGGGCCACGAGCGCGACGACGAGCACGCCGATGAGCACGTCGATGCGAGCCAGGCTGCGGTCGCCGGTCGTCACCTCCTCGACCACCTGACCGACGACCCACGGGCCGAGGAGGGCGACGAGCGCCGCCAGGCCGTGCCAGGCGAGCACCCATATCAGCGCACGGCGGTGGTGGCGCAGCAGCACCCTGGTGTGCTCGAGCACCGTTCGCGATGACGCGATGGGGAGGGTCCGTGCGGCGTGGTCGGTGCGCCCGAGGAGTGGGGACATCACTCCTCACCCCGAAGCACGACTCGACGGTATGCCGGCGTCGACCTCAGGAGGTCGTGGTGCCGTCCCTGGGCGGTCACCCGGCCGTGCTCGACGAGGAGCACGGTGTCGGCACGGTCCAGGAGGAGCGGGCTGGCGGTGATGAGCACCGAGGTGCGGCCGGCCCGGTGTCGGGCGAGCCGCTCGGCCACCCGCGCCTCGGTGTGGGCGTCGACGGCGCTCGTCGGCTCCACGAGCACGAGCACGTCCGGGTCGCGCAGGAGCGCTCTGGCGAGGGCCACCCGCTGGCGCTGACCACCGGACAGCGTGCGTCCGCGCTCCTCGAGCTCGCCGTCCATGCCGCCCTCGAGGGCGTCCAGCGCGTCGGTCGCACTGGCCACCTCGATGGCGGCATACCGCTCCCCGTCGCTCGACCCTCCGAGCGCCTCGCGGACAGGACCGCTGAAGAGGTGCGGATCCGACTCGGACACGACGATGCGAGCGCGGACCGCGTCGATGGGCAGGTCGTCGACGGGCACGCCACCCCAGCGGACGCCGTGTCGGCCCGGCGTGGTCCTCGCGAGGCGGTGGGCGATGACTGACGTCTCCTCCGGGCGCGCGCTCACGATCGCCGTGAGCCGCCCGGGCTCGATGACCACGCCCGAGGTCGGGTCGACGAGGGGTGCTCCGCGGGAGAGGTCGTCGAGCACCTCCTCCAGCGGCGAGCCCCCGGCGACGCGGTCGTCGAATGCCGCTCGGGGCTGCTCGTCGGAGAGGGCGTGGTCGGGCTCGACGGAGAGGATCGTAGCGATCCGACGGGCAGCGACCCGGCTCCGCGTGAGCTTGTCGACGAACTCCGTCGCCGTGCGCATCGGCATGGTGAGGAACGCCGTGTAGCCGTAGAAGGCCACGAGCTGTCCCGGAGTGATCTCGCCCGCGGCTGCGAGGTGTGCCCCGACGCCGGTGACGAGGACGACGAAGATGCCGGGAAGGAGCACCTCGGCGGCGTCGAGCGTCGCCTGCACCGGCGAGAGACGCACTCCCGCCTGACGCACCCGAGCCGACTGCTCGGCATACCGGGCGAGGAACGCGTCCTCCCCGCCGATGCCGCGCAGGACGCGCAGCCCGGCGACCGTGTCCGCGCCGAGCGAGGTGAGGAGGCCGGCCTCGTGGCGCTGCGCCTGCTGGCGGCGCTGGAGGGGGCGCATGACGAGGCTGAGCGACGCGAGGAGCACGGGGCCCCCGACGAGCATGAGCACGCCGAGGAGCACCGACCCCTGCAGGAGGATGACGGAGACGACGACGAAGCTCACGATGGCGCCCGCGAGCCGGGCCGTGATGTCGAAGACGTTTCCCATCCGCCAGAAGTCGCTGGCGAAGCTCGTGACGACCTCTCCGGCCGGCATCCGACGGGTCAGGGCCGGGCCGGCGCGCCGCACCGCACGGTCGGTGACGACGGCGGAGCGGAACGAGGCGATCAGCCAGTTGCGGACCGCGAACCAGTGCCGGCCGTTGCTCGTCACCGCGCTGACCAGCCCCAGGCCCATGATCGCGCCGGCCCACAGGACGAGGGCGCGGGCGTCCCGCGCCACGAGGCCCTCGTCGATCGCCCGCCCGACGGCCGCCGGGACGAGGGCGATGGAGAGCATCCACGGCACGCCGAAGAGGACGCCGCCGAGCAGGGTGCGCCACTGCCGCCGACCGAGCCAGAGGATCAGCCGGTCGGCGTCGTGGGGCGGGGCCGCGTCGGCGTCGAGCGCGTAGGGCCAGGTGTGGTGAGCCATGGGCGTCCAACGCTATGCCGGGCGGCCGACGGCATCCACCGAGTTTCCGCCCCCATCTCCACCCTCGCGGCAGGCGCGGAAACGCTCGCTGGGACAACCTCTTCCGAGGTCAGGAAGGGCCGGGGGCCGAGGGCAGCTCCACGAAGGTGTCTCCGACCGCGATGTCGCCCGTCTCGAGGACGCGGAAGATCGTGCCCGCCCGGTCGTGGAGCGCCCGAGCCGCGCCCTGACCGATCTCGTCGTCGAGGATGCGGCACGGGGCCGCCCGGCGGACGACCTCGAGGAGTGCGCCACCGACCCGGACCCGGGTACCCGGCTGCGTCGGCACCGGCCCGTGGCTCAGGGTGACGTTGCGGCGGGTGCCATGGGCGGGCACCGGGGCACCGAGCCGCGCCGCCGCCTCGTCGAGGTCGGTGGCCGACTGCACGCTGACGTGGCGGTGCCGCGTGCCGTGGTAGCGGTCGCCGACGATGCCCGTACCAGCCTCGGCGTGGACCATCACGACCGCGCGCATCGGGAGTCGCCGTGCGAGGGCTACGTGGATGGCCGTCACCACCGGCCCGTCACCGGTCACCTCGTCGGTGACGCGCGAGGCGGAGCGACGCGGAGCGCGAGAACCCCGCTGAGGGTCACGTTCAGCCGGTGGTCGATCTCGACGATGACCACCTCGACGCCACCACACTCCGGACAGCGCAGGACCATCCCGGGGCAGCGGAGGTAGACCCTCGTCTGCGCGATGGCGTGGCTGCTGCCGCACCCTGCGCACTCGAGGGAGCCTTCGGACAGGTCGGTGCCCAGTGCCAGGGAGAACGCACCGAGGACGGCGTTCCCGTCGACGTAGTGATTCATGGTCAGACCACCTGCCTGCTTCCTGTTCGTGTGGCTGTGGATGGGCCGGATGCCGTGAGGGTCGACATCTCGCCGCCGGCACGCCGGGTCGTGGGTCAGCCGAATCGCTCGGCTCGGATGGACCGCGGGTCGAGGCCGGCGCCGGCGAGGAGGTGGATCATCGCCTCGACGAACGTCGTCGGACCGCACACGAAGACGCCCGGGTCGGCCTCGGTGCCGCCGCATGCCGTCAGCGCCTGGGTGACCGTCGTGGACGCCACCCGACCGGTCCGCAGACTGAGCGCCTGCAGCGGCGTGCCCAGCCGCTCCGCGTCGTCGGGGACGTCGGCGCGGGAGAGGTGGACCGTCGCCGACACATTCCCGGCGGCCACGCGCTCGGCGAGCTCCACGGCATACAGGAGGCGTGCCGGCTCGGTCACCGAGGCGACGACGACGACCGGCTCGGCGGGGTCAGCTGCGCGCCACATGGCGCGCAGGGGCGCCAGCCCCGAGCCACCGCCCACGAGGAGCAGGGGCCGGCGGGCGCCGGTCCAGACGAAGTACCCACCGATCGGGCCCCGCAGCTCGACGGTCTCGCCCACGGCGATGTCACGCACGAGGTAGGGCGAGACCTCGCCGCCGGGAACCTCCTGCACCGTGAGCGCCGGTGGCTCACCCGGCCCCGAGGCCAGCGAGTAGCTGCGGGTCGCCTGGTACCCGTCCGGCGCCGTCAGCCGGACGTCCACGTGCTGCCCCGCCACGGAGCCAGGCCAGCCCGCGACGTCGAGGACGAGGGTGTGGGCGTCGGCCGTCTCCTCGACGACGAGGTCGACGGCCGCCTTCCGCCACGCGAGGTGGACGAGCGGGGCGACTCGGAGGCCCCCGGCCCGAGTCCCCGACAGCCTCGGCCCGTCAGTCACCGTGGTAGCGCTGCTCGAGGAACGGGTCGCCGTGGTTGTGGTAGCCGGCGGCCTCCCAGAACCCCGGAGTGTCCTCCTCGACGAGGTCGATCCGACTGACCCACTTGGCGCTCTTCCACAGGTAGAGGTGTGGCACCAGCAGCCGGGCCGGACCGCCGTGCTCCGGCTCCAGGGGCTCGCCCTCGAACTCCACAGCGATCATGGCGTCGCGCTCCACGAGGTCCTCGACCTGCAGGTTGGTCGTGTAACCGCCATAGCTGGTGACCAGGGCGTAGGGAAGGTCGTCGACCCCGACGACGTCGAACAGGGTGGAGACCCGCACCCCGCGCCATGTGGTGCCGAGCTTCGACCAGTGCGTGACGCAGTGGATGTCGGTCGTGAGGGTCTCGAGGCCGAAGGCGTGCAACCCGTCCCAGTCGAACGTGCCGGTCGACGTCCCGTCGGTGATCGTCAGCTGCCACTCGTCGGGGCTCAGCACCTCCGTCGGTCCCGCCGTGAGCACCGGGAAGTCCCTCGTGAGGTACTGCCCGGGTGGCATGCGGTCGTCGCGCTCGCGCGGCCGCCCCTGGAAACCCGCCATGGCGACTGCTCCTTCCACGTGCCGACAGCGCGGCGGACGAGGGTGGCGTGCACCGCGGGCCGCGACGACGGACGACAGCCCGAGCCGACCCTAGCGCCGCCAGCCGGACACGGACGGTGACGTAGCCTCGAGGGGTGCTGAGGACCGCCATGCGACCGAGGCTCCTCGGCCTGCTCGGGCTCGTCCTCGTCGTCGGTGCGGCCTTCGTCTGGCTGGGTCGCTGGCAGCTCGGTGTGGCCGAGAGCACGGCACACCGAGAGGCGGTGGAGCAGGCCCGGGCACAGTCCCCGGCCGATCTCACCTCGGTGCTCCAGCCGCACGCGCCCTTCCGTGAGGACCTCTCGTCCCGGCCGGTGACGGCCAGCGGGCGGTATGCCGCCTCGGGCCAGCTCCTCGTGCCGGACCGGAGGCTCGACGGGACGACCGGCCTCTGGGTGCTCACGCCGTTCGTCGTCGACGGCAGCGGTGCCACCCTCCCCGTCGTCCGTGGGTTCGTCGAGGACGAGGCGGATGCCGGACCGCCGCCCGAGGGACCACTGCGGATCGAGGGTGGTGTCGCCCCGGGGGAGTCACCGGAGGAGCGGCCGGTGACGGAGGGCCAGATCGGCTCGGTCGACCTGTCGCTGCTCGTCAACACCTGGCCGGGGGAGCTGTACAACGCTTTCCTCTTCCTCGAGTCCGAGACGCCGGCCACCGGTCCGCAGCTGACCAAGGTGCCCACGCCTCTGGGGGAGACCGGTATCCGCTGGCGCAACGCGGCATACGCCCTGCAGTGGTGGATCTTCGCCGGATTCGCGCTCTGGCTATGGGTGCGCATGGTGCGCGACGAGGCCCGCCGGGAGGCCGACGCTGACCCGGCCGTGCCGGCGGGGAACAATGGGTCTCGTGACGACGCCTGAACCCCGCAGCTCGACCTCTGCCGCGACGACCACCGGCGGGTCCGTCGCACGCGTCGACGACGTCGACGGCACTCGCTCCCGCCTCACCTTCTTCAAGGTCATGGCGTTCATCGTCGGCGTCGGACTGCTCGTGCTCGTCGTCGAGATGGTGCTCTCCTACGGCTTCGGCATGAAGGGTGAGGAGAACCCGCTCCACTGGTGGCCCCAGCCGCACGGCTTCATCTACCTCGTCTACCTCGTCGCGACGGCGCTGCTGGGCTTCAAGGTGGGCTGGTCGTTGACGAAGATGGTGCTCGTCATGCTGGCCGGTTGCGTGCCCTTCCTCTCGTTCTGGGTGGAGCGGAGGATCGCCCGTGAGGTCGAGGGCGGGCTGGCGGGCGCCCGCCAGTAGCCTTGGCCGGGTGAGCGACGCCCCCAGGCCGGAGTCCGGTACGCCGCACGCGGAGGCGGACGACCACGTCGTCGTCGAGGGGGGTGAGCCGATCCGCCTTGCCGATCAGCCGGTCCTGGTCGTCGACTTCGGGGCTCAGTACGCCCAGCTCATCGCCCGTCGGGTCCGCGAGGCCAACTGCTTCAGCGAGGTCGTCCCACACTCCATGCCGGTGGCGGAGATGCTGGCCAAGGAGCCGGCCGCACTCATCCTCTCGGGCGGGCCGTCCTCGGTGTACGAGGAGGGTGCCCCCTCCTTGGACCCGGCGCTCCTCGACGCCGGAGTACCGGTTTTCGGCATGTGTTACGGCTTCCAGGCCATGGCGCAGGCACTCGGGGGCACGGTGGAGAGGACCGGCCTCTCGGAGTTCGGCGCCACCCCGGCCGAGGTGCTCGACACGTCATCAACGCTCTTCAACGGCCAGCCGTCGGAGCAGTCGGTGTGGATGAGCCACGGTGACTCGGTGTCCGCGGCTCCGGAGGGGATGAAGGTCACCGCCACGACGTCCGGTGCCCCGGTCGCCGGTTTCGAGGATGACGGCCGCCGGCTGTACGGCGTCCAGTGGCACCCCGAGGTCCTGCACTCCACGTTCGGCCAGCAGGTGCTCGAGAACTTCCTGCTCCGCGGTGCCGGGCTGACCGGCGAGTGGACCGCGGCCAACGTCGTCGAGGACCTCGTGACGAGCATCCGGGCGCAGGTCGGCAATGCCCGCGTCATCTGCGGCCTCTCCGGCGGCGTGGACTCCTCGGTCGCCGCCGCCCTCGTGCAGAAGGCGGTCGGCGACCAGCTGACGTGCGTCTTCGTCGACCACGGGCTGATGCGGTCAGGAGAGGCGGAGCAGGTGGAGACGGACTTCGTGGCCGCGACCGGGGTCGACCTCGTGGTCGTCGACGCCAAGAAGCGGTTCCTCGACGCGCTGGCCGGCGTCTCCGACCCGGAGGACAAGCGCAAGATCATCGGCCGCGAGTTCATCCGGGTCTTCGAGCAGGCGGCCCGGGACGTCGTGGGGTCGCACGACGTGGCCGGAGACCACCCCGTCGAGTTCCTCGTCCAGGGAACGCTCTACCCGGACGTCGTGGAGTCGGGCGGGGGCAGCGGGACGGCGAACATCAAGTCGCACCACAACGTCGGCGGCCTGCCCGACGACCTCCAGTTCAAGCTCGTGGAGCCGTTGCGGCTCCTCTTCAAGGACGAGGTCCGCCAGGTCGGCCTCGAGCTCGGTGTCCCGGAGGGGATCGTCTGGCGCCAGCCGTTCCCCGGCCCGGGCCTCGGCATCCGGATCGTCGGCGAGGTGACCGGGGAACGGCTGGACGTGCTCCGAGCCGCGGACGCCATCGCGCGCGAGGAGCTGACCGCCGCCGGCCTCGACCGCGAGATCTGGCAGTGTCCCGTGGTGCTGCTGGCCGACGTCCGTTCCGTGGGCGTCCAGGGAGACGGCCGCACCTACGGGCACCCCGTCGTCCTGCGTCCGGTCTCGTCCGAGGACGCGATGACGGCGGACTGGGCGCGGGTCCCCTACGAGGTGCTCGCGAAGATCTCCACGCGCATCACGAACGAGGTGCGCGAGGTCAACCGGGTGGTGCTCGACGTGACGAGCAAGCCGCCCGGCACCATCGAGTGGGAGTGACACCCGGATGCCGACAGGAGCCGTGAGGGGCGGGACTCACGCTGGTCTTCGCCAGACGGAGACGTGGCTCTCGCTGTCATCGGTGAAGGGAGAGCCGAGCCAGTCGGCCGACCGGCTCTCGAGCTCCAGACCGGCCAGCTGGGCCATGAGGTCACACTCGGCCGGCCAGACGTACCGGAAGTGGCTGGCCCCGTAGGTGACCGTGCCGTCCGCGCGGCGCCGGTAGTGATGCGACGTGCCCTGTTGGGTCGTCAGGTCGAAGGTGTCGAAGCCCACGTGGCGGCGGCCCACGTGGAACGGCACCGCGACCTGACCCGGCGGGAAGCTCCGGATCGCCGGGACCCCCAGCTCGATGACGAAGCGTCCACCGGGCTCGAGGTGCCGAGCTGCGTTGCGGAAGCACGACACCTGCTCCGACTGCGTGCGCAGGTTTCCGAGGCCGTTCCAGACGAGGTACACGAGCGAGAACCGCCCGGATGCCGATGACGTCGCCATGTCACCCACAACCACGGGGATGTCGGGCCGCTTTTCATGCAGGCGCTCGACCATCGGGCGCGAGAGGTCTATGCCGCTGACCGGAACCCCGCGTTCGACGAGAGGGATGGCGACCCGGCCGGTGCCGACCGCGAACTCGAGCGCGGCGCCCTCTCCGGCGAGCCGGGCCAGCCGGTCGACCGCGGGGTCGAGGACAGCCGGGGCGAACATGAAGCGCGAGTCCTCGTCGTACCCTGCGGCCGTCTGCGCATCCCACACGTCACTGCTCGTCATCCGGGCAGCCTCCCCCATGGAGACGGCCGCGGCCACCGCGTTTCCGCGGACCATGAGTCAACGGGGAGCGGCGGCCAGCCCGTCCTTCCTGGGCTCCTCGGTGGAAGGTCTACCGTCGTCGTGTGCCGGCCCGTCGTCCCCCGCTCCCGGTGCTGCGCGCCTTCGGTCTGGGCGACACACCGGCTCGACGACTGGCGGGTGGCCAAGGCGCTGCATGGGTCGTGGGCGACGTGGTCCTGAAGCCGGGAGGCGGGCCGGTGCACGAGTGGTTGGCCACCGCCCTGGCCGAGGTGGTGCCCGAGGGTTTCCGGCTGGCGCCGCCCCTCTCCACGAGAGATGGGCAGTGGGTCTGCGATGGCTGGGTGGCCTGGCGACGGCTCGAAGGCGCTGACCCTGACCTGTCGACGGCGTCTGCGTGCGTGGCGCTGATCGAGGCCGGTCGGGCGTTCCACCGGGCGGTCGCGCACCTGCCCCGTCCGGCCTGCATCGACGAACGCACGGACTGGTGGGCCCTGGCCGACCGAGCTGCCTGGGGGGAGCGCACCGTTGCGGCTGCGCCCGAGTTCGCCGATGCCCTCGGTCGGCTGAAGGAGGGCCTCACACCGCTGGGCAGGCCACAGGTCGTGCACGGGGACCTGACGACCAACGTGATCTTCGCGCCGGGGTTGGCGCCGGCTGTTCTCGACATCTCGCCCTACTGGCGACCGACCGAGTACGCCGAGGGCATCGTGCTGGCGGACGCACTCTGCTGGCACGATGCTCCGGCGGACGTCGTGGAGCTGTCCGGTGTGTCGGTCGGGGCAGTCGCCCGGGGCCTGGTGTTCAGGATGGCGACGACGACCGAACGCGTCGCCTCCGGACACGACACCGCCGGCCTGCAGGACGAAGCACTGAGATACGCCTACGCCGCCAGGGCCATCGGCCTCTAGGGGCGCACTTCCGCCGGTAGCCCGCTGGGGCCCAGAATCGGTCACGGAGGAGGTGGCTCGATGGACGGTCACGGGCAGCTGCCGGAGGTGGTGTCACGCGAGGAGTGGTTCGTCGCCCGGAGGGAGCTCCTGGCCAAGGAGAAGGAGCTGACCCGGGCCCGCGACAGGCTGAATGCCGACCGTCGTCGGTTGCCGATGGTGCGGGTCGACAAGCCCTACACGTTCGAGGGACCGGAGGGAGCCGTCAGCCTCCTCGACCTGTTCGAGGACCGGCCGCAGCTGGTGATGCACCACTTCATGTTCGCTCCGGACTGGACCCAGGGCTGCGCCAGCTGCTCCTCCGCCGCCGACGGCATCGGCAGGCTGAGGCAGCTTCACGTGCGCAACACCACCCTGGTGGCGGTGTCCCGCGCGCCGTTCGAGACGCTGCACGCGTTCCGCGAGCGGATGGGATGGACGTTTCCGTGGTACTCGTCGTTCGGCAGCGACTTCAACTATGACTTCCACGCGACGCTCGACGATCGGGTGGCACCCGTGGTGCTCCACTTCCGCACGCAGAGCGAGCTCGCCGAGTCTGGGACACCGTGGACGGGAGGCCCCTGGACCGACGACATGAACGGTTCGGAGCTGCCCGGCATCAGCGCGTTCCTGCGCGTCGGCGAAGAGGTCTTCCACACGTACTCGACGTTCGGCCGAGGTATCGAGGACTTCCACAACGGCTACCCCTACCTCGACCTGACTGCCCTCGGCCGCCAGGAGGAGTGGGAGGAGCCGCGTGGACGCGCGACCCCGTTGGGGCTGCAGGTCGGTGGCCCGGCCATGCGGCTCCCCGACGAGTACGACGGCTGATCGACCGCCGTCCCCGCGGGGCAGTGTTCGTCCGAGCGGCGGCCCGCAGCGGCGTGAAGGGCAGCCTCGGCGCAGGAGGCAGGCAGGCTTGGAGCATGGCGATGCGCGGCGTCCCGGAGCAACCCGCAGGTCTTCGGTATCAGGAGGACCTGCTCACCGCGGGTGAAGAAGCCGAGCTGCTGAGCCGTTTCGCCGGCCTCGGGATGGAACCGGTCGTCATGCACGGTGTCGCGTCGCGACGACAGGTCCGTCACTTCGGCCTGACCTACGACTTCGACTCCTGGGCGACGGGATCGGCGGAGCCGATCCCGGACTACCTCCTGCAGCTGCGTGCCGCGGCCGCCCTGGTGGCCCGGACGGAGCCAACCGCACTCGTCGAGGCGTTGGTGACCCGGTACCCGCCGGGCGCCGGCATCGGCTGGCACCGGGACGCCCCGTCGTTCGGTCCCGTGGTGGTCGGGGTGTCGTTGGGTGCCGACTCGGTGCTGCGGTTCCAGCGGCGGGCCGCCGGTGGGGAGCGCCGGGTGTTCGAGCAGCCGTTGGCGCGACGGTCGGCGTACGTCCTGGCTGGTGCGGCCCGCTCGGTATGGCAGCACAGCATCCCCGCCGTGACGCAGGAGCGCTGGTCGGTGACGTTCCGGCAGCTGCGCCGCTCGAGCTCGCGGTCCTCGGCGCGGGACTCCGAGTCGTCCCCCCAGTGACGGGGAGTCGTCGCCGAGGCCGGGCATGGCAGGCTGACCCTCGGCATACCCATCGGTAACCGAGGACGGCGACCATGCAGAGCACGACCACGACGGTGACGGCGAGCGACGGCACCGCCCTCCACACGAACCGCTGGTTGCCCGACGGCCCACCCAAGGCGGCGGTGCAGCTGGCCCACGGGATGGCCGAGCACTCGGCGCGCTACGCCCGGCTCGCCGCGGCGCTCACGGACGCCGGGTATGCCGTCTACGCGCACGACCACCGCGGGCACGGGACGACCGGCGGCGAGGACGACCACGGCTTCTTCGCCGACGAGAACGGCTGGGCGAGCGTCGTGGACGACATGCGCCGGGTGACCCGGCTGGCGCAGGACGAGAACCCTGACCTCCCGCTGTTCCTCCTCGGTCACTCGATGGGCTCGTTCCTCGCCCGCTCGTACGTCATCGAGGACAGCGGTGACCTTGCCGGGCTCGTCCTCTCGGGAACGGGCGGCGACCCCGGTCTCCTCGGGAAGGCCGGCCTGCTGCTCGCCAAGGCCGAGGCCCGAGCACGCGGCCGGCGCCACGTGAGCCCACTCCTCGACAAGCTGACCTTCGGGCAGTACAACGCGGCCTTCAAGCCCAACCGCACCCCGTTCGACTGGCTCTCCCGCGACGAGGCGGAGGTCGACGCCTACATCGCCGACACCATGTGCGGACAGACGTTCACGTCCGGCTTCTTCGTCGACCTCGTGGGCGCCCAACCGACCATCAACGACCGCCGCAAGGTGGCTCGCGTCCGGCGGGACCTGCCGGTCCTGCTCATCGGAGGTGACAAGGATCCGGTGGGACGCAGCGGCAAGGGGGTCCGCGAGGTGGCGGAGCAGTACCGCTCGGTCGGAGTCACGGACGTCACCTGCACCCTGTACCCGGGCGCGCGGCACGAGATCTTCAACGAGACCAACCGCGACGAGGTCACGGCCGACCTCATCCGGTGGCTGGACGCTCACCTGCCCACCTGAGGAGCCCACCGCCCCGGCGGAACGGCGTGGCACGGCATCCGTGGCAGGCTTGGACGTCGGCATCCGGAACGGATGCCGACAGCACCGCCCCCCGAGGACGTTAGGACTTCTCCACGCATGTGCGGCATCGCCGGCTACCACGGTCTCTCCGCCGACACGGCGCTCCTGGAGCGGATGAACGACTGCATCAGGCACCGCGGCCCGGACGGGGAGGGCGTGCTGACCGACGGGTTCTGCGGCCTGGCCCATCGGCGCCTGTCCATCATCGACGTGGCGCACGGACAGCAGCCGATGGAGACCGCCGACGGCCGTTTCGTCCTCATCTACAACGGCGAGGTCTACAACTACCTCGACCTCCGGAGGGAGCTCGAAGCCCTCGGCCGCAGCTTCCGGACCGACTCCGACACCGAGGTCGTGCTCGAGGCGTTCGCCGAGTGGGGGCCCAGCTCCTTCGACCGGTTGAACGGGATGTTCGGGCTGGCGTTCTGGGACCGGCAGGAGCAGCGGCTCACCCTCGCCCGCGACCACTTCGGCATCAAGCCCGTCTACATCGCCCGCGTCGCCGCACCGGGCGGCACCGTCGACGGGATGCCGCCGGCCGAGGTCCTCCTCTTCGCGAGCGAGATCACCCCGATCCTCCAGAGCGGCCTCTACGAGAAGAAGGTCAACGACCGGTCGGTCTACCGCTACCTCCGCTTCCGCGCCCACGAGGACGGCACCGAGACGTTCTTCGAGGGGATCGAGCGGCTGGCCCCCGGCGAGATGCTCACCGCCGACGCGACCGGCATCGGGCGGCGGATGTTCACCCGGCTCAAGGACGAGCTCCTCGAGCTCGCCGCGGAGCAGCGGCCCTACGACGACGCGGCGGCGGCAGAGTACAAGCGGCTGCTCGTCGAGTCGGTGCGCCTGCGGCTGCAGTCGGAGGTGCCCGTCGGCACGTCGCTGTCGGGCGGCTTGGACTCGAGCGCGGTCGCGGTCATCATCAACCAGCTCCTCAACGAGGGCGACGAGGTGTCGACGCGCTCGGTCGGCGCCCGGCAGAACACCTTCTCGGCCGTCTTCCCCGGCTCCATCAACGACGAGGAGCGCTACGTCGACGAGGTCCTCCAGATCTGCAGGGGCCACGTCGACGCGCACAAGATCCGTCCGACGGCCGACGACTTCAAGGCCGACCTCCTCGAGTTCGTCCGGACCCAGGAGGAGCCGCTCATCTCCTCCGGCCCGTACGCGCAGTACCAGGTGATGCGGGAGGCGACGAAGCACGTCACCGTCCTCCTCGACGGCCAGGGCGCCGACGAGATGATGGCCGGCTACATCCCCTACTACTTCGTCTACCTCCGCCAGCTCCGGGCCCGGGGCGCGACGGTCGCCGCGGCCGAGCTCGCGAGGAGCCTCGACGTCCTCTACCGGCTGGGGAGGTTCAGGCTCAAGGCGAAGCTCAAGCTCAAGAAGACCGTGCCGGTCACCCAGCTCCTCTCCGCAGACTTCGTCGCTGCCAACCGCGACGAGCGCTTCGAGGTGGAGCAGGCCAACCTCAAGAAGCGCCTCGTCCAGGACCTGTTCCACAACTCGCTGCCGAGCCTGCTGCGGTACGAGGACAAGAACACGATGCACTTCTCCCTCGAGGGCCGCGTGCCGTTCCTCGACAAGGAGGTCGTCAAGTACGTCTTCAGCCTCTCCGACGAGGCGATCATCAAGGGCGGCTGGAACAAGCGGGTGCTCCGTGACGCAACGCGGGGCCTGCTGCCCGAGTCGATCAACCGGCGCCGCAACAAGATCGGGTTCACCACCCCGCAGGGCGAGTGGTTCATGAGGCTCAAGAACCACTTCTACTCGATCTTCCTCAGCGAGTCGTTCGCCAACCGGCCCTACGTCAACCAGACCGAGGTGCTCCACGCGTTCGAGGGCTGGATCAAGGGCACCACGGACATCGACACGATGACCTTCTGGCGGCTGATCAACCTCGAGCTGTGGATGCGCGAGTTCATCGACGCGCGGGACCCCGAGGCGCAGGCCGCTCTCGCCGAGCAGGCCGCCCGCGCCAAGACCGACGTCGAGCCCAACGAGGGACGCGCGCTCGACATCGTCACCCAGCGGGGCGAGTCGGTGCGCCGCTACCCCCTCCGCACCGCGCTCTTCACGAGGGACGACGACCTCGACGCCCGGGTGCTCGAGCACGTCGATGCGTTCTTCGCCGCCCTGCCGGACGCGGGACCTGACCACGCCGAGGCCACCCGAGGCACGTGGTGGTTCTTCATCTCGGAGAAGGTCGTCGCGATCACCCAGGGCCGGTCGTACTTCGTGTGGGACATCAAGGTCGGCCGCCCAGCGCGGGTCCTCTCCCGGTACGTCACCCGCACGCCGGCGGGGATCGGCCTCGGCAGCCCGTTCACGATGCAGCTGGCGATCCAGGAGGCGGGTCTACCCCGCGTCCTGTATGCCGCTGCCGGCGGTGCCGTCGGCAAGCTCACCGGCCGCAAGGGCACGTTCTACGAGCTCGTGGGCAACGACATCAGTGCGATCGACGGCCCGACGGAGTACTCGGCATACCCCTCCAACGTGTCCGCGAAGCTCGCGCCCAAGGACCCGGATGCCGTGGCCGCCCGGCTCAGCGCGGCGATCCGGGAGCGGGTGCCGGAGCCCTGGCGGTCCACCTTCGCGGGCACCGTCGTCATGGACGCCAACGACATCGGGCGCAATGTCCTCGGCAGCGACGTCCCCGGCGATGACGAGCGGTTCGAGGAGATGTTCGCCGACAACCCGCTCGGCCAGGGCAACCAGCAGACGCCGATGGCGCTGGTCTTCCTCCGCTCCTGACGGCGGGCAGGGCGGTCAGACGTAGGCCGCTTCCTCGCCCTCGACGGGCGGCTTCACCTTCGGGCTGATGGTCCAGAGCAGCCATCCCAGGGCGCCGAGGGGGACCTCCATGAGGTGGGTGAAGATCGAGAACAGCACGACCCCGGCTGGCGCCCCGGTGGGGTCAGCGCCCCAGCCGACGAGCACGATCGTCGTCGCCGTCTCGGTGACCCCGATGCCCCCGGGGGTGATCCCGATGGTCGTGAGGAGCCGTCCGATGGCGAAGGCGGCGAAGAGCAGGTTGAGCGGGAGGGTCACGCCGGTCTGCCGCATGACGAGGACGAAGAGCAGGTAGTAGGCCGCGAAGTACCCGATCATGCCCAGTGTCATCGACCACCAGCCGCTGCCGACGACCTCGTTGATCCGGGCCCGCAGGTCCCGCACCAGCTCCTGGATGCTCATCGTGGATGCCGGGCGGCGGCGGCGGATGAGCGGACCGATGACGCGGTCCAGCACCCGGCCGATGGCCTGAGCCGCCCGCTCGCTCACCATGATCGCGATCAGGGCGCCGAGGATGGCGAGTCCGGTGACCATCCCCGCGACCGCGAGATCCTTCAACGCGTCGGGCAGGCTCACGCCGCCGATCCACAGGGCGGCGATGGCCAGGACCGGCAATGCGATCCGGGCGAGGACGTTCCAGACGCCGGTGACGATGGCGGACGTCGAGGTCGCTCGGCGCGAGAACCCCCATGACCGGCAGATCGCGTAGGTGGCCGCGAGTCCCACCGCCCCACCACCGGGGAGGAGGTTGGACACGGAGGAGCCGCAGAGGTTGACGATGAGGGCTTTCGGATGGCTGAGCCCGTGGAGGGATCCGGTGACCACGAAGGTGTACGACCAGAGGCCCGCGAGCATGATGGCCTGGAAGGCGATCGCCTTGCTCGGCGGAACCGTGCGGATCACGTCCCAGATGTCTCCCCACGAGGTCTTCGCGAAGTACGGGAGCCCCCAGATGAGCAGGCTCGCGGCCAGCCCCAGGCCGATTGCCCCTTGGACGAGCTGCCTGGTCCTGGGGGTCATCATCGCTCGTCCTCGAAGATGGCCCTGCGCACCGGCCCGCCAGTCGCCAGCGCCGGGTCGCGGAACCACTCGCGCCCGAACACGAGGTCGAACAGAGGGCGGGGGATGCGCAGGAACGCCTGCAGGGTCCGGTCGCCGGTCTGGCCGTCCACCCCGACGGATGCCGCGCCGCCTCCCGTCGTCTGCGACGCGTGCGCCTGCATCGAGGCCCGCTTGGCCGCCACGTGCCGCCGGACGTCGATCCGGTGGGTGATCTCGGCGCGCGCGGAGAAGGCCCGGTCCAGTGACGCAGGGTCGAACTCCTCGGGGAAGCGGTAGACGTTCCGCAGGAGGCGCGTTGCCCGGACGATCGTGTCACGCGGAACAGTGGCCTCCAGCACACGGGGGGTATCGGCCAGGCGGGCCGCGCGGGCACCGACCTCGTGCACGCGGACGTGGTCCCGGTGGCCGTAGCCGCCGTTGGCGTCGTAGCTGAGGAGGACGTCCGCGCGCTCTGTGCTCAGGACGGCTGCGAGCCGTTCAGCAGCCTCCTCCCGGGGTGCCCGGCAGAACCGGTACACGCCCGGCAGGTCGGGCTCTGGCTCCGGGCCGCTCCCGCTGTCGGCGTACCCGATCCACTCGACGCGGGCGACCCCCAGCGCGACCGCCGATGCCCTCGCCTCCGCGAGCCGGCGCGTCCCCAGGGCACCGTCCGACCGCAGATCCTGCGCCGCCAGACCGGCGCCCCCATCGGTGGCGAGGACGAGCACGACGCGGTGGCCGGCGGCCGCAAGGCCGGCCATGGTGCCGGCGGTGAGCAGGGCCTCGTCGTCCGGGTGGGCGTGGAACGCCACGATCGTGCGCGTCATCGAGGCCCATCCTGTCGCATGGCATGCTCTCGGCCGTGAAGGTCGCGATGGTCACCGACTGCTACGTGCCGCGGCTCGGAGGCATCGAGACCCAGGTACGCGACCTGTCCCGGCACCTGCGGGCCGCCGGCCACGACGTGGAGGTCTTCACCGCCACGACCGGCGCGCAGGGCGAGCGAGGGGGAACGACGGAGACCGGCGACGACGGCATACCGGTGCACCGCTTGGCCCTCCCACTCCCGTTCGGCCTCCCGGTCAACCCGTTCGCCCCGGGCGAGGTCCGCCGCCGGCTGCGCGACGGCCGTTTCGACGTCGTCCATGCCCACCTCGGCGTCGTCAGCCCCTTCGCGACGGACAGCGTTCCGGTGGCCCTGGACCTGCGGCTGCCGGTCGCTGCGACCTTCCACTGCGTCGTCGACCGCTCCGGTCCAGTGTTCCGGATGCTGGGCCACCTCGCTCGCTGGGCCGCGCGCGGCGTGGCGCTCAACGCCGTGTCGTCGATGGCTGCCGCCCGGGTGAGCGCGGTCGCCGGTGACGTCACTGTCGAGGTCGTCCCCAACGGGATCGAGGCATCGTGGTGGCTTGCCGGCGGGTCGCAGGACCCGCCCGGCCCGGCGACTCACGAGCCGAACCCCGTCACCGGACCCTCGCGCCGACCCGTGCACGTGGTGTCGGCGATGCGGTTCGTGTCCCGCAAGCGGCCGATCGCCGCGCTGGGCGTCCTCCGCGGCGCCCGCGCGATCGTCGACCGCTCCGTCCCGATGCGCGCCACCCTCGTCGGCGAAGGTCCACAGCGGCGCCTCATGGAGCGCTACCTGCGCACCCGCGGCATGGACTGGGTCGGTCTGCCCGGGCGCGTGGACCGTGAGGACCTGCGTCGTCTCCACCACACCGCGGACGTCTACCTCTCGACAGCCCGGTTGGAGGCCTTCGGCATCGCGGCCCTCGAGGCCAGGGCCGCCGGCGTACCCGTGGTCGCCACTCGCGGCACGGGGGCCGACGACTTCCTGACCGACGGGGTCGACGGCCTCCTCGGTGACTCCGACGTCATGCTGGCCGGTGCGTTGGCACATCTCGTCGGCGACGACGCGCTCCGTGCCTCGATGCGGGCTCACGTGCGCAGCACCCCCCCGCAGCAGGACTGGCCTGGCGTCGTCGGCCAGACCGTCGCCGAGTACCACCGGGCGGGGGTGCCCGCGCGGTGATCACCGTCTCCGGGGAGCATGCGGGAGGCATCGTGGTCTCGTTCGTCCTCGGACACGGGGAGGATCCCGTGGCCGGCCTCGCCGCCCGAGGCTGGTCGGTCACGGCCGTCGCCGCCGAGGGAGTGCTCGGTGACCTCACCCTGCGGTATGCCGTCGAGCCCCGTCCCGGGGAGGCGCACCCGGCGTCCCCGGTCCGAGCATCCGGCCCCGGTCTGACGCCGAGGCAACGGAGCACGGTCGTCCCCCACCAGCGCGTGGCCGCGTACGCCGTCGTGGTCGCCGACGACCGGCTGCTTCTCACCCGACTCGCTCAGGGCACCGGTGCCGGAGGGCGCTGGAACCTGCCCGGCGGAGGACTGGAGCCCGGGGAGTCGCCGGCCGACGGGGTCGTCCGCGAGGTGCTCGAGGAGACCGGCCAGGTCGTCGGCGAGGTGCGCCTCGTCGAGGTGATGACCCAGCACTGGGTCGGTCGGTCCGCCCGAGGCCTGGAGGACTACCACGCGGTCCGGCTGCTGCATGTCGCTCGGTGCGAACGGCCGACCAGCCCCGTGGTCCACGACGTGGGCGGGTCGACGTCCGATGCGCGATGGGTGCCGCTCGCGGAGCTGGATGCCGTGCCGGTGGTGGCCAGCGTGCCGGTCGCCCTGCGCGCGGTGGGGCTTGCGCAGGGCGACCATGGCCGGTCTCAGTCCTGAGGACGGCTGGCGCGCAGCCCGATCGCGCCGACGAGCAGCACGAGGAGGCCAGCGGCGACGACCGTCCACGGGCCGAGGTCGTCCCAGGGGACGGTGACGTCCGTCAGCTCGGCCGCGAGCGTGACGCCGGCGACGACGAGCCCCAGGAGGCCGAGGACGATGGCGAACGGCGCGGGGCCGCGCAGGTACGCCGGCTCGGCGGGCGCCGGCGGCGTGGCCTCCGGTGCGGCGGGCGTGGCGGTCACCATCGCACTGGACGTGTGAGGCTCCGTCGCGGTGGACACGTCAGGCTCCGTCGCGGTGGACCCGGGGGCCTCCGTCGGGTCCGGGGCGCTGGGGGCGGCCGGCGTGTCGCTGGTCGGCACCTCGGTGTCGTTCCTCCCGACGAGGACCTCGTCGGACGGCGACTCGTCGCGGGGGACGTCGGGCGTGGTGGTCATGACTGCTCCTGGATGGTGATCGAGCCGAAGCCGAGCTCTGCGTCGACGACGACCTGGACGGGACCGTCGCCGACGGTCGTGGTCACGTTGCGGGCGGGACCCGCGTCCTCGGTGGTCTCGCCGCCGCCGACACCGACGCGGCGGATGCTGCCGACGCCGACCTCGGCGTTCACCGTGGTCGTGAGGTCGGCGGGGATGAGGATGCGCAGGTCACCGGCACCCATCTCGACCGCGAGCCGCTGCGGGATGGAACCGAGGTCGGCCTGGCTCAGCTGCGTCAGGTCGAGGGTGGCGTCCCCGGCGCCGAGCTCGTAGGTCGTCTGGGTCGAGGTGGCCGTGGGCACCCAGATCCGGTCGCCGACGCCACCGTCGACGTCCATGGCGACCTGCGAGGTCGCCGAGGACCCGACGAGCAGGAGGCCGAGCACGACGGCGAGGAAGCCGCTGAACCCCGACGCACGACCGGACATGCCGAGGGCGAGGACGACGAGCGAGACCCCGACGAGACCGATGAGGAAGCCGAGCGTCGCGGATGTCCCGGGGAAGCCGATCGGGTCGTCGAGGCCTGCGCCCAGGCCGATCCCCACGAGGGCCAGGCCCAGCGACACGAGGCCGACGAAGGCGCTCGGCCGGCGCCGGCGGGGTCGCGGCGGGGGCGGGGCCACCGGGCGCGGGGCCGGGGGAACCGGACGTCCGCCGTAGGGACCGGCGGGGGATCCCCCGTACGGACCGGACTGGCCGTACGGGCCCTGCGCACCGGCATACGGACCGGCGTACGGACCGGCCTGGGGGGCCGCGTAGCTGCCGGTGGCCGGAAGCGCGGCAGGGGCCGGGTTCATCGGGGGTGCGGACATGGCGGAGTCTCCGAACGACGGTGGGGGCGGCGGGGTGCCGGGAGGGACCGGGCCGTAGGACGGCTGCGCACCCGGGTCGAATGCTCCTGGCGCGATCCCTTGTCGGGACCGGTCCCGGCTGATGACGAGCCAGGCGATGACGGCGACGGGAATGAGCCAGAGCGGCGCGAACCAGCCGTTGCCCTGGCCGATCGAGAACACGCCACCGACGACGAGGAGGGCGGCGAGCACGAGCAGGGCGATCGGCCCGGCGTCGCCCTGGCGGACGGCGCGCTCGGCGAGCACCTCGCCTCGGCGGTCAGGCAGGAGCAGCCAGAGCACGACGTAGAGCGTGATGCCGAGGCCGCCCAGGAAGACGAGGACCACGGCGGCCGCCCGGATGAGGACCGGGTCGACGCCGAAGCGCTGGGCCAGCCCTGAGCAGACACCGCCGAACCAGCGGCTGTCGGTGTCCCGGTGGTAGCCGCTGCCGCGGAGCCGGGTGAACATGTCGTCGAGGAAGGACGTCCCCTGCGGGGGTGCGTCGTGGGTCGGGTTCTGCGTCATGCCTCCAGCGTGGTCCCACCAGGGGGACGCCGCCATGAGGGTCGACCCTGAGCCCTCCCTGACCGGACCCCGGGACGCGCCCCTGTCCCCGCTCACGTGCGTCAGGATGGTGGGGTGCCGACACCCCACGAACCCGCGGCGCTCCAGGTGACCTCACCGACCGGAGCATCGCTCGGAGCGTCCGACCCCGCCGGTGCGACCGGTGCCGCCGGCGCGGCCGGGGGGTCCGCGACGCCGGCTCGTGCACCGCGCCCGCCCCGGCCGCCCCTCGTCAGGTCGAGGGGACGGGGCTGGACACCCGGCGTCAGCGCCGCGGTCGCTCGCCACCTCGGGGTCTCCGTGACCCTCGTGCGGTGGTGCTTCGTCGGTCTTGCGATCGCGGGCGGCGCCGGCATCGCCGCGTACGTCTTCCTCTGGGCGCTGACCCCCGAGGACGACGGCACGAACTCCGCCGGTGACCCGGTTGCCGGCACGCTCCCGGCGGAGCGACGGCAGTGGGGGGCCGTCGTGGCCGCCGGTGGCGTCCTCGTCGTCGTGGGAGCCGTCCTCCTCACCCCGGTACTCGGCGGCTCGGTCATCGGGTCCGTGCTCTTCCCGCTCTTCGCCATCGCCGGCGGCGCCATCGTCGCCTGGTCCAACCTCGACGAGGCACAGCGTTCACGGTGGCTGGGCTCGGGTCAGAGCCGGTTCGGGTGGATGCGGGTGGCCCTGGGCGCGGGCCTCAGCGTGGCCGGCATCCTCGTGCTCGTCACCCGGGGCGAGTCCGTGGCCGCGGTCTGGGACGCGCTCCTGGCCGCCGTCGCCGTGCTCGTCGGGACGTTCATCATCGCCGCCCCGTGGGCACTACGGCTGTTCGGGGACCTTCGCCGGGAGCAGGTCGCCGCGGCCCGCGCCACGGAGCGTGCCGACATCGCCGCACACCTCCACGACTCGGTCCTCCAGACACTGGCGCTCATCCAGCGCCAGTCCGGCGATGCAGCCGCGATCACCCGCCTCGCCCGCGCCCAGGAGCGTGAGCTGCGGTCCTGGTTGTATGCCGGACCCCAGGGTTCGCAGTCGACCCTCGCGGCGGTGGTCACCGAGGTGGCCCACGACGTGGAGGACGTCCACGGCGTGGCGATCGACCTCGTCGTCACGGGCGACCGGCCGTTGGAGCCGCACGGCGCGGCCCTGGCGCAGGCGATGCGTGAGGCGTTGCTCAACGCCGTGCGTCACGGCGGCAGTCCCGTCACGGCCTACGTGGAGATCGGCCCGTCCGGGGTGGAGGCCTTCGTGCGCGACCGCGGCGACGGCTTCGACATCGACGCCGTGCCGCCCGACCGGCTGGGCGTCCGTCAGTCGATCCTGGGCAGGATGGAGCGGCACGGAGGGACGGCGCGCGTCCGCCAGCGGGAGGACGGGACCGAGGTGGAGCTACGGCTCCCGGCGATCGAAGGAGAGCTCCCATGAGCACACCGACGCCCACCGGCGGGCCCGCGCCGGGCCGCCCCGTGCGAGTCGTGCTCGTCGACGACCACCGGATGTTCCGCACCGGTGTGCGCGCGGAGCTCACCGACGCGATGGCGAGCGGCGGTGTCCCCGCGTGTGAGTTCGTCGGGGAGGCGCCCGACGTCGAGACCGCCGTCGCGGTCATCCGTGCCGAGCGGCCGGACGTCGTCCTCCTCGACGTCCACCTCCCCGGCGGCTCGGGACAGGGCGGGGTCGACGTCATCCACGGCTGCTTCGGTGTCGACACCCCGGGCGGCACGCCGGTCCGCTTCCTCGCCCTCTCGGTGTCGGATGCCGCGGAGGACGTCATCGCCGTCATCCGGGCCGGTGCGAGGGGTTACGTGACCAAGACGATCGGCGCCCGCGACCTCATCACGGCGATCCGGCGGGTGGCCGACGGCGACGCGGTCTTCTCGCCGCGGCTCGCGGGCTTCGTGCTGGATGCCTTCGGCGCAGCCGCCGGAGAGATCGCCGAGGTGGACGAGGAGCTCGACCGCCTTTCCGCGAGGGAGCGAGAGGTCATGCGGCTCATCGCGCGTGGCTACCAGTACAAGGAGGTGGCGAAGGAGCTCTTCATCTCGGTGAAGACGGTGGAGACCCACGTCTCATCGGTGCTCCGGAAGCTGCAGCTGTCCTCGCGCCACGAGCTCACCGCGTGGGCCATGGGCCGCCGACTGCTCTGACGCCGGCGGAGCCGGGGCCGCCTCGGCGCCCGATGCAGAGTGGTGGTGCCGGCGCGTCGCGGGGGTGGGCCTAGGGTGACCGCCATGGAGATCCTCGAGCAGCTGTTCGTCCTCGCGCACCTGCTCGGGATGGCTGCGGTCGTCGGCAGTGCGGTCTTCGTGGCGCGGGGCGTCGCGACCCCTGCACTTGTCTGGGGCGCCCGAGCGCAGCTCGTGACCGGCCTCGTCCTCGTCGGGTTGAACGAGGCTGCGGACGACGTGCTGAACACCACGAAGGTCGCCGTCAAGCTCCTCGTGGCGCTCGCGGTCGTGGCCTGCGCCGAGATCGCCGCCGCCGGGGAGCGCAAGGGACGGGGCTCACGTGCTCAGCTCGTCACCGCAGCCGGCGCACTCGCACTGCTCAACACGGCCATCGCCGTCCTCTGGCGCTGACCCGGCCTCCCCACCCAGCGGCCCCGCGTGCCTCCTCACGGAACGAGGAGGAGCTTGCCCTCGGTGCGCCTGCCCTCGAGGTCGGCGTAGGCCTCCGCGGCCTCCGCGAGGGGGTAGCGCCCGCCGATCGTCACCCGCAGGCTGCCACCCGCCACGGCTCCCAGGACCTCCCCGGCCCGCCACTCCAGCTCCTCGCGGGTCGCGAGGTGGTGCCCCAGGGAGGGCCGGGTGAGGAACAGCGAACCACCGGAGTTGAGCCGCTGGATGTCGAAGGGCGGCACCTGCCCGCTGGCGCCCCCGAAGAGCGCCAGCAACCCCCGGGGGCGCAGGGACGCGAGTGACGCGTCGAAGGTGTCCCTGCCGACGCCGTCGTATGCGACGTCGACCCCGCGGCCCCCGGTCAGCCGCCGGACCTCGGCCGCCACGTCGGCCACGTCCCGGTAGTTCACGACGTGCTCGGCACCGAGCTCGGATGCCGTCGCGCACTTGTCCGGCGTCCCGGCCGTCGCGATCACCGTGCCCCCGCGCGCCCGGATCGACTGCACGAGCAGCTGGCCGACCCCGCCGGCCGCGGCGTGGACGAGGGCGACATCACCCGGCCGCACGGCATACGTGCTCGTCGTGAGGTAGTGGGCGGTCAGGCCCTGGAGCATGACGGCGGCTGCCGTCTCGAGGTCGACCGTCTCGGGCACCACGACGACGGTGGATGCCGGCACGACGGCGTACCGCGCGGCGCTCCCGCGACCCTGTGGCCAGGCGACCCGGTCGCCCTCGACGAGACCGCCCACCCCTTCGCCGACGGCGAGGACGACGCCGGCACCCTCGTTGCCCGCGACGAAGGGCGTCGGCCCCGGGTAGGTCCCCGTCCTCTGGTACACGTCGATGAAGTTGACGCCGGCGGCAGCCACCTCGACGAGGGCCTGGCCCGGACCGGGTGGCGGCGAGGCGCGATCCTCGACCGTCAGCACCTCCCGGCCGCCGTGGGCGGTGACGACGAGGGCAGGCCCGGTGCGCTCTGTCATCCGGCCAGCCTAGGAGGGGTCACCCGGGAGCCGGCTCGTCGTCGACACCCAGTAGCGCTTCTTGACGCCGCGGACGTCCTCGAGAACGCCGCCGTTCGCCTCGATGACGCGCGCGGACCCCACGTTGTCGACGTCGCACGTCACCAGCGCAGGGTCGATTCCGAGGCCCGCCGCGTGGGGAAGCACGAGGCGCAGCGCCTCGGTCGCCACCCCCCGCCGACGCGCGCTGGGACGGACCGAGTAGCCGATGTGGCCACCGACATCGAGGAGGAACTGGGTCAGCCGGTGGCGCACCGAGATGGAGCCGAGGTAGGTGTCCGGGTCGGCGTCGTCGACGATCCAGAAGAACGTGCTGGGGACGTGTCCGCTCCCGCGCGGTGCGTCCTCGCGCGAGCTGTCGAGCCGCCAGCGCACGTAGCGCGCGAAGCCGACCAGCGTGTCCATCTCGTCGTGCGTGAAGCTGATCCCGGGGTAGTCCTTGCCGTCCGCGGGCTCCGCCCAGACACCGTCACCGTCGCGTTTCGCCCCGCCGAACTCGTCGTGCGCCTCCAGGTAGCTCCGGTGGAAGCGGACATGGGGACGCTCGAGGCGGATCATGGGGCGACGCTAGGCGACGAGGTGGCCGAGGACCACTCACGGTGCGACGCTGTCACCACCGCGCACTGATCGCAGCACGTCGTCGAGCATCGTCGGGGTGAGCCGCCCGGTGAAGGTGTTGTGCGGGCTCACGTGGTAGCAGCCGACGAGGCGGATGCCGCGCCCGTCCGGGGTCTGGAGGGGCACCTCCGCAGCGTGCCCGAACGGAGGTCGTGGTGAAGGCACCGTCCAGCCGAGGCCCCGAGCGGCGGCCACAGCGGCCCCCCAGCCGATCGCCCCCAGGCAGAGGATCGCGCGCAACCGTGGTGCGGCGAGCTCGAGGTCCCGCCTCAGCCACGCCGAGCAGGTCTCCTTCTCAGCGGGTGTCGGCGCGTTCTTCGGGGGAGCGCATCGCACGGCGGCGACGATCCGGATGCCGGTGAGCGCCTGCCCGTCGCCGGACGCGACGGTCGTGGGCAGCACCGCGTAGCCGGTGCGGTGCAACGCGGCATACAGGAAGTCGCCGGAGGAGTCGCCGGTGAACATGCGACCCGTGCGGTTGGTCCCGTTGGCAGCCGGGGCCAGGCCCACGAGGAGGACCTCAGCTTCGGGGTCGCCGAACGACGGCCCTGGGCGTCCCCAGTAGGGCTGGTGGGCGAACGAGGCGCGACGACCGCTCCTGGCGACCTCCTCCCGCCAGCGGACGAGGCGGGGGCAGGCCCGGCACACCGAGACCCGCGCCTGCAGCTCGTTCACGCCCGTGGAACCGGCGGCGAGGTGGCGGACCGCGGCCGCCGTGCCGGCCACCGGTGTGTCGGCGGTCGCCGGGTCACCGGGCCACCCGGAGCCCGGCGGTACCGGCGACGGGAACAGGTCGCCGGTGAGGGGATGGGGGTCGAGCCGCTCCATGGCCTCCACGCTAGGGGAGTGCGGTGCGGGAGGATGCCGGCATGCGTCGGGTGACGGTCGTCGGTGGCGGGGTCGTCGGGCTCACCACCGCCCTGCGGCTGGCCCAGGCGGGCCACCGGGTGTGGTGCCTGCGGGACGTGCCGGTGGAACGGACCGTCTCGGCCCTCGCGGGTGGGCTGTGGTTTCCGTATCACGTCGAACCGCGGGAGCGCGTCGTCGGCTGGGGCCTCGTCGCGCTCGAGCACTTCACCGCCCTGGCCGCCGATCCGGCCACCGGTGTGGTGATGCGGCAGGGACTGCTCGTCGAACGGCATGGCGAGGACCGGTGGTGGGCCGCGGGGGTGCCGGGGTGGCGAGGAGCGCGGGCCGCTGAGGTGCCGGCCGGAGCGACCGGTGGGGTCGTCGTCACCCTGCCGGTCGTCACCATGCCGGTGTTCCTGCGATGGCTCGAAGACCGTTGTGCCGCAGCGGGAGTGCAGTTCCAGGCCGGGACGGTCGACGATGTGGCCGACGTGAAGGGTGACGCCATCGTGGTGGCCGCCGGGATCCGGTCCGGCGGGCTCGTCGGCGACCCCGAGCCGACCGCGTCACGGGGCCAGGTCGCGGTGCTGAGCAACCCTGGGCTCACTCGCTGGCTCGTCGACGACGAGCACCCCGACGGGTTGGTGTACGCCGTGCCGCACCCGGAGTGGGTCGTCTGCGGTGGCACGGACGTGCTCGGCTCCTGGGACACGGAGCCGGATGCCGCGGTGCACGCGGCGATCGTCGCCCGGGTGCGGGAGTCCGTGCCTGCTCTCGCGGCCGCCGAGGTGCTCGGGAGCCGGGTCGGGCTGCGGCCGGTCGCTCCCGCGGTGCGCCTCGGCAAGGACGTGGTCGGGGGGCGGCTCGTCGTCACCAACTACGGCCACGGCGGTGCCGGCGTGACCTTGTCGTGGGGGTGCGCCGAGGAGGTCGTCCGGCTCGTCGGGGCCTGAGGCCGCTGGTGTTCAGCCCTCCGTCCCGGGTCGCGACCGGCGGGCCTTGACCTCGGCGCGGCGGCGCTTCGCAGCGAGGCGCCGCTCGCGGGAGCCACGGGTCGGCCTCGTCGCCCGGCGCGCCGGCGGCGGCGGGACCAGCGCGTCGCGCAACAGCTCTGCCATCCGGTCCCGGGCCGCCACCCGGTTGCGGCGCTGCTGGCGGTGCTCCGACGCGACCACGACGAGGAGCCGTCGGTCGACGAGCCGGCTCTCGAGGGCCTGGACGACGCGAGCGCGCTGGGTCGTGCTCAGGCCCGGCACCGAGCGGACGTCCAGCTCGAGCTCGACGCGGCTGTCGGCCGTGTTGACCCCCTGACCACCGGGACCGGACGACCGGGAGAACCGCTCCACGAGCTCGGCCCCCGGAACCGTCAGGCCCTGCGGCACACCGGGACCGGGTGGGACGACGAGGTCCATCAGGGGCGGCCGGTGTCGTCCTCGGGCTCCGGTGGCACCGCCGCCCCCTCTGCCTCGTCGCGCTCGGCCCAGTCGAGGAGCGGGCGGATGTCGAAGACCGCCTCGTCGATTCCCTCGTGCAGGTCGCCGATCTCCGCGAACCGCTGGGGCACGGTGGCGATCGTGAGGTCCTGCGGCTCCACCTCGTCGAGCTCGTCCCATCGGAAGGGGGTCGACACCGTGCCGATGTCGTTGCCCCGCACCGAGTAGGCGGCGGCGATGGTGTGGTCCCGCGCGTTCTGGTTGTAGTCGACGAAGACGGAGGCCGGGTCACGGTCCCGACGCCACCACGTCGTCGTCACGTCGTCCGGAAGGCGGCGCTCCACCTCCCGGGCGAACGCGAGAGCCGCCCTGCGCACGTCGCCGAAGCCGTGGTCCGGCCGGATGCGCACGTAGACGTGCAGCCCGTGACCGCCGCTCGTCTTCGGCCACCCCGTGGCGCCGAGCTCGCCGAGGACCTCGTGCGTCACCTGGGCCGCGCGGCGCACGCGGGAGAACGGCGCTTCGGGCATCGGGTCGAGGTCGATGCGCCACTCGTCGGGCTTCTCGGTGTCGGCGCGGCGGCTGTTCCACGGGTGGAACTCCACGGTGCTCATCTGCACGGCCCACGCGACGTCGGCGAGTCGTGTCACGCAGAGCTCGTCGGCGTGCAGCCCGTAGCGCGGGAAGTGCAGCCGAACCGTCTCCACCCACGGTGGCGCTCCTCGGGGGAGTCGCTTCTGGTGCACCTTGGGTCCCGCCAGGCCGTCCGGGAACCGGTGGAGCATGCACGGCCGCTCGCGCAGCGCGTTGACGATGCCGTCGCCCACCGAGAGGTAGTAGTTCACCAGGTCGAGCTTGGTCTCACCGCGGGCCGGAAAGTACACCCGCTCCGGGCTCGAGACCCGCACGTCGAACCCGTCCACGTCGAGGACGACCGGCTCCCCGAACTCACCCTTGCGCGACGCCATGCCCGTCACGGTATGCCGTCAGGCCGCCCGACCGCTGGTCCCGGGCGGTGGGCCGCCCACATCGATCGACCTCGAGTCCACCACCCAGGGATCGACAAGGGGGGATTGTCTAAGGTTGAACAGGCCTTCGACATACGCTAGACAAACCTTTAACGTGTTCCCAGCGGTCCGACGACGAGGTCGGACCCCGAAACCAGGAGGACCCCATGAGCAGCACCCGCACCCGCATCGCCGCCTCGATCGCTGCAGCCGCAGGCATCGCCGCCCTCGCCGCCGCCCCGGCGTCGGCTGCCGACGGCCGCTGCCAGGCCGCGGGCATCGCCACGCTCAAGGAGGCCGGAGCCTTCAAGGCCGTCCGTGACAACGGGATCTCCGTGGCAACCGCCGTCTCGTTCGGTGTGGCTCCGCGCAACGGACTGCCCGAGGGTTTCACCTTCAACACCGTCATCCCGTTCCACACCCTCCTCGCTGACCACCGCGCCGGTGACGACAGCCTCTTCATCTACCCGTGGTGCGGCTGACCCTCCGCAGCCGTACCGCGGCGGCGCTCATCCCGCCCCTGCAGTGAGCGTCGCCGCCCGGGCGGCCGGGACCTCGGTGGTGGTCCCGGCCGCCCTTCGGCGTCCTCGGGCGCGTCGGCGCGCGACCGACCGGGCGGGTCGGTCCCGCCACGTAGGGTTGACCCCGAGATGAGCACCCTCTTCGACGGCTTGGACCTCGGCGGCGCACCCCACGACCCCCACGTGGACCCGGCGACACATGCCAGCGCCCACGCCGCTCTCGTCAATGCCGCGGGGGTGCCGACCTGGGCCGAGGCGGCCGCTGCGGGGCGCGGTCCGGAGGGGGGACCCGGCGCCTCCCGGTCCGCAGTCGACCCCGAGGAGCTCCTCGCCGGGCTCAACCCCCAGCAGCGGGAGGCGGTGCTCCACGAGGGTGGCCCGCTGCTCATCGTGGCGGGCGCCGGCTCGGGCAAGACGCGCGTCCTCACCCAGCGGATCGCTCATCTCCTGGCCGCCCGGAACGTCCAGCCCGGCCAGGTCCTGGCGATCACGTTCACCAACAAGGCGGCGGCCGAGATGCGCGAGCGCGTGCAGGTGCTCGTCGGTGGCCGGGCCAGAGCGATGTGGGTGATGACCTTCCACAGCGCGTGCGTCCGCATCCTTCGCCGTGAGGCGGACAAGGTGGGCATGCGCTCGACGTTCTCGATCTACGACGCCGCCGACTCGCAACGGCTGATGTCCATGGTGCTGCGCGACATGGACCTCGACCCCAAGCGCTACAACCCCCGGTCGTTCAGCCACCAGGTCTCCACCCTGAAGAACGAGCTCGTCGACGAGGAGACGTATGCCGGCCGGGTGGGTGAGGCGAGCCCGCACCAGGAGCAGGTGCTCGCCGAGGCGTACACGGCATACCAGCGCCGGCTGCGGCAGGCGAACGCGATGGACTTCGACGACCTCATCATGACGACCGTCCACATGTTCCAGGCCTTCCCGGACGTGGCCGAGCACTACCGGCGCCGGTTCCGGCACGTCATGGTCGACGAGTACCAGGACACCAACCACGCGCAGTACCAGCTGGTGAGAGAGCTCGTCGGGTCCGAGCAGAGCCGCGGCGAGCACGGGGTCGAGCCGAGCGAGCTCGTCGTCGTCGGCGACGCCGACCAGTCGATCTACGCGTTCCGCGGGGCGACCATCCGCAACATCGAGGAGTTCGAGCAGGACTACCCCGACGCCCGCACCATCCTGCTCGAGCAGAACTACCGGTCGACGCAGACGATCCTGCGGGCCGCGAACGCGGTCATCGCGCGCAACGAGAGCCGCCGCAAGAAGAACCTGTGGAGCGACACCGGTGACGGCGACCGGATCGTCGGGTACGTCGGCGACAACGAGCACGACGAGGCGTCGTTCGTCGCCCGGTCCATCGACCGGCTCGGCGACGAGCACGGGTTGCGGCCCCGCGATGTGGCGGTGTTCTACCGCACGAACGCCCAGTCACGCGCCCTGGAGGAGGTGTTCGTCCGCGTCGGCATGCCGTACAAGGTCGTCGGCGGCACGCGGTTCTACGAGCGTCGGGAGGTCAAGGACGCCCTGGCGTACCTTCGCGTCCTCTCCAACCCCGCCGACACGGTCAACCTGCGCCGCATCCTCAACGTGCCGAAGCGTGGCATCGGCGACCGGGCCGAGGCGTGCGTCTCGGCGCTGGCGGAGCGTGAGCGGATCGCGTTCGTCGCTGCTCTCGGTCGCCCCGAGGACGCCCCCGGCATCGCGACCCGCTCCGTGGCCGCCATCAAGGGGTTCACGGCTCTGCTCGAGGACGTGGGCCGGGTGCGTGACGACGAGGACGCCGGTGTGTCCGACCTCCTGGAGGCCGTGCTCGACCGGTCGGGCTACCTCGCAGAGCTCCGCGCCAGCCACGACCCCCAGGACGAGTCACGTGTAGAGAACCTGGCCGAGCTGGTCGCGGTCGCCCGCGAGTTCGACGACGCCCGTCGGGAGACCGGTGAGGTGCTCAGCCTCGAGGACTTCCTGGAGCGGGTCTCGCTCGTCGCGGACGCCGACGAGATCCCGGACACCGACGAGGCCGAGGCGGCAGGGGTGGTGACCCTCATGACGCTCCACACGGCCAAGGGTCTGGAGTTCCCCGTCGTCTTCCTCACCGGCATGGAGGACGGCACCTTCCCGCACCTGCGCAGCCTCGGTGACGCGAAGGAGCTCGAGGAGGAGCGCCGGCTGGCCTATGTCGGCATCACCCGCGCACGGGAACGGCTGCACCTCTCCCGTGCCGCGGTTCGCTCGGCCTGGGGTGCCCCGCAGTACAACCCGCCGTCCCGGTTCCTCGACGAGATCCCCGACGAGCTCGTGCAGTGGGAGCGCGTGCTCTCCGGGGCCGCCGCGATCGGACGTCGCGACCAGCGTCCGGCGGTGGCGATGCTCGCGGCCCGGCCCGGGGTGCGCTCGCCGGGCAACCGGCCGGTCATCGCGCTGTCACCGGGGGACCGGGTGACGCACGACACCTACGGGTTGGGCACGGTCGTGAGGACCCTGGGGGAGGGCGAGAAGACCCAGGCCGAAGTGGACTTCGGCGGGGAGCTGGGGGTCAAGCGGTTCGTGCTGAGGTTCGCCCCGCTCGAGAAGCTCTGAGCCTCACCGAGACCGGCCCGACAGTCGACGCCTCACCCGAGGAGGCCCTTGTCCCTGAGCCAGGGGTACGGGTCGATGGGGTTGTCGCCACCGGACGGGTGGATCTCGAGGTGGAGGTGGGACCCGAACGAGTGGCCCGTGTTGCCCACGGTGCCGACGAACTGGCCCGGCATGACGGTCTGACCCTCGAAGACGCTGATCCGGCTCATGTGGCCGTACCAGGAGACGGTGCCGTCCCAGTAGCGGATCTCGACCTTGTTGCCGAAGCTGAAGACATAGTCGGCCATGATGACGGTGCCCTTGGACATGGCGTACAGCGGGGTCCCGGTGGGGGCGCCGAAGTCGAGGCCGTCATGGGTCTGGCCCCAGCGGGGCCCGAAGTCCGAGGTGATGCGTCCCGAGCG
This sequence comes from uncultured Nostocoides sp., assembly GCA_937907685.1. Taxonomy (GTDB): domain Bacteria; phylum Actinomycetota; class Actinomycetes; order Actinomycetales; family Dermatophilaceae; genus Fodinibacter. Next base: position 39,707 of record CALCXF010000103.1, read on the forward strand.
GATGGCCCTGACCCAGCGCTTGCCCTCACGCTCGGCCTTGGCGCGTGAGGCGGCCGCGTCAGCGGCCTTGCGCTTGGCGTCACGGGCGGCCCGCTGCTGTGCCTCCACCCGACCCTGCAGTGCCGCGGTCTGCATCGAGGACGCCTGCCGGCGAGTGGCGAGATCGGTGACCATGGCGTCGTCGGATGCCTGTTCGTTCCGGACCTGTGCCGTCTGCTGCCCGGAGAGGTCGAGCGTGAGCGGGGCCGACTCGGCCACCGTCGCCCCGGTTGCCGTCACGACGAGCGCAGCGGCTGCCGTGGTCGGCAGGACGAAGCTCGCGGAGAGCGCACGGGGGAGGCGCACATGGCTTCGCTGGACGCGGTGGCGTCCGGCGTAGTGGCGCCCCTGGTACGTAGAACTCACAGGGGGAGGACCTCACGGCTGGATGAACGGCTGGCCCACCGTACCGTGATCAATCCGTAATACAAACTATCCGGCTGAGAACGGCTCAGTGTGTCCCAGCGCCGTGGTCCCTTGGTCACTCACTCGTCCCGTGCCAGCGGCGTGACGCCGGAGGTGACGGTCGTGCCGTCCGCGTCGAGGTGGGCGAGGGCGTGGGAGATGCCGTGGACGACCTCGCCCATCATCGGCAGGGTGAGGTGACCCGCGCCGTGCAGCCGGACGTTCCTCGCGCGAAGATCCGGGTGCCGGAGCGCGGCGGACCCTTGGGGAAGGATCGCCGCGTCGCTGTCGGACCAGTAGGAGATGAACCTCGTGCGACACCCGCGCACGGGCCGGGCGAGCTCGCGGATCAGCCCGCTGCCTGGCCGCATCTGCTGCATGAGCCGGGTGGGCACGGCATACGCGGCATAGGTGCCGTCGTGCGGCGTTCCCAGCGTGACGAGCGTGTGGACGCGCACGTCACCGCCGAGCCGGGTGACGTAGTAGCGGGCGATGAGCCCGCCGAGGCTGTGGCCGATGATGTGGATCCGCTCGAAGCCGGTCTCCTCGACCACCCGCTCGACCTCCACGGAGAGCCGTGCGGCGGCGGTCCGGACGTCGGTCGCCAGGGTCAGGTAGTTCATGGCGAACACCTTGGAGAAGCCGCGGCGAGTCAGCCCACGCCGCAGGAGGGTGAAGATCGACCGGTTGCTGACGATGCCGTGCACCAGGAGGATCGGCGTCCCGGCCGCCTCCACGTTCGAGACGAGCAGGCCTCGTTGCACAGGGGGCAGGTTCTCCAGCCGGTATGCCGGGCTGCTGCTGCGCCGACGGCCGGTCACCAGGCCCAAGGGCCAGGTCGCGAGGTGCGCGGCCAGCCACGCCGCCTCGACGGCTGCTCCGGCGAGCACGGCCGGGTCCAGGACGGTGACGGCGGCGGTCGGGACCACGGTCCGGGCGCGCCGGGTGACCGGGACCCGCGTCGCTGCGGGGCCCTCGGCGTGGTGGACGGCGGTCGGCCGCGTCGGGGGCGCCATGGCGGGATCACTGTACGGGCCGACGGCTCACGCCGGCAGGCCCTCCCCGGAAAAGCTGCTCGGATCGAGCCGCTCCTGGCCGACGCGGGGGAGCACGCGCTCCGCGGCTCCCCGTTAGGCTCCCCAGCGGACCCCCTTCCCGACAGTGAGGACGGATCGCCTCGTGGATCTCTTCGAGTACCAGGCCCGTGACGTGTTCGAGAAGCACGGTGTCCCCGTGCTCGCAGGAGCCGTCGCCACGACGGCCGAGGAGGCCCGTGCCGCGGCCGAGCGCGTCGGCGCCACGAGCGGGGGGGTCACCGTCGTCAAGGCCCAGGTCAAGACCGGGGGCCGCGGCAAGGCCGGTGGGGTCAAGGTCGCCAAGAGCCCGGAGGAGGCGGAGCAGCACGCGCGGGCGATCCTCGGCATGGACATCAAGGGCCACACGGTGCACCGCGTGATGATCGCGCAGGGTGCGCAGATCGACGAGGAGTACTACTTCTCGATCCTCCTCGACCGCGCCAACCGCGCCTACCTCGCCATGTGCTCGAAGGAGGGCGGTATGGACATCGAGCAGCTCGCGGTCGAGCGGCCGGAGGCGCTGGCCCGAGTCCCGGTGGACCCGAACGTCGGCATCGACGACGCCAAGGCCCGGGAGATCGTGGAGCGGGCGGGCTTCGACGGCGAGACCGCGCGCAGGATCGAGCCGGTGCTCCGGACCCTCTGGGGCGTCTACCGCGAGGAGGACGCCACGCTCGTCGAGGTCAACCCCCTCGTCAAGACGGCCGACGGGGACATCGTGGCGCTGGACGGCAAGGTCTCGCTCGACGCGAACGCCTTCTTCCGGCATCCCGAGCACGAGTCGCTCGAGGACACCACCGAGACGGACCCGCTCGAGATGGCCGCGAAGGAGAAGGACCTCAACTACGTCAAGCTCGACGGCTCGGTGGGGATCATCGGGAACGGCGCAGGGCTCGTCATGAGCACCCTCGATGTCGTCGCCTACGCGGGGGAGGAGTTCGGTGGCCAGAAGCCGGCGAACTTCCTCGACATCGGTGGCGGCGCGAGCGCCGAGGTCATGGCGGACGGTCTCCACATCATCCTGTCGGACCCGCAGGTCAAGAGCGTGTTCGTCAACGTCTTCGGCGGGATCACGGCGTGCGACGCGGTCGCCAACGGCATCGTCGGCGCTCTCGACGCCCTGGGCGACGAGGAGGACCGGCCCCTCGTCGTGCGCCTCGACGGCAACAACGTCGATGAGGGCAGGCGCATCCTCGCCGAGCGCAACCACCCCCGCGTCATCATCGAAGAGACCATGGACGGCGCCGCCCGCCGTGCCGCCGAGCTTGCCTCGACCAACTGACCCTCGAGCGAAGAGAGACACGAGATCCCCATGGCCATCTTCCTCACCGCAGACTCCACGGTCATCGTCCAGGGCATGACCGGTTCCGAGGGCATGAAGCACACGCAGCGGATGCTGCGCTCCGGCACCTCGATCGTCGGCGGGGTCAATCCCCGCAAGGCGGGCACGACGGTCGAGTTCGAGGGCGGCACCACCGTCCCGGTCTACGGGACCGTCGCCGAGGCGGTGGACGCGACGGGTGCCGACGTCACGGTCATCTTCGTCCCTGCGCAGTTCACCAAGGCCGCGGTCGTCGAGGCGGTCGACGCCGGCATCCCGCTCGCGGTCGTCATCACCGAGGGCGTCGCGGTCAAGGACACCGCCGAGCTCTACAACTACGCCAAGGACAGGGGCACGACCCGCATCGTGGGCCCGAACTGTCCCGGTCTCATCAGCCCCGGCGCGAGCAACGCGGGCATCATCCCTGCCGACATCTGCGGGCCCGGACGGATCGGCCTCGTCTCCAAGTCGGGGACGCTGACCTACCAGATGATGTACGAGCTGCGGGACTTCGGCTTCTCCTCGGCGGTCGGCATCGGCGGCGACCCCGTCATCGGGACCACGCACATCGACTGCCTCGAGGCCTTCCAGAACGACCCGGACACCGATGCGATCGTCATGATCGGTGAGATCGGCGGCGACGCGGAAGAGCGGGCTGCGGCCTACGTCAAGGAGCACGTCACGAAGCCGGTCGTCGGCTACGTCGCGGGCTTCACCGCCCCCGAGGGCAAGACGATGGGCCACGCCGGCGCGATCGTCTCCGGCTCGTCCGGCACCGCGGAGGCCAAGAAGGAGGCCCTCGAGGCGGCAGGCGTCAAGGTCGGCAAGACACCCTCCGAGACCGCGGAGCTCATGCGCGGCATCATGCAGAGCCTCCACGCCTGACCTCCCGGCCTGGCCCCACCGAGGGCTCCGCCCCGACTTCGTCTGCCGCCACGTCGCCGACGCGCCGCGTCGGCGACACGCTGACAGACGACATCGCGGAGACGGGCAAGGGGGGAGGCGGGAGGCGGTTTGTCGAGGGAGGTTTGCGACGGCACTCCGGCGTTGCTCGGACACCGCTCAGCGCTTCTCGCGCACACTGGACGCGATGACCGTCATCGACCGCCTCCGCGCCGCCCTGCCGGGTCCTGCCGACCCCCACGACCCGGCTGACAGGGGGGACGGCGCTGGACACGTCGCGCCCGACGCGCCGGCCGGGAGGGCATGGCGGCGTGGCGCGGTGGCCGGGCTCGCCACCGGGGTCGCGTCCCTCCTTCTCGTCCTCGCGCCGACCGTGATCGCCTGGCTCATCGAGCCGTTGGCCACCGGCACCGCCTGGGATGCCGTCGGCACCGGGGCGGCGCTGTGGCTGCTGACATCGGGTGCGCACCTCATGGCGGGTCAGGTGACGCTCTCCCTGGTCCCTCTCCTCGGGCTGGGACTCCTCGTCGTCGTCGCCCGGCTCGGAGCGCGCGAGGCCATGGTCGATGTCTCGACGGACGGCGAGCACTGGTGCGGTCTCCTACCCCGGTCCCTCGCCGCGGCCCTTGCCGCGTGGTGGTCGACGTATGCCGTCGTCGTCGCGGCCGCTGTCGCCCTCACCACGCTGGGGCCCTTCCGCATCGTGCTGCTCTCCCTGCTCGTCCCTGCGGTGCTCGTGCCGGTCGCCGGGATGGGGTTGGCGCTTCGCGCCGTCGTGCTCGACGACCCGGAGGTCGTGGGTCCGCGGCTCGGTCTCGCCCCGGTCCCCGACGCGGTCCGGCGCGGTGTGCGCGCCGGACTCTGGGGGGCCGCCGCGCTGCTCGGCGTGGGGCTGGTCGTCGTTCTCGCCCTCGTCGCCCTGGCCTGGGGCGAGGTGTCGACGATCTCGGAGCAGGTCGGTGCCGCGGCATTCGGCGGAGTGGTCCTCCTCACCGCCCAGGTACTTGCCCTGCCCAACCTCGCACTGTGGGCCGTGTCGTTCGTCGCCGGCCCGGGTTTCCAGGTCGTCGACGGCAGCAGCGTGACCTGGTCGGGCGCCGAGAGTGGCCTGCTCCCGATGGTCCCGGTCCTCGCCGCCCTGCCGCAGCCGGGCGCGTTCCCGTGGTTCGCCGCGGTGTCGAGCCTCGGCGTCGTCGTGGTGGGCGGGTTGGTCGCCCGCCGGGCACTGGCCGAGGTCGCGCGGCTGTCCCGGCTGCGGACCAAGCTCGCCGTCGCGGCGTCCGCGTGCCTCACCACCGCACTGGCCCTCGGTGCGCTCGACGTGCTCGCCGGCGGGTCCGTCGGTCAGTTCCGGCTCTCCTCGGTGGGGGTGCCAGCGGGGTGGCTCGTCCTCGCGCTCCTCGCCGAGCTGCTCCTCGGTGCGGTCGTCGTCGTCGTTCGCGACGCCTGGCGGCTCCGCCGGTGAGTGCCGACCTGCCTCGTCACGATCCCGGGCATCCCCTCGGCCTCGTCGTCCTGGTGTCCGGGTCCGGCAGCAACCTCCAGGCCCTCATCGACGCCTCTGCCTCCGCCGACGCACCGTTCCTGGTTCGTGCGGTGGGGGCCGACCGTGACGGCACGGGAGGAGTGGAGCGCGCCGAGCGGCACGGCGTCCCCACGTTCGTCGCTCGTGTGCAGGACTACGTGACCCGAGCGGACTGGGACCTCGACCTGGAGCGGCAGATCTCCGCCGCGAGGCCCGACCTCGTCGTCTCGGCCGGGTTCATGAAGGTCCTCGGACCCGCCGTCCTCGGTGCTCACCGGGCAGTCAACACACACCCCGCGCTGCTGCCGAGCTTCGCCGGGGCGCACGCAGTGAGGGACGCCCTGGAGCACGGCGTGCGAGTGACGGGATGCACCTGTCACTGGGTCGATGCCGGGGTCGACACCGGGCCGATCATCGACCAGCGGGCGGTGCGGGTGGAGGAGGGGGACACCCTCGAGAGCCTGCACGAGCGGATCAAGGTGCAGGAGCGCCAGATGCTCGTCGACGTGGTCGGGCGGCTCGCGGCGGACCGATCCTGGCAGCACGCCTGACGCGACGCCCCGGAGTCCCGGAGGGTCAGGCGTGACCTCGGTCCGCTGCGTCAACTCCAGGTGCGCAGACGCGGGCACATGGACGGGCAGTGGCGCCTGGGAGTGCCCGACCAAGGGTGGGGCGGGTGTCGCGCCGGACTGACGCCCTCGACTGCCTGTCCGGCGGTCCGCTCAGGCGTTCGGGAGGGGCACCCAGGTGGGCAACCCCACAAGATACCAACACATCCCCTTAAGACTCTGGTAGCTGAAATCGGTAGGGTAGGCACGCTGAAACAACACGCTAGTTTTTTTTGGTTGACTGAGGGGGCCTTTCGTGTGGGAGAGCGCAATAATCGCAGCGGCCGGGTGGTTGGCCCTCTATCTGTT
>CALCXF010000104.1 GCA_937907685.1 uncultured Nostocoides sp.
GGGCGCCCGCTACGTCGCCGGGATGCAGGCCCGGCAGGGGCTGCCCGTCGACGGCGGCCGTACCTACGCGGAGCAGACCGTGGCGTGGCTCTCGTGGTACGTCGGACCGGTGGCGCTCGTCGTGGCCCTCGTCGTGCTGTCCCTGGTCACGCGGAGCGGCGTCACATCGGTGGCGCGCGGGTGGATGGAGCCGTGGGTTCCGGCCCTCGTCGTGGCGGCGGGGTCGACCTTGCTCACCCTGGCGCGGCCCGGCATCACACCGGACCACCCTTGGGCCGACCGGCGTCTGCTCGTCGCCCTGCCCCTCGTCGTGGTCCTCGTCGTCGTCGGTGTGCACTGGCTGGTGGGACGAGCGGCGTCGGCCGGCCGTCGATGGGTGGGGTTCGCCGTGGCCGGTCTCGTGGGGGCAAGCGTCGTGGTCCCGGCCCTCCTCGCCACGTGGCCGCACCGGGCCGGTGGCGTGGAGCGTGGGTCGCTGGCCGCCGTCGAGCAGCTGTGTGGAGCCTTGGGGCCGAACGACGTCGTCCTCGCCGTCGACTCACGAGCCGCGAACGAGTGGCCGCAGGTCGTCCGAGGTATGTGCGGTGCCCCCTCCTTGTCGCTGACGTCGCGGGTCCGGTCCGACGAGGAGCTGTTGCGGTCGACCGTGTCGTCGGTGGCTGCGGGCGTGGAGGAGCGAGGTGGCCGCCTCGTGCTCCTCGCTGCCGACTCGGCGGAGGCTCTCGCGGCCCTGGGCGTGACCCCGACGTCCGTCGTCCAGGTCACCGTGCGTGAGGACGAGCACGTCCTGGAGCGCCGGCCCGACCGTACGGACCCGTTGCCGATCTTCGTCTGGCTGGCCCCCTCCCGGTAGCACAGCGCCGACCGGGATCGCGGTCGAACCTCTGCCGTCAGCGCGCGAAGGCGACGTGGGCGCGGCGCTGCACCGCGGCATACGTCGGGCGGTCCACGGCGACCACGAGCCCGGGCCGCAGTGACCGCGGGCCGTAGGCCGTCCCGTCCGGGTGTCCGACCGCACCGCCGGCCTCGGTGACGAGGAGCGTTCCGGGTGCGTGGTCCCAGGGGTTCGACCGGCTGTAGAGGATGTAGTCGGCCGCGCCCTCGATGAGGCGGGCGTAGTCGATGCCGCAGCACACCCAGGACAGGCGCATCGCGGGCATGCCCTGGAGGGCGTGCCCGCGCATCGCCCAGATCGACGTCACACCCCGCGGGTCGTCGACGACGGGCGTGGTGTGCACGCGCTCGCCGTTGCGCCACGTGCCCGCGCCGCGTTCCGCAACCCAGGCGACCTCGTGCTCCGGCTGCCAGATCCAGGCGCGCACCGTCTGCCCGGCCAGGGTCTCGGCCACCATGACGGCGTGGTCCGGTGAGCCGTGGACGAAGTTCTTCGTGCCGTCGACCGGGTCCACCGTGAAGGCGTGGTCCGCCGCGAGGTACCGGTCCATGACCGAGTGGTCGAGGGCGTGCGCCTCCTCGCCGAGCACGACGGCATCGGGGTATGCCGCGCCGAGGCGGGCGGTGATGATCGCCTCCGCCTCGCGGTCGGCCACGGTGACGAGGTCGCCCGGGTTCTTCTCCATGACCTCACCCGTGGCGAGCGAGCGGAACCGAGGCGTGATGACCTCGGAGGCGACCTCACGCAGGAGGTCGAGGACGGCGTCGCTCGACAGGCCCGGCATGGGGTAACCGTTCCACACCGTCGGTGCTGCTCGCACACCGCCCCACCTCGCCGGTGCACGGCGTCCCGAGGACCGGCCGACCGTGAGTTCGCGCGGCGTCTCCGCAGGTCACGGCCGCCTGCTGACCTAGAGTCCATGCATGGCGAGGTTGCGGCGGGTCACGCCGCAGATGAAGGGGTGGACCCGGCGGCGCGCCGGCAGGGGGTTCGCCTACTACGACTCCGACGGTCGCCGGCTCCCGCCCGAGGAGGTCGAGCGGATCCGCTCCCTCGCGATTCCGCCTGCCTGGCAGCACGTCTGGATCTGCCCCTACCCCAACGGCCACATCCAGGCGGTCGGCACCGATGCCGCCGGCCGACGCCAGTACCTCTACCACCCGGTGTGGCGCCAGAAGCGCGACGAGATGAAGTTCGACCGGGTCAAGACCGCAGGCACCCGGCTGGCCGAGGCCAGGGAGCGGCTCGTCGAGGACCTCCGGCACGAGGGGATGCCGCTCCCCCGCGCCGCCGCGACCGCGACCCGGCTTCTCGACCTCGGCTACTTCCGCATCGGCAGTGACGCGTACGCGGACGCCAACGGCTCCTTCGGGCTGACCACCCTCGAGCGGCGGCACGTGCGGCGCCGGGGGAGCGAGCTTCTCTTCCAGTTCGTCGGGAAGTCGGGGATCGAGCACACCGTGACGATCAACGACCCGCAGGTCGTCTCGGCGCTCGATGTCATGCGCAGGCGCCGGGGCGGCTCCGCTCGGCTCCTCGCCTACCGCGGGGACTCGAGCTGGGCCGACCTCGACGCTGCCGCGGTCAACGCCTACATCTCTGAGATGGTCCACGAGGACCTCACCGCCAAGGACTTCCGCACCTGGCACGCGACGGTCCTCGCTGCTGTCGCGCTCGCCGAGAGCCCCGAGAAGGGGGACACCAAGGCGTCGAGGAAGCGAGCGGTGAAGGCCGCGGTCGAGGAGGTCGCCGCCTACCTCGGCAACACCCCGACGATCGCGCGCAAGTCCTACATCGACCCAAGGGTCATCGAGCAGTACGAGGACGGCGTCACCATCGCGGGGACCCTGCGCCAGAGCTATCCGGACGAGGCCCGGCGCCAGGCAGCCGTCGAGGCGGCGGTCGCGCGGCTCATCGACAACGCGGACTGACGGGCGCCACCAGGGCCTGGCCGCGGAACCGGAGGACGAGACCCCCGCGGGTAGGCTTCCCGGCGATGACCGAGGACCAGCACGACCACGACACGCTCCACGCCGCGCCCACCGAGAAGATCGCCCTGCGCCCGGTGGAGCCGGTCGGCCGGAGCGACGACGCGGCGGCCCCGGGGGCGGTCGCCGCACCACCCGGCCAGGCTTCACCCGCGCTGACGACACCACTGCCGGCAGCACCCGGGACAGCAGTGTCCGGTGTGCCGGTCCCTCGAGCCGGCCACCCGGCATACCCCATCGAGGACGGCGAGGCGGGCCCGGGTCCGGCCCCCTACGTCACCATCGTGCTGCCCTGCTTCAACGAGGGCGCCCACGTCCTCGCGGAGATCGACCGGATCACCGCCGCGATGTCCACGAGCGACCTCACCTACGAGCTGCTCTGCATCGACGACGCCAGCACCGACGACACCCTCGACGTGCTCCGGCACGCGCTGGGCCGCTATCCGCACCTGCGGATCCTGCCGTTCCGCCGCAACGGCGGCTCGGGCACCGCACGGAGGATCGGCACCCAGCAGGCCCGCGGCGAGATCGTCGTGTGGACCGACGCGGACATGACGTACGAGAACGAGCGCATCCCCGAGCTCGTCCGGATCCTGCGGGACGACGCGACGTACGACCAGGTCGTCGGCGCCCGCACCACCGAGGAGGGCACGCACAAGTGGGCCCGCGTGCCCGCCAAGTGGTTCATCCGCAAGGTCGCGGAGTGGCTGACCAAGACCCGCATCCCCGACCTCAACTCAGGGCTGCGCGCCTTCCGTCGCGAGGTCTCGCTGCCCTACCTGCGTCTGCTGCCGGCCGGCTTCTCGTGCGTCACGACGATCACCATCGCCTTCCTCAGCAACCAGCACGACATCAGGTACGTCGACACCGCCTACGCCAAGCGGGCCGGCGTCAGCAAGTTCCACTTCGTCCACGACGCGTACCGGTACATCCTCCAGGTGCTGCGGATGGTCATGTACTTCGACCCGCTGAAGGTCCTCATGCCCCCGGCGCTGCTGATGCTCCTCGTCGGCGCCGTCAAGGCGGTCGTCGACATGGTGCGCCACCCCTTCTACTTCCCCGCCAGCACGGTGCTCCTCATCGTGAGCGGCATCATGATCGGCTCCCTCGCCCTTCTCTCCGACCTCGTGGTGAGGTCGAGAGACGGTGTCTGACAACGGTTCCACTCGCACGGCCGACCACGACGACGACTCCGGTATGCCGTCGCCCGGCTCGAGCGCGACCCTCACCATCGCCCTCGTCGGTCCCACCCACCCCTACAAGGGTGGCGTCGCCGCGCACACGACGACCCTGGCCCACGAGCTCGCGGAGGCAGGCCACGAGGTCACGCTCGTCTCGTGGAGCCACCTCTACCCCTCGGCCCTCTACCCGGGGGAGCAGTCCGTTCCGCCCGGCAGCCCTGACGTCGACCCGTTCCCCCGGACCCTTCGGGTGCTGTCGTGGGCCCGTCCGGACACCTGGGTGCGCTCCGGTCGTCGGCTGCGGGACGTCGACCTCATCGTCGTCGTCCACGTGGTCCCGGCGGTGGTCCCCGCCCACCTCGCCCTCCTCCGCGCCGCCGGGGTCGGGCGTGGCGGCGCCGGCGCCCCGTCGCGGCCGGCGCCGCGCACGGTCGTCATCGCCCACAACGTCCTCCCGCACGAGAGCCGCCCCGGTGACCGGCAGCTCGTCGAGGCCCTCGTGCGCCGGGTCGACGCCGTGGTCGTCCACTCCGACGACCAGGCGGCTCTCGCCAGGGGGCTGGGCGCCCGCCACGTCAAGCAGCTCCCCCTCCCGCCCCACCTGCCGGGCGGACCACCCGAGCCGCGCCACGCCCGTGCCGGCGACGACGGCGCCGTCCGCATCCTCTCCCTGGGCATCGTCCGGGACTACAAAGGCGTGGACCTCCTCGTCGACGCCGTCGGTGACGTGCCCGGCATCCACCTCACCGTCGCGGGCGAGCTCTGGGGGGATGCCGGCAGGCGCGTCCGCGAGCTGGCGTCCGACCCGCGGCTCGACGGCCGGGTCGACGTGCACAGCGGCTACGTTCCCGCGGACCGGATCGCCGGGCTCCTCGCGCGCCACGACGTCGTCGCCCTTCCCTACCGTTCGGCGACGGCCTCGCAGAACGCCCTGCTGGCCCGTCTCCACGGGGTACCCGTCCTGGCCAGCGCGGTGGGCACCTTCCCCGATCACGTGCGCGACGGCATCGACGGGCTTCTCGTCCCTCCGTCGGACCGCGAGGCGCTCGTCGCCGCCCTGCGCCGCCTCCGCGAGCCGGGTTGCGTCGACCGGCTCCGCGCCGCGGTGCGCCCCCCCGACCTGTCCGGCCCGTGGGCGAACTACGTGGGCGGCATCGAGGCGCTCGCGGCCGCTCCGGCCGACCTCACCACGGCACCCGTCGTGCCACTGGGCCCGGTCGGCCGCGCCAGGACGACGATGGCGCGACTGTGGGGCAGACGTGGCCCGGTCGTCCAGCTGGCCGTTGCGGACATACCCGAGCGGGTCCGGGCGACCGACCTCCTCGCGCTGGACGACGATGCCGTCGACGCCGTCGAGATCGCTCGCGAGCTCGGGCTCCCGCGCCCCGGGGAGCCGGTCGCCGCCTGGTCTGCCCTCGGCGCCCTGGCCGCCATCCTCCGGATCCGCGACGACGGCCAGCGCTCCACGGTGATCGTCGACGAGTCCGGCAGCGGCAGCCCCCTCGGCCGCTGGGCCCGGGCGGTCGGCTTCGCACCGGTCGAGCTCGGGCTGACGAGGCGGCGAGCCGCCGTCCAGGTGCTCGACGTGGAGACCGCGAGCCTCGACGTCATCACCCGCCTGCACCCGGGTGGCTGCACCGCCACCGACGTCGACCATGCCCTCGGGCAGGCGTCCTGGGCGCTCCGCTCGGGCGGACTCCTCGTCCTCACCGTCCCGATCGGCGACGACGACCCGGACTTCGCCGTGCGGCCCGCGGAGGTGCGCGGCATCCTCGCCCGGGCCGACGATCTGGGCCTGCGCCTCGTCGGGAACGTCGACGGCGACGTCCTCGCCCGGATGTACGACGCCCGGCTCGAGGCCGCCGGGGACGACGCACCGGCATACGCCGTGCTGCGGCTGACGTTTCGGCGCCGCTGATGACCACCGGACCCGGCACGAGGGGCGAGGACGCACCGCGCCGCGACCCGGGGCCTGACCCCACGCGCGGCGACGCCGCGCCGGGTGACCGTCTCGTGGACCCAGTCGCCGAGCGCGGTGACCTCGTCGACGCCGGTCTCCCGGGAGAGGTGCCGGTTCGCGGGGGCCGGCGCGGGCGGTCGCGGGTGCTCGACGTCGTCCGCATCGGCCTCCTCCTCGTCATCCTCACGGCGGTCGGCGTCGCCCTCTGGCGCAACTGGGACGCGGTGTCCAGCGAGCTGGACAAGATGAGCTGGCAGGTGCTCGCCGGGGCGTTCGTGCTGACGTTCGGAGCCCCGGTCTTCACGCTCCTCGGGTGGCGCGTGCTGCTGACGGACCTCGGCACCCGCCTGCCGGCCGCCCCGGCCGCGAGCGTCTTCTTCGTCGGTCAGCTCGGCAAGTACGTCCCGGGCTCGGTCTGGACCGTTCTCGCACAGGCCGAGATGGGCGGGCGGCTCCGGATCCCCCGACGGCGCGTGGCCGTCGTCGGCCTGCTCTCGATCGGGCTGGCAGTGCTCACCGGATCGGTGATCGGCATACCGGCCATACCGCGGCTCCTCGCCCGCGAGGAGTCGGCGTTCTCGTGGTGGTGGGTCGTGCTCGCCCTCGTCCTGGGGGCGGTGCTGCTGTGGCCGCGGCTGCTCAACGCGGCCATCGCCCGAGGCCTGCGCCTGCTGCGGCGGGAGCTGCTCGAGCACGAGCTGTCCGGGGGCGCGGTCCTGCTGACCGGCGTGTGGTTCGTCGGGGCGTGGGTGTCGACCGGCCTCGCGACCTTCGTCCTCGCCAGGAGCGTGGCCCCGGACGCGTCGACGGGCGACCTCCTCGTCGCGAGCGTCAGTGGGTTCGCGCTCGCGTCGGCCGCGGGGATGTTCAGCGTCTTCGTCCCGGCGGGCGCGGGTGTGCGCGACGGCCTGCTGGCAGTCATCCTCGTGACGCTCATGCCGCTGTCGGCCGCGACGGCGGTCGTCGTCGTCGCCCGGTTCCTCGCGATCCTCACCGACCTCCTCGTGGCGGCTCTCGGGTGGACGTGGGGCCGACGGCACCACCTCCTAGGATCGGCCAGGTGAGCGACACCGGCGACGTGTCTGACCGCGACAGCGGCGGCCCGAGCGACCGCCGGGAGCAGCTCAACTACTCCGAGACGATGGCGAAGATGCTCGACGAGACGGCGCGCCGGAAGAAGGCCGCCAAGATCGTCGCCGTCGTGAGCCACGCGCTCGGCCTCGCGTCGCTCGACGCCCTCCGGGCCGTCGACGTCGGGTGCTCGGCGGGGTTCATCGCCGACGAGCTGGCGCTCGCGGGTGCGACGACGAGCGGGGTCGACATCGACGAGCCGGGGCTCGCCCGGGCGCGCGAGCGGTTCGGGCACCGGGTCGACTTCCGGGTGGCTCGGGGGGAGGACCTCCCCTTCGACGACGACTCGGTCGACGTCGTCGTGCTCAACCACATCTACGAGCACGTCGTCGACCCCGAGGCGGTGGTCGCCGACATCCATCGCGTCCTGCGACCCGGCGGTCTGCTGTACCTCGGCGTGGGACACCGGTGGCAGCTCATCGAGCCGCACCACCGGCTGCCGTTCCTCTCGTGGCTCCCGCGACGCGCAGCGGACCGCTACGTCCGGCTGGCCGGCAGGGGAGACCACTACTACGAGCGCTACTACACCCCCTCGGGTCTGCGTCGCCTCTTCGCCGCCTTCGACGTCTGGGACTACACGCTCCCGGTCCTTGCCGACCCGCGGGCGTTCTCCGCCGACGACAACGTCCCGGAGTGGGCGGCGAGGGTGCCGCCGGCGGTGTTGGCCGCCGCGTTGCCGCTGGTGCCCACCTATGTGTGGGCGGCGTTCAAGGGTCCGGCGACCCCTGCCGGGCCGCCGCTGTCCGTTCCGCCACGGCACCTCGTGCGATGACCGGCCGACCCCGCCCATGACCCAGCCCCAGGTGGCCGGTGAGCTCCCCGACCCCGTGCTCCGAGCCGGCCGGACCCGCGTGGTCCGGACATCCCGGCCGGTCCCCCTCGGCGCCGTCCTCGCGGTCTTCCGCCGCGGTGGCGGTGACCCGACGAGCCGGCGCGACGAGGGAGGGTGGTGGTTCGCGTGGCGGACGCCCGACGGGCCCGTCACCCTGCGGCTCCACGGGGCATCGCTGGGCACCGAGCTGACGGCGACCGCATGGGGCAGCGGTGCCGGCTGGATGCTGGAGCGCGTGCCGGACCTGCTCGGCGAGCACGACGACCCCGAGGGCTTCGCGCCGCACCACCCCCAGGTGGCCGACGCCTGGCGCTCCTTCAGCGGGTGGCGCGTGCCGCGGTCCGGGCTGGTCGTGCAGGCCCTCGTACCGGCAGTCATCGAGCAGAAGGTGACCGGACAGGAGGCGTTCTCCGGCTATCGCCGCCTGGTCCGCCGCTTCGGTGAGCCGGCCCCGGGGCCCGGCTCCGGGCTGGGGCTCGTCGTGCCGCCCGACCCTCGCGGCTGGGCCTCGGTGCCCTCGTGGGAGTGGCTGCGTGCCGGCGTGGACCCGGCCCGGTCGCGCACGGTGGTCCGGGCCGTCCAGCACGCCGGCCGCCTCGAGGAGTGCGTCGACCTCGATCCCCAGTCCGCCCGGGCGAGGCTCCGGGCCCTGCCCGGCGTGGGCCGCTGGACGTGGGCGGAGGTCGCCCAACGCGCGCTCGGCCTGCCCGACGAGGTGAGCTTCGGTGACTACCACGTCGCCAAGGACATCGGCTGGGCCCTCACCGGCACCCCGGTGGACGACGACGGACTCGCCGACCTGCTCGAGCCGTATGCCGGTCACCGCTACCGGGTCCAGCGCCTCCTCGAGCTCGCCGGTGCCTTCCGCCCTCGCCGTGGCCCGCGGATGGCCCCGCGCACCCACCTGCCGGTGAGCGGCCGCTGAACCCCTGGGGTGGTGCTGGGGTCCGAAGTGCTCGGACGCCACTCCTGCCGAGGCGGTGAGTCTCAGGTCCCGTCGACGAGCCGGACCACGACCGCACCCGGTGACCGACCGACGAGGGTCACCTCCAGCGCCTCGCTGGAGGCGGCCACCTGGCACCGGGTGACGAGCCGTCCCAGGTCGTAGTCGTCGGCGGCCCCGAGTGTCACCTCCGCAGGCCCATCCGGCTCCTCCAGGCCGACGTCGGCCGAGCCGTCCGGGACGTCCCGAAGCGCCAGCGCGACCACCCGCCCGACCCTCGGGGCGAACGGCTCGTCCGTCCTCGTCGAGGGCACCCCGACCGCCCGCGCGGCGGGGGATCCGGGCGCGACACCGAGCGCCTGCCGCACGGCCTCCACGTGTCCGAGAGCGAACCAGTCCCCGGGTCCGGTCCGCAGCAACGAGCTGGCACCCTGCGCGTCGCCCGCGAACCACGTCGCCGGCAGACCCCGCACGACAGCAGCGGGGATGCCGTCCGCCTTCCCCTTCACGAGGTCGGCGGCGGCGGCCACCTCGTCGGCGAGGGCACGGGTGGTCACGGTGAGCGGGCGACCGTCGTGGTCGGGCCGGCCACGCAGGTCCTCGATGACGTGGAGGCCGGCCGCGCCGAGGGCGAAGTCGGTGAGCCCGTTCCGCCAGGGTCGCCCCGCGGTGTCACTGAGCACGACGGCCAGCGGTGCGGATGCCGGCAGGCCGAGCGCCGCCAACAGGTCGCCCCGTAGTCGGGCCGCCTCGGTGTCCGGCTCCGCGGGAAGCAGCAACAGCCGACCGCTCCGGCCGGTGTTCGACCCGTCCACGCCGGCCGCAGCCATGACCGGGCCGGCGACCGACTCCACGACCTGCGTCACACCGGCATCCCCCTGTCGCTCCGCCACCACCCGAACCGTCTCGGTGCCGACGGCATCCGCCTTGCCGCCGCGCCACCCGAGGCCGAGGGTCTTCGAGACCACCTTGCTCGAGACGACGAGACAGTCACCGGCGAGCAGCTCGAGCCCGGTGCTTGCCATCGCCGCGAGCAGCACCGGCGCGAGGTCGGTGCCCTGGACGACCTCGCCGACACCGGTCACCGGCACGATGAGCAGAGCTGCCCCGGACCCGGCGGACGGCATCCGGGCGTCGGTCACGCGGGCACCGCGGCGGCGAGGTCGAGCGCGTGGGCGGCGATGCGGGCGGTCGCCGCGACATCGGACATGAGAAGTGGACCGTCGAACACCTCGACCCGCGCCCGGCGCAGCGTCGTGACGGCGTCCGCCGGGTCCACGAGCCAGCCGTCGAGGAAGTCCTCGTACAGCTCGCCGACGGCCTGAGCGGTGGCCTCGACGCCGATCGCGGCGAGGCAGACGTCGGCGTGACCGCGGACCGGTCGCCCCGAGATCAGCGGTGAGACGCCGACGACCGGAGCGGCAGTGCCCCGCAACGCGTCCCGCACTCCCGGGACGCCGAGGATGATCCCGATCGACACGACAGGGTTGCTCGGCGGGAGCAGCACGACATCGGCGCGGCGGATGGCGTCGAGGACGCCCGGTGCGGCGGTCGCGCGGTCCAGGCCCGCGACGACGAACCGGTGCGCGGGGATCGCCGCCTGGTGGCGGACCCACCACTCCTGGAAGTGGATCGCCCGCTGACCGTCGCCCTCCGGGTCGTCGACGACGACGTGCGTCTCCACCGGGACATCGGTCATCGGCAGCAGCTGGATGTGCCTGTCCGGAAGCCCCCACCGCGCCGCCAGCCTCGCGGTCACCTCGCTCAGCGAGGCCCCCTGCCCGAGCCACTGCGAGCGCACGACGTGGGTTCCGATGTCGAGGTCACCGAGCGCGAACCACTGCGGCACCGCCCCGTATGCCGCCAGCTCGCCCTGGACGCGGTGGCTCTCCTCGGCGCGCCCCCACCCCTGGCCTTCGTGGACACCACCACCGAGGGTGTAGAGGAGGGTGTCGACGTCGGGGCACACGCGCAGCCCGAAGAGGGTGATGTCGTCTCCGGTGTTCGCGACGACGGTGACCGTCGAGCCCTCGAGACCGGGCGTGGTGTCGAGGTGGTGGCGCAGTCCGCGCACGAACCGGGCGCCACCCACCCCGCCCGCGAGGGCCGTGATGTGCATGTCCGAGAGTGTGTCAGCCGGAGGCCCGGGGCGGCGAGGCGCCCCCAACACGCCGAGCACGACTCGAAACTGTCATGAATAGCACCATTGGGCTTGACGGGAGTGGCATGACACGCGTGTAATTCCATACATGTACTCCGGAGAGCCCGGCCGGGGTGCACGGGTCGAGGGTCGAGGAGGGAACCATGCAAGAGCTCTTTGTGATCGACGGGATGCTCGACGCTGAGGCGGAGGAGGGTGCTCTCTCCTGGCAGGAGCGTTCGCTGTGCGCGCAGACGGACCCGGAGGCGTTCTTCCCGGAGAAGGGCGGGTCCACCCGCGAGGCGAAGAAGGTGTGCGTCGGCT
>CALCXF010000105.1 GCA_937907685.1 uncultured Nostocoides sp.
CCGCTCGTGGACCGACTCCGCGAGGGGGACGAGGGGCTGCTTGGGGTACGGCCAGGCGTCGAGGTCCATGACGGTGTGCTTGGCGACCCGCCAGGGCACTCCGGGCGCGTTCGGGGCGATCCGCTGGATCCGGCCGTCCGGAAGGTAGCTCACGTCGTAGAACGCCGGGACGTAGACCCCGCCTGTTCGCGCGAGGCGCATGAGGAGCTCGCGGCGACCACCCGGCATCCCTTCGCGCTTCCAGGTGCCGAGGATGTCGGTGATGGCCAGCACCGCCTCCTCGCCGTCGCCGACCACCGCGGCGTCGACGAAGTCCGCGATCGTCTCGGGGTTGAACGCCGCGTGTCCGCCCGCTACGACGATGGGGTGGGTGTCGTCGCGGTCGACGGCGTGCAGCGGGATGCCGGCCAGGTCGAGCGCGGTGAGCATGTTGGTGTAGCCGAGCTCGGTGGAGAACGACAGGCCGAGCAGGTCGAAGTCACCCACCGGGCGGTGCGCGTCGACCGTGAACTGCGGCACGCCGTGCTCCCGCATGAGGGCCTCGAGGTCCGGCCACACCGCGTACGTGCGCTCGGCGAGTGCGTCGGGGCGCTCGTTGAGGACCTCGTAGAGGATCATGACGCCCTGGTTGGGCACCCCCACCTCGTAGGCGTCCGGGTACATGAGCGCCCACCGGACGGTGGCGTCGCCGGCGACGTCCCAGTCCTTGACGGTCGAGTTCAGCTCGCCGCCGACGTACTGGATCGGCTTGCTCACCTGCTCGAGCAGCGGCTCGAGCGAGCGGAAGACGGACTGACCGGGCATCCCCCAAGGGTAGGTCGCGGGATCCTCTGCCCCAAACCGTGCTCCGCCGTCCAGCAGGGGTCCCCACAGGGTTCGTGGGCGGCGGGCAGACGGAAGGGGTGGCCACGTGTTTGGCTAGGCCCATGAGCCCCGACATCAGCGTCGACCTCGTCGTCATCGGGCTCGGGCCCGGAGGAGAGCACCTCGCGACCGAGGCAGCGAAGGCCGGGCTCTCGGTCGTCGGGGTCGACGAGCGGCTGGTCGGCGGCGAGTGCCCCTACTACGGATGCGTCCCGTCGAAGATGGCGATCCGCGCCGCGAACACCCTCGCCGAGGCGCGCCGGGTCGGCACGCTCGCCGGCGCGGCCGAGGTTGCCCCCGACTGGGGCACCGTCTTCACCCGCATCCGCGACGAGGCGACCGACGACTGGGACGACCGCGTCGCCGTGGAGCGCCTGGAGAAGGCCGGGGTGCGCTTCGTGCGGGGGCACGGCCGTCTCGCGGGCCCGGGCGTCGTCGAGGTCGCCGGGACACGGTATGCCGCCGCGCGCGGGGTCGTGCTCAACACCGGTACCACCCCCACCGCGCCGCCCGTCGACGGTCTCTCGGACAGCCCCTACTGGACCAATCGGGACGCCCTCGCCACGGCGCAGCTCCCGGCCTCCATGGTCGTCGTCGGCGGCGGCGCGATCGGCGTCGAGCTGGCGCAGGCCTTCGCCCGGTTCGGCACGAGGGTGACCCTCGTCGAGGCGGCACCCCGCATCCTCGCGGCCGAGGAGCCCGAGGCCGCGGACGTGGTCGCCGGTGCCCTCACCGCCGACGGCATCCAGCTGCTGGCCGGGGCGTCGCTCGACCGGGTGCGGCACGCTGAGGGCCAGTTCACCCTGGCCGTCACCGACGCTGTCGGCACCGGGGTGGAGCTCCGGGCGGACCGGGTGCTCGTCGCCGCCGGGCGTCGGCCCAACATCACCGAAGTCGGGCTCGACACGGTCGGCCTGGACCCGGGCGCCCCTGCGGTCGACACCGACGAGCGGATGCGAGCCGGGGAGCGGCTGTGGGCGATCGGCGACATCACCGGCAAGGGGGCCTTCACCCACATGTCGATGTACCAGGCCGGCGTCGCCCTGCGCGACATCGTCGGCCGGGAGGGTCATGCAGCGGAGTACCACGCGGTGCCTCGGGTGACCTACACAGACCCCGAGGTCGGTTCGGTGGGGATGACGGAGGAGCAGGCGCGTGAGGCCGGCCTCGACGTCGCCGTCGGATGCGCAGCGTTGTCGGCGTCGACCCGTGGGTGGATCCACGGGCCCGGCGGAGACGGCCTCATCAAGCTCGTCGAGGACCGCGGCGCCGGGCACCTCGTGGGGGCCACGTCCGTCGGCCCGATGGGGGGCGAGGTGCTGGCGATGCTCGCGACCGCGGTGCACGCGCGGGTCCCCACGGCGACACTGGAGGCCATGCCGCTGGCGTACCCCACCTTCACCCGCGCCGTGGAGACGGCGCTGGCCGACCTGGCGGACTGAACGTGACCGGCGGGGACCGCGTCGGGGCCGCGATGGCGGCCCATCCCCGCCAGCGGTTCCTCCCGCGGGCCGTCCGCCGCCAGGCGGGCTACGACGGCCCGCTGGACATCGGGCACGGCCAGACCAACAGCCAGCCGCGCACGGTGCACGCCATGATCCAGCTGCTCGACGTCCACCCGGGGCACCGGGTGCTCGACGTCGGGTCCGGCTCCGGCTGGACCACGGCGGTCCTCGCCGAGCTCGTCGGACCGGGCGGGTCCGTGCTCGGGGTCGAACGGGTGCGGGACCTCGTGCTGTCGGGCTCGGCCGCCCTGGCTGCCGAGGGGATGCCGTGGGCCGGCATCCGGGCCGCGACCCCTGGAGTGCTCGGTGCGCCGGACGCTGCGCCGTTCGACCGGATCCTCGTCTCCGCCATGGCGCGTGAGCTGCCGGAGGAGCTCGTCGCGCAGCTGGGAGCGAACGGCATCCTCGTGGCGCCGGTCCACGGGCAGATGCTGAGGGTCGCGCGTGACGACGCGGCCCCCGAGGGGCGCCGCATCACTGCTCACGGGGCCTACCGGTTCGTGCCGCTGGTCACCGACTGAGCCGGCGCTCCCTGTGCGGACGGCTCACCCGGGTGACAGGGAACGACGTTCACCGCGTGCAGCGTCAGGACCCGTAGTGGGCGTCGAGGCGGTCCTTGTACCGGTCGGCGACCACCTTGCGCTTGAGCTTGAGGCTGGGGGTCAGCTCGCCGCTCTCGACGGTGAGGTCGTGGTCGAGGATGGTGAACTTCTTGATGGTCTCCCAGCGGTTGAGTCCGGCGTTGAGCTGGTCGATGTAGCCCTGGACCATCTCACGGCACGCGTCGGAGGTGACGATCTCCTCGTAGGACGCGCCCTCCATCCCGTGGTGGGCGGCCCAGCCCTGGATGGCGTCGGGGTCCAGCGTGACGAGCGCGGAGACGAAGTTGCGGTCGGCGCCGTGGACGACGAGCTGGCTGGCGTAGGGGCACAGGCCCTTGAACGTCGACTCGATGATCGACGGCGCGACGTACTTGCCGCCGCTCGTCTTGAACAGGTCCTTCTTGCGGTCGGTGATCCGGAGGAACCCGCGGTCGTCGAGCTCGCCGATGTCGCCGGTGTGCAGCCACCCCTCGGCGTCGATGGTCTCCGCCGTCGCATCGGGGTTGTTGTGGTAGCCCTCCATGTTGCCGGGGCCACGCAGGAGCACCTCGCCGTCCTCGGCGACACGCACCTCGGTCGTGGGGAGGGGCCATCCGACGCTGCCGTAGCGGTAGGCCTTGGGCCGGTTGACGAACGAGGCGGCCGCCGTCTCCGTCATGCCGTAGCCCTCGAGGATCTGCATGCCCATGGCGTCGAACCACCGGGCGACGTCATGGTTCAACGCCGCGGAGCCGGAGATGAAGAAGCGCACCCGGCCACCGAAGCGGTCCCGGATCTTCGTGCCGATGACCTTGTCGGCGATGGCGTACTTGCGGGCGAGCATGCCGGTGGGGTTCTTGCCCTGCTCGCGCAGCTCGCTGACCTCGCGTCCGACTCCGCCGGCCCAGACGAAGAGCCGGTGCTTGATGCCGCCCTCCTCCGCCATCATCGTCGAGATCCGGCCGTAGGCCTTCTCGAAGATGCGCGGGGCGGCGCCCATGAACGTCGGCTTCACGACGGCGAGGTTGTCGATGATCTTGTCGATCCGCCCGTCGATGGCCGTGGGGAAGCCGATCTGCAGCGGCAGGGTGAGCAGGACCTTGCCGAACACGTGGGCGAGGGGCAGCCAGAGGTACTGGAGGTCGTCCTCGGAGAGGATGTTCGTGGCCGCGACGGCCGCGCCCTCGTAGGTCCAGGCGCTGTGGCGCAGCCGCACCCCCTTGGGGCGGCCGGTCGTCCCCGAGGTGTAGATGATCGTCGCGAGCTGGTCGTGGCGGATGCCGTCGATCCGCGCGTCGATCGCCCCCGGGTCCCCCGCGAGGTACTCCCGGCCCAGCTGGCGGACCTCGTCGAGGGTCAGTGTCCACGCGTCGGTGTCGGACGCGCCGTCGAACACCACGACGCGCGTCACCGACGGCGTCGTCTCGCGGATGGAGCGCAGCTTCTCGAGCTGCTCGGCGTTCTCGGCGAAGACGACCTTGGCTCCGGAGTCGGCGAGGATGAACGCGACGTCGTCGGCCATCGTCGTGGGGTAGATCGTCGTCGTGGCCCCGCCCGCCACCATCGTGGCCAGGTCGGCCAGTGCCCACTCGTACCGCGTGCTCGACGCGATGGCCACCCGGTCCTCGGACTCGACACCGAGGGCGATGAGGCCGGCACCGATCTCGCGAACGACCTCGTCGAGCTCCGACCAGGTGACGGTCACCCACTCGTCCCCGGACTCGGAGACGACGGCATGCATGTATGCCGGCCGGTCCGGTGTGGCCGCGACGCGGTCCCGGAAGAGGTGCGCGACGCTCTGCGCCTCGTTCTCGAGGATGGACTGGTCGACGGGCTCGTCGGTCGGGGCGTGGATCTGGGGAGAAGCGGTGAGCATCGAGCGTCGTCCTCGTCATTGGGGGCGTTGTGCCGGAATCCTGTCACACCGCGGCCACCCATGGGAACGGGTGGTTACCGGCGGGTTGCCTCCACGTGGGCCGCGTCGACGAGCCCGACGGCGACCCATGACACGACCATCGAGGACCCGCCGTACGACACGAACGGCAGGGGCAGCCCGGTGACCGGCAGGAGCCCGAGGTTCATCCCGACGTTCTGCACCACCTGGACCGCCAGCCACGTGGCGACGCCCACCCCCACGAGGCGCCCGAAGGCGTCCACCGACCGGGACGCGACGACGAGGACGCGCAGCACGACGAACCCCAGGAGCACGAGGAGCCCTGCCGCCCCGACGAATCCGAGCTCCTCACCCGCAACGGAGAAGACGAAGTCGTTGAGCTGGTAGGGCACGAGGCCTCCTTGCGTCCGCTGCCCCTCCATGAAGCCCTGTCCCCACATGCCGCCCGCGCCGATCGCGAGGCGGACCTGCCGGGTCTGGTAGCCGCTCCCCTGCGGGTCCGCCGACGGGTCGGTGAACGAGGTCAGGCGGTCCCGCTGGTAGTCACTCAGCACCGGTGTCGTGAGGACGACCACGACCGCCGCCATGGCCAGGACCGTCGCTGCGAGGAGCCAGCGGCGGGGCGCACCGGCCACCGCGACGACGACGGCGCCGAGGGCGAGGACCACCGCCGCCGAGCCGAGGTCCGGTTGCAGCACGACGAGGGTGGTCGGCAGCGCCACGAGGAGTGCCGAGGTCAGCAGCTCACGACCTCCGGGTGCCAGCCCCCGGTCGACGCGGCCGGCCAGCAGGGTCGCGAGCGCCAGGCACAGGCCGACCTTGGCGACCTCGGCGGGTTGCACCGTGAAGCCGGCGAGGAGGGGGATCCAGGAGCGCGAGCCGTTGACGGTCACCCCCAGCGGCGTGAGGACCGCCAGCAGCGCGAGGAGCGACCCGGCATACACCCACGGCGCCGACAGCCGGATCCGGTGTTGGCCGGCCCGGCTCACGAGGAGCGCGAGGGCGACGCCGAGGACCGCCGCCAGCAGGTGACGGGCGAGGTATGCCGTGCCGTCGGTGCGCGCCGTGGCGGACCACACGAGGAGCGCCCCGACGACGGACGCACCGGCCGCCGCGACGTACAGCCCGACGTCGTGCCGGGCCCAGCGAGTCAGGCCGGCGGGCCCACGCTCCGACCCGGATGCTCGCATCCGGGTCAGGCGGGGACGATCTTGTTCAGCAGCTGGCGGCACTGCTCGACGTCCTCGGCCATGGCAGCGGTGAGCTGCTCGACGCTGTCGAACCGCAGGGTCGGCCGGATGTGGGCCGTGAACTCCACCATGACCCTCGCGTCGTAGAGGTCGAGGTCGTCGCGGTCCAGGACGTACGCCTCGACGGTCCGGCGGTCCTGCGTCGCGAAGGTGGGGTTCGTGCCCACGCTGATCGCCGCCGGCATGGTGCGGTCAGGAGCGCCCGGTGCGAGCTCGAGCCGGGTGAGCCACCCGGCATACACGCCCTCGAGAGGCACGAGGCCCAGGGAGTCGGCGGAGAGGTTGGCGGTCGGGTACCCCAGTGCGCGGCCGCGGTGGTTGCCATGGACGACGGTGCCGATCAC
The DNA here is from genome assembly GCA_937907685.1 of uncultured Nostocoides sp. GTDB lineage: Bacteria > Actinomycetota > Actinomycetes > Actinomycetales > Dermatophilaceae > Fodinibacter. The sequence goes on from CALCXF010000105.1 coordinate 6,439, forward strand.
GCGGTGCGGACGGCCGAGGATGCGAGCCGCCTCGGCGACCTCGCCGTCCTTGAGCTTGCGGCGCACCACCGTGGAGGAGAAGCGCTCGCCGTCCCCGACGTCGTCGAGGGCGATGACCTCGAAGCCGAAGTGCTCGCCGAGGTCCGCCAGCGTGGAGACGTCCCCGGCGTTGCGGTAGCCGAAGCGCGTGTCCATGCCGACGACCACCGACCGGGCGTCGAGACCCCGCACGAAGACCGCACGGACGAAGTCCTCCGGCGTCTGGGACGCGAACTCCCTCGTGAAGTCGAGGACGAGGAGCCCGTCGATCCCGCTCTCGGCGATGAGGTCGTCGCGTACCTCTCCCGGGGAGATGAGCTCCGGCGCCTCCTCCGGTCGGAGCACGTGCGCAGGGTGGGGCTCGAACGTCACGGCGACGCTCGGCAGCCCGAGCCGGTGTCCGGCCTCGACGAGCGCGGTGAACACCGCCTTGTGCCCGCGGTGGACCCCGTCGAAGTTGCCGAGGGTGAGGACGCAGGGCCGCAGGGCCTCAGGGGTCCGGGACAGGTCGGTCCAGCGATGCACGCGCCCCACTCTACGAAGTCGCCGGTGCGAACACGACGAGGCTGCGGGCGGTGGGTCGCGATTCGTCGAGCATCGCGACGAGGGTGCCGTCCGGCGCGATCGCCGCGACCGGGTCGGTGCGTCCGGGGACCAGCGACGGCAGCCGCTGCCCGAAGCCGAGGGTGCGGGCCTGCGCCTCGTCCAGCTCGCGCACCGGGAAGACCGCTCGAGCCGCCTCGCCCAGCGGGATGACCGGCATCCGCTCCCCCTGCCGAGCCTCGAGGTCGGCGAGCGGGTGGGCGTGCTCGAGCCGCAGACCGCCGACCCGGGTGCGTCGCAGGGCCGTGAGGTGCCCGCCCGTGCCGAGCCCCGCACCGAGGTCGCGGGCCAGCGCGCGCACGTAGGTGCCCGAGGAGACCGTGACCTCCACGTCGACGTCGATCACTGGCGGACCGTCGGTGTCGGAGCCTCGGACGTGGTGGACGTCCCCGACGACGAAGCGCGACACCGTGACCGGCCTGGCCGTCAGCTCGACCGCCTCCCCGGCACGGACGCGGTGGTAGGACCGCTCCCCCTTGACCTTGATGGCGCTCACCGCGCTCGGCACCTGGTCGATCGCTCCCGTCAGGGCGAGGGCAGCGGCCACGACGTCCTCTCGGTCCAGGCCATCAGCGCCCGGAGCCGACGTCACGTCGCCCTCGGCGTCGTCGGTGAGGGTGCTCTGCCCGAGGCGGATCGTCGCGGTGTAGTCCTTGTCGGCCCCGACGAGGAAGGTGAGCAGGCGGGTCGCCCGGCCGACCCCCAGCACGAGCACCCCGGTGGCCATGGGGTCGAGGGTGCCGGCGTGGCCGACCTTGCGCGTGGCGCACAACCTGCGGGCCCGAGCGACGACGTCGTGGCTCGTCCACCCCTGCGGCTTGTCGACGACGAGGATGCCGTCCGGCGTCGGCTCGGTGGCCCCGGGGTGAGCGGGGTGGGTCACCCCGCTCCCCGGGCACCGCCCTCGGGGGTCGGCCCGTACCCGTCGGCCCCGACGGGCGCCCCGCGGCCGGGAGCCGCCTCCACGGGCGAGGTGTGCTCCTCGTCCACTCCCGGGGTGAGCGGCACGGCCGGCGCGGGGTCCTCGTCGTCACGCTCCTTGCGGTAGGGATCGGCGTCCCCGGCGTACCGGGCGCCAGCCGCGGCTCGGGCGACCTCCGCGTCGCGCTCCTTGGCCTCCTTGAGGAGGTCCTCGAGGTGCGCGGCCGTCTCGGGGATCGCGTCGGCGATGAACTCCAGGCTCGGCGTGAGGCGGATGCCGAGCTGCCTGCCGACGAACGAGCGGAGCTTGCCCTTGTTCACCTCGAGCAGCCGGGCGGTCGTCGACCGCTGGGCCTCGTCGCCGAACACGGTGTAGAAGAGCGAGGCGTGCTGGAGGTCACCCGTGACCCGCACGTCCGTGACGGTGACGAAGCCGAGGTCCGGGTCCTTGACGATGGCGTCGAGGTTCTCGGCGGTCACCGTCTTGATGCGGTCGGCGATCTTCTGGGCGCGTGCGGTGTCGGGCACGGCTCCTCCTTGGCTCGTCGGGACGGGGGGCTTCCAGCCTAGTGACCGGCGTGGCGGCGGTGGACGGCGCCGGCCCCGGGAGCGGCCCGGTCCGGGGCGGCCGGCGGGCAGGCACGGGCGGGCCGCCGCGCCACCGATGAGGTGCCCCTACCTCCCCGACCTCGTCTGTCGGCGTGCCGGGGACACGCCGCCGAAGCGGCGGCCGCCGGCACTGCGCGACAGACGAGGTGAGGGTCCGGTCGGGAACGCTCGGCACGGCCCACGCGCGCCAACGGGCCGCGCGTGACCCGCCGGATCACACCCTTGGGCCCGCCCACCCGTGAGGGGAGATCCGCCCGGGTCAGGCTCTCGGCTTCGCCCACGCAGAGCGTGGGACCCGGCGCATCACGCTCGAGGCTTCTCCCGCATCTCATACGTGGAGATGAGGTCCTCGAGCTGAAGGTCGTTGAACGACCCGAGGTTGATGCCGCACTCGAAGCCCTCGCGGACCTCGGTGACGTCGTCCTTGAACCGGCGCAGGCCCGCGATCTCGATGTTCTCCGCCACGACGACACCGTTGCGGGTGATCCTCGCCCGGGTGCCGCGCCGGATCTCGCCGCTGCGGACGATCGAGCCGGCGATGTTGCCGAACTTGCTGCTCCGGAAGATCTCACGGATCTCCGCGGTGCCCAGCTCGACCTCTTCGAACTCCGGCTTGAGCATGCCCTTGAGCGCCTGCTCGATCTCCTCGATCGCCTGGTAGATCACCGAGTAGTAGCGGATCTCGACGCCCTCGCGCTCGGCGACCTCGGCGTTCTGGCCCTCGGCCCGCACGTTGAAACCGATGATGATGGCGTCGGACGCCATCGCGAGGTTGATGTTGTTGAGCGTGATCGCTCCGACGCCCCGGTCGATGATCCGCAGGTCGACCTCCTCGCCCACGTCGATCTGGAGCAGGGCGTCCTCGAGCGCCTCGACCGAACCCGACACGTCACCCTTGAGGATGAGGTTGAGGGTGTCGACCTTGCCCGCCGCGAGGGCCTCGTTGAGGTCCTCGAGCGAGATGCGCTTGCGTGCCTTGGCCAGGCTCGCCTGGCGGTCGGCCGCCTCGCGCTTCTCGGAGATCTGGCGCGCGGTGCGGTCGTCGGGGGCGACGACGAACGTGTCGCCGGCCCGCGGGACGGTGGACAGACCGAGCACCTGGACCGGACGCGACGGGAGTGCCTCCGGGACGGAGTTGCCGTGCTCGTCGAGCATGGCCCGGACGCGGCCGTGCGAGGAGCCCGCGACGATGGCGTCACCGACGCGCAGCGTGCCCGACTGGATGAGGACGGTCGCCGTGGCGCCGCGGCCCTTGTCGAGGTTCGCCTCGATGGCGATGCCACGGGCGTCGCGCTCGGGGTTGGCCCGCAGGTCGAGGGCCGCGTCGGCCGTCAGCAGCACGGCCTCGAGCAGCTGGTCGATGTTCTGTCCCTGCTTCGCGGAGACGTCGACGAACATCGTCTCGCCGCCGTACTCCTCGGCGACGAGGTTGTACTCGGTGAGCTGCTGGCGGATCTTGGCCGGGTTGGCACCCTCGACGTCGATCTTGTTGACGGCGACGACGATCGGGACGTCCGCGGCCTGGGCGTGGTTGAGCGCCTCGATGGTCTGCGGCATGACGCCGTCGTCGGCGGCCACGACGAGGATCGCGATGTCCGTGACCTTGGCACCACGGGCACGCATGGCGGTGAACGCCTCGTGGCCCGGGGTGTCGATGAAGGTGATGGCCCGCTCGACGCCCTCGTGCTCCTTGTGGATCTGGTAGGCGCCGATGTGCTGGGTGATGCCGCCCGCCTCACCGGCGGCGACCTCGGCGTTGCGGATCGCGTCGAGGAGACGCGTCTTGCCGTGGTCGACGTGACCCATGACGGTCACGACCGGCGGACGGGCCTCGAGGTCCTCCTCCTCCTCGGTGTCGACCCCGATCTCGAGGTCGATGTTGAAGGAGTCGAAGAGCTCGCGCTCCTCCTCCTCGGGCGAGACCATGCGGATGTCGTAGCCGAGCTCGCCACCGAGCAGCCGGAAGGTGTCCTCGTCGAGGCTCTGCGTCGCCGTGGCCATCTCACCGAGGTGGAACAGCACGGTGACGAGCGCGCCCGGGTTCGCGTCGATCTTGTCGGCGAAGTCGGAGAGGCTGGCGCCCTGGCGGATCTGGATGACGGTCGTGCCGTCACCACGGGGGACGCTGACGCCACCGATCGACGGTGCCTGCATCTCCTCGAACTCCAGGCGCTTGGCGCGCTTGGACTTGCGCGCCCGGCCTGGGCGCCCTCCACCTCGGCCGAAGGCGCCTTGAGTGCCGCCACGACCTCCGGGGCCACCGCGGAAACCGCCACCTCCGGGACCGCCACCGGGGCGGCCGCCGAAGCCGGCGCCACCACCGCCGGGACGCGCTCCGGGAGCACCGGTGCGCGTACCGCCGCGGGTCGAACGGTCGCCGGGACGGGCCACCGCGCTGCGGTCGGGCATCATGCCGGGACTCGGGCGGACGCCGCTGGGGCGTGGGCCCGCCGCGCCGGGGGGACCACCCGGGCGCGTACCACCGGGCCGGCTCTGGGGGCGCGGCATGCCTTGGCTGGCCGCGAAGGGGTTGTTGCCCGGCCGCGGCGACGGCTCGCGGCTGCGGCCCATCCCCTGGCTCGGGGCGAACGGGTTGTTGCCGGGGCGGGGGCTGCTGCCCGGGCGGGGCGCCGGACGGGGAGCACCCTGGCCGGCCTCGCGGGCGGCGGGTGCGACCGGTGCTGCCGGGGCAGGCCCTGGGGGGGCCGGCGCGGCAGGAGCCGTCTCGGCGGGAGCCGGCGTTGAGGGCGCGGATGGCGCTGATGTCGCCGGCGCCGCAGGGCGAGACGCCGGGGCCGGACCGGGAGCCGGTGCAGTGGTCGACGGGGCCGGCGAGGCCG
>CALCXF010000106.1 GCA_937907685.1 uncultured Nostocoides sp.
CTCCTCCCAGGTGACAGCAATGGCTCGCGATATCTGCCGGGATGGGTATGTATCAACGACTTCACCTGATCGGCCAATGACGCGAACAGCATTTTCTCGCAACTGCGCGTCGAAGGCGTACGCGTTCTCGCTTTTGCGAATCGTGGATAGTTTTGTCAACGTCACCGGCGGCTTGTCGTACCGCTGCCCATTCAGTCTCAGTTCCTCAGCTACACGAGCCAAGTCGTTGCAAGCGTCGCACTCTGAAGAGGAGTGATGCTCGATCAAGCCGGGGTTAGGCGCTGTCCACGCAGCGGCTGCCTGCACCATAAAGAAGCGGACGAAAGCTTCTGCTCCGGCTTCGGACTTCTCCCTGGCAGCTGCGGGGACGTCGCTCGACGGGGACGCGGACGGCGACGGCGAAGTCGACGCAGGGCTGGCTGAGGGGCTTCCCGAGCTGGCCGACGGGAAGGCACCCGCCGGCGGCGTCTCCTCCGCCTGACATCCGCTCAGCAGCAGGGTTGCGAGCAGCGCACCGACCGCCCACGGCATCCCGAAGACACCTCGTCTCATGCATCCCTTCCCGGCCGCCCCTCGTCGGCTCGCACGGAAACGCTAGCCAAATCGGCCGAAACCGCCACTCGAGTTGTCCACAGGCACGCCGGCCAGCCAGCCCTCCGACGCGCCGATTCCAGCACCAATCAAGCCCATTCGAGCGTCTCCACCACCGTTGTCGCTGGTCAGGGTGTCAATAGCACGACCGGGCCATTTACCGAGCCGTGGCCAACCCCCATCCTGCGACAGACGTTGCGTTCCGACTCTGGAGGTGTGGTGGCGGTCGAGACCGAGCCTCTCGAGCGGCCGGCACGCAGCGGAGGTGCCGCGCTGACCGACACGTGGCGGTCCCTGCGAGCGGTGTTCGCCGACCCCTCGCTCCGCCGCGTCCAGCTCGCCCTCGCCGCCTCTCTGGTCGGTGACTGGGCCTATTCCACGGCGGTGACCGTGTGGGCCTACCGAGAGGGGGGTGCCCCGCTCGTCGGTGCCTGGGCAGGGATCCGGCTGGCGCTCATCGCGGTGGTCACTCCGCCCGCGTCCGCGGCCGTCGACCGGCTCTCACGCAAGACCGTGCTCGTCGTGTCCACGCTCGTGCGTGCGGCGCTCGTCGCGGCCGCGGTGGTCGCGCTCCTGCTCGACGCGCCCACGTGGCTCGTCCTCGTGCTCGCGACCTTGGCCCCGTTGGCCGGCTGCGTCTTCCGCCCAGCACAGCTCGCCTGGCTGCCGTCACTGACCTCACACCCAGGGCAGCTCACAGCCGCCAACGGGGCGTCGAGCACCATCGACAGCCTCGCCTTCCTCTTCGGGCCTGCCATCGGTGGGCTCGTCGTCGCCACGACGACCGTCGAGACCATGTTCGTCGTCACCGCGGTGATGTTCCTCGCCTCGGCGGCGCTGGTGATGAGGATCCGGGCCGAGGTCGCGGACCTCGCCAGCGGCCCCACCGAGCCCCCCGCCGGGCTGTGGCGCGAGATGGCGAGCGGCTTCTCCACGATCGGGCGCAACGCGAACCTCGTCATGATCATGGTGCTCATCTGCGTTCAGATGGTGGTCTCCGGGGCGATGGTGGTGCTCGGTGTGGTCTTCGCGGTGGAGATCCTCGGTGTCGGTCCCGCGGGCGTCGGCCTCATCGACGCGACGTTGGGGGCCGGGGCCGTCGTCGGCGGCTTCGTCGCCATCGCGCGCTCGGTGCGCAACAAGATCGCTCTTGACCTCGTCAGTGGCACCCTCCTCTGGGCCCTCCCCCTGCTGCTCGTCATCGCCTACCCGTCTCCCGCAACCGTCTTCGCGATGGTGGCCATCATGGGCTTCGGCCTCCCGCTCGTCGACGTCAACTACGCCACGCTGACGATGCGCCTCACCCCCGACCGACAGCTGGGCCGGGTCTTCGGGGCCTTCGAGGGGACCTGCATCGGAACGATGGCGATCGGGTCTGCGGTGACGCCCTATCTCCTCGACCAGCTGGGCGTTCGGGGCACACTCACGGTGCTCGCGGTGCTCGTGGGTGTGCCCGCCGCCTGCTACCTCCCTCGAGCTCGGCGACTGGACTCCACCCTGCGCCCACCGCCCGGCACGGACCTCCTGTCAGTCATCCCGATGTTCGCACCCCTTGCTCCGGCGTCGATCGAGGTCCTCGCACGCCGGCTCGTCCGCGAGTCGGCCGCGGCCGGCACCGACATCGTCCAGGAGGGCGAGCCGTCCGACCGGTTCCTCGTCATCCTCACTGGTTCCGTCGAGGTCACCCAAGGAGGCACCCACCTGCGGTACGAGGGCCCCGGGGAGTTCTTCGGCGAGATCGGGCTGCTGCGAGACGTCCCCAGGACCGCGACGGTCACAGCCGTCGAGGACACCGAGCTGGTCAGCCTCAGCCGCGAGCACTTCCTCGGCGCGGTGCGGGGAACCAGCCAGTCGCTGTCCGCGGCATACGACATCGTGACGAGCCGCACAGGGTGACGACCAGCCTGCATGCCCCGGTGCGCCACCTCTGGTCCGTTCGGACTATTTACACCGCATACAGCGGCAGGGGAGTGTTCGGCGCAGCAGGGCGACGGGCCCGCGACGAAGGGTGCCCAGGATGACGGCGGAGACCGAGGCCTCCACGCGGGAGTCGGGAGGTGTCCGTCGTGCACTGCAGGAGACCTGGGGGTCGCTGAGGTCGGTCTTCGTCAACCCGGCGCTGCGCCGCATCGAGCTCGCGCTGGCCGGGTCGATGATCGGTGACTGGGCGTACGCCACCGCCGTCACCGTCTACGCGTACAACGCTGGTGGCGCGAAGCTCGTCGGGGTCTGGTTCGCGGTCCGACTGATCCTCATGGCGGTGTTCACGCCGCTCGCCTCCTCGCTTGCAGACCGTCTTCCTCGCAAGATGCTGCTGGTGTCGTCGGACATCGCTCGCGCCCTCCTCACCGCGTTGGCGGCGCTGCTCGTGTTCATCGATGCGCCGACGTTGTCCGTCATCGTCATCTCCACGGTGACCGGTCTCATCGGGTGTGTGTTCCGCCCGGCGCAGATGGCGTGGATGCCGTCCCTGACGACCAAGCCCGAGGAGCTCACCGCTGCCAACGGCGCCTCGAGCACGATCGAGAGCCTCGCCTTCTTCGTCGGCCCGGCCATCGGGGCCACCATCGTCGCCACCACGAACGTCCAGACCGTCTTCCTGCTCAACGCCGTGACCTTCGCGCTGTCGGCGTTCCTCGTGTCGGGGATCAGACCTGTGGCACGCGACCCGGAACCCGTGCGCGACGGCGACGCCGACCCGCAAGACGACACCCCTGCGGTCAAGGTCGGACTGCTGCGGGAGATGGGCGAGGGCTTCACGCAGATCGGACGCAACCGCGACCTGCTCCTCATCGGCACTCTCTTGTCAGCCCAGACGATCGTCGCCGGCGCGACCATCGTCCTCGGCGTCACCTGGGCCGTCGACATCCTCAACCGGGGGCCAGAGGCCGTCGGCCTGATCGACTCAGCCTTCGGGGTCGGGGCGATCCTCGGCGGCTTTTATGCCATCTCTCGGGCCACGAAGAACCGCCTGGCGACGGACATGGCCCTCGGCACCGCTCTCTGGGCCCTCCCCCTGTTGTTGGTCGTCGTGTGGCCCTCCCCGGCAACGGTGTTCGCCGCGATCGTCCTCATGGGCTTCGGGAACCCCCTCGTCGACGTCAACTACATCACCCTTGTGCAACGCATCGTCCCGGACACTGTGCTGGGCCGGGTGTTCGGTGCCTTCGAGGGAGCGTTCATCTCCACTATGGCCATCGGTTCCATCGCGACACCGTTCCTCCTCGAGAGGTTCGGCATGCGGTGGACCCTCACCGTGCTGGCGCTCGTCGTGGGAGTGCCGGCGATCGCAATCCTCCCCCGGTGCCTGCGCCTGGACGCGACGCTCCGGCCACCGGAGGGGACCGAGCTGCTGCGCCGGATCCCGATCTTCGCGCCCATGCCGCCGTCGGCCGTCGAGTCCCTTGCCCGCAGCCTGGTGCCGGAGGCCGCTCCGGCCGGCACGGCGATCCTCGCGGAGGGTGAGAGCTCGGACCGCTTCCTCGTCATCAAGAGCGGTCGGGTGGAGGTCACCCAGGACGGCCAGCACCTCCGCTACGAGGGCCCGGGCGACTTCTTCGGTGAGATCGGACTCCTCCGCGACGTTGCACGCACCGCGACCGTCACCGCGCTGCAGGACACCGAACTGCTGAGCCTGGCCCGGGAGCCGTTCCTCGAGGCCGTCCGTGGCACCGACGAGGCGGTCACCGCGGCCGACGACATCGTCGCGCGGCGCCTGGGCTGACCCCGCCGGCCGGCAGGCTGTCGGGTGACCGCACAGAATCCCGGCACTGCGACACTGATGGACATGCCGACCCTCGCCACACTTGCCGTCACCGGCTCCACGGGTGCCCTCGGCGGTCTCGTCGCCCGTGAGCTCGCCGACCTCGGCGTGGCCCAGCGCCTGGTCGTCCGGTCACCCGAGCGCGCACCCCGCCTCGACCGAGCGGATGCCGTCCCAGCGGCATACGGGGACCGAGAGGTGGCGCTCCGGTCCCTCGAGGGAGCCACCACCCTCTTCATGGTCTCCGCCTCGGAGGCTGCCGACCGGCTGGAGCAGCACCTCACCTTCGTCGACGCGGCGGCGGACGCGGGTGTGCAGCACGTCGTCTACACGTCCTTCTTCGGGGCGGCGGACGACTGCACCTTCACGCTCGGTCGGCATCACTGGGCAACGGAGGAGCACATCCGAGCCCGGGGTATGCGGTTCACCTTCCTGCGCGACAACCTCTACCTCGACTTCTTCCCGCACCTCGTCGGTGACGACGGAGTCATCCGAGGGCCGGCAGGTCAGGGGCGGGTCTCCGCGGTCGCCCGCGAGGACATCGCACGGGTCGCCGTCAACGTCCTGCTCGACCCGGAGGCGCACGTGGGGAAGACGTACCACCTCACCGGCCGAGAGGCGCTGTCGATGGACGACGTCGCCGGCATCCTCACGGAGACGACCGGCCGGCCGGTGACGTACCACGACGAGACGGTGGCGGAGGCGTACGAGTCGCGGAAGCGGTGGGACGCGCCGGACTGGCAGTACGACGCGTGGGTCTCCACGTACACCGCCATGGCAGCCGGCGAGGTGGCCGAGATCAGCCAGGACGTCGCGAAGCTGACAGGCCGTGAGCCGCTGACGCTCCGAGAGCTACTCGCCGCCGGGCGTCCCTGAGCCCGCTCAGGCGGCGCGAGTCTTCGGTGCGTTCTCCTCGGTTCTACCGGGGTCACGCTCGACGATGTTGCCGAGCACGTCGTCGATCCTCGCCATGAGCTCCGCGTCGAGCGTCACACCGGCCGCCTTGGCGTTCTCGCCCACCTGCTCCGGGCGCGATGCCCCGACCAGCGCAGCGGCGACGTTCGGGTTCTGGAGCACCCAGGCAACGGCGAGCTGCGCCATCGTGAGCCCCGCCTCGTCGGCGACCGGCTTGAGGTCCTGCACCCGGCCGAGGACGTCGTCGTTCATGAACCGCTTGATCATGTCGGCGCCGCCCTTCTCGTCGGCCGCGCGCGAGCCCTCCGGAGGTGACTGACCCGGCAGGTACTTCCCGGTGAGCACACCCTGCGCGATGGGGCTCCACACGATCTGGCCGATGCCGAGCTCCTCGCAGGCAGGGACGACCTCGCCCTCGATGACGCGCCACAGCATCGAGTACTGGGGCTGGCTCGAGATGAGCTGGATGCCGAGATCCTTCGCGAGCGCGTGGCCGGCCCGGATCTGGTCGGCGGTCCACTCACTGACGCCGATGTAGAGAGCCTTGCCCTGCCGGACGACGTCGGCGAACGCCTGCATGGTCTCCTCGAGCGGCGTCTCGGTGTCGTATCGGTGGGCCTGGTAGAGGTCGACGTAGTCGGTCTGGAGGCGGGTGAGCGACCCGTCGATGCTCTCGAGAATGTGCTTGCGCGAGAGGCCGGTGTCGTTCTTGCCCCCCGGACCCGTCGGCCAGTAGACCTTGGTGAAGATCTCGAGGCTCTCCCGCCGCTCGCCCTTCAGGGCGTCGCCGAGGACCGTCTCCGCCTTCGTGTTCGCATAGGTGTCAGCGGTGTCGAACGTGCTGATGCCGTGGTCGAGAGCCGCACGCACGCACTGGGTCGCGACGTCGTTCTCCACCTGGGAGCCGTGGGTGAGCCAGTTGCCGTAGGTGATCTCGGAGATCTTCAGTCCGCTGTTGCCGAGGTATCTGAAGTCCATGGTTTCCCGTCTGTCAGAAGGGGACGCCACGACGGATGCCGCGGCGTGGCCGGGGCCCCGGGTTGTAGCCACCCGGGACCCCGGCAGCTGTGCCGGCTGTTCAGCCCTTACGGCTGAGGCGGCGGGCCCTGACCCCCCGGCTGACTTCCTGCGGGCGCTGCTGCTCGCCCGCGAACGCGCTGATCACCGTGAGGACGCCGGTGAGGGTGGGGACGACCCACTGCAGGGCGGCCAGCTGCCGTTGCGCCTTGGCCACCTCGGGCGGCGTCGTCATCGACGGTTCCGTACCCGACTCCGCCGGGACCGCGTGGTTCTGCGAGACCTTCTTGCCGAGCATGCGGCTGTATGCCGTGGCTCCCAGGGCCGCCGCGGTCACCGCGGTCTTGACCACGGCCATCGTGCCGACGCCCTTCTGGGCCTTCATCCGCTCGGTGTTTCCGGCGAGCTGCCCCACGCTGCCGATGAGGTGCGCACCGATCGCGGCCGCGTTGACAGGGGTCCAGCGGTCCCAGCCGGCGTTCGCCACGGCACCCGTGGTGCTGGCGGTCGCCGCCTCGGAAGACGCGGGGTTGAGGGCGACGGCGTTGGCGAGCGTGCCGCCGAACCACGCCGAGAGCCCGACGTCGTGAAGTGCACGGGAGATCGTGTTGGCCATGGGGTTCCTCCAGGAATCACGAGTGTGGGTGTTGAGGTCCCGGAGGCCTACCCGGTGGCGCCACGGGCAACCCTTCTGTCGAAGGCCGCGCTCGATCTGGCCATGCCCCGGGTTGGGCGCACGCCAAAACGGAGGGTCCAGGCAGTCTCGGAGGGGTTCAGGAAGGGGCGGAGGGTTCAGGCCGTGGCGGAGCTACTGCGGCGCTGCCACCAGAGCCACCCGGCCGTGAGGAGGACCGCGCCGACGATCGACCCGAGGATGCCGCTCGGCCGAAGCTCCAGCCCGTCGCCGGCGAGCAGGCTCGCGAGCAGGCCACCGAGGAAGGAGCCGGCGATCCCGGTGGCGAAGGCCATCGGCCAGTTGATCCCGCCCTTGGCCTTGCCGAGGATGAGCTGGGCCGCGGCGCCGACGAGCATGCCGAAGAGGAGGATGGCGAGTATGAGCATGTGGGCACTGTAGGGCAGTGCGCGTGGCGCCGCCGTCGACTGGGGAGGCGCCCGGCTACCGTGCCGGCTGGCCGTCGGCACCCGCGGGCCGCTGGAGGAACGCCAGCACGGCGGCAACCCGGCGGTTGACACCGGTCTCGGGGATCGACAGCTTCGTGAAGATCGCGTTGACGTGCTTCTCGACGGTCGAGGACGACAGGAAGAGGGCCTTCTCGATCCGCGCGTTGGTCTTCCCCAGGGCCATCTCGCGCAGAACGTCGAGCTCGCGTGGCGTCAGCGCGGCGAAGGGGTCGGCCTCGTCCCGACTCCGCCGCCGCACGAGCGCGTCGATGATCACGGGGTCGACCACCGAGCCGCCCGTGCTCACCTCGACGAGCGCGTGCACGAGGTCGTCGAGGTCACCGACCCGGTCCTTCAGAAGGTAGCCGAGGCCCGAAGAGCCGTTCTCGAAGAGCGCCAGGGCGTACGCCTCGTCGGTGTGCTGCGACAGCACCACGACACCGACCGTCGGGTGTGCCGACCGGATTGCGTGGGCGGCCTCGATGCCCTCCATCCGGTGGGTTGGCGGCATCCGGATGTCGGTGAGCACGGCCTCCGGATCGAGCCGCCGCACGGCATCCAAGAGCTCCACTGCCGTGCCGACCCCCGCGAGCACCGTGACCCGTCCGGAGTCCTCCAGGAGCCGACGGACGCCCTCGCGGACGAGGTAGTTGTCCTCCGCGATGACGATCTGGAGCGGCTCAGGCACGGGCGGACTCCCCCACCGGGTGCGCGATCAGCGGGAGCTCGGCCGCCAGAGCCGGCTGCCGGACGCCGACCTCGTCCTCGTCCGGAGCCATCGGCCGTTCGACCTGTACGGCCGCGTCCGTGGGCTCCGCAATGGACCCCGACAAGGGGAGGTCGACGACGAGGCGTGCGCCGCCTCCGGGAGCCCGGTCCACACCGAGCCGGCCGCCGACCGCGGCAACACGGTCACCGATGTTCGTCAGCCCCCCTGACGCCGAGCGCTCCTGCTCGAGCGAGAACCCGCTGCCGTCGTCGACGACCTCGACCCTGAGCCGATCTTCGACGACCGAGAGTGAGACTCGGGCACAGCTGGCGCCGGAGTGCTTGGCGACGTTGGCCAGCGCCTCGCGGACGGTGTAGAACGCGACCGCCTCGATGTCAGGGGCGAACCGCGCGGCACGCGTCCCCTCGTCGGCGATGACGGCGAGTGGCACCGGGAACCGAGAGGACCTCGACTCCACCGCCGCGACCAGGCCACGGTCGCTGAGCACCTGCGGGTGGATGCCGCGCGCCAGCTCGCGCAGGTCGGTCAGCATCTCGCGGGCCTGGTCCTGGAGCTCGACGAGCTCGAGTGGCCGCAGCTCGTCGCGCTGGAGCCGCTGCCGGGCCCGTCCGAGGTTCGCGATGAGCGCCACGACGCTCTGCTGGATGCCGTCGTGGAGGTTGCGCTCGATGCGTCGGCGCTCCTCGTCCTGGGCGGTGATGAGCCGCACTCGGGACGCGCTCAGCTCCTCGAGCTGCTCGCCCAGCCGGGCGGTGAGCCGCACGTTGGCGACGGTCGTCGTCGCCTGGCGGGCCACGGTCTGGAGGAGGGCCAGCTCGTCAGCACCGTACTCGCCGTGGAGCGGGGGCCCGAGCTCGAGGACCCCAAGGCGCTGGTCGCCGCGGATGAGGTCCTGCGTCGCGACGGGGGCACCGGTCACCGTCCCCGCGACTCCCGCAGGAACGGTCGCGACCTCTTCATCGACGCCGAGCACCCGCACCCGCACCCATGACGCGTCAAGGCCCCGACGCACACCCTCGGCGAGCCGGGCGAGCACCTCGTCCAGCTCCATGGCCTGCTCGAGCCGAGCGCCGAGCTCGCTCAGCAGCGCGAGGTGGTGGTCCCTGTCGCCGAGGACGGTGCGGCGGACCAGCCGCTCAGCCAGGCCACGGACCGGGAGGAGCACGACGGCCGCGATGGCCGTGACGAGGACCGCGCCCAAGGGGTCGAGGCGGTTCATGAGGAGGAGCGCAGGGGCGGCGACGGCGACTGCATAGAGGACGGTGATGAGCGCCGACGACGACCGGACGACGACTCTGGCGCGGTCCGCATCCGCGACGTCGAACGCCCCGTGGCGAAGGATGCCGTGGATCCCGGCCACCGGGAGGGCGATCATGCCTGCCAGGACCGCCGACTGGAACACCAGCTCGAGCGGGGTACCGCTGAGACCCAGCAACGGCACGGCGCTCCAGAACATCCAGCTGACGAGGACCGCCAGGACTGTCACGGTCATCACCCGGAGCCGTCTGCGTGTTCGTTCGTCGCCCCAGAAGGCTCGGCTGGCGAGGATGATCATCGCGAGCAACGTGGGCGGCCACGCGAACAGCATGTCCACCACCGGGCGCAACGGGCTGAGGACGTCGACGACGTACGGGTTGGCCATCTGGCTGGTGATCCCCAAGTACTCGGGCAGGACGACGCGGTCGCTGGTCAGGAGATAGAGCGGTCCGACGAACGCGCAGGCCCAGACCCCCAGCACCGCGACACGCTGCCACCGTCGTTCGAGCACGCCGTCGGGGAACGTCGCGAAGGTGAGGAGGAAGGCGGCCGCCGCGACACCGTCGACGGTGAGCCCCACGGTGTTGATGAGGGGCAGCGACGGGGAGGACAGCAGCTCCGGCTCGGTCCACAACAGGGTCTCGTATGCCGCACCGGCGGCGGTTGCCGTCCCGGCCAGCGCCACGTAGAGCGCCAGCCGGGACGAGGTCGCCGTCAGCAGCCACATCCCGAAGACGAAGAAGGGCAGGGCGCCGAGGACGGGCCAAGCCAGGCCGGCGCCTGGTGGGATGGACGGCTCGGTGAACCCCCGCACGACGACGACGTAGACGAGTGACCCGCCGCCCACAGCACCGAGGGTCAGGAACCACGCCGTCCTGGGAACCACACCTCATTCTCGGCCCTCGGGGCCACTCGCGTCACTGGGTGCAGCCCCGTGGGAACCCCGCGGTCTGGCCCCAGGACTTCTGGTGCCAAACCCCGAAGCGTCGGACGGCCACCCGCGTTGCCCGCTACGGTGTCGAGACGCGAGCGTGAACGGATCAGTCACGAGAAGGAGACCACAATGCGCAAGCTCTACTCCGTCCTCGCCTGGATCGTTGCCGCAGGCGTCGTCGTGCAGGCGGCGTCCATCGCGTTCGGCTTCGGGGGGATGACCGGATACGTCATGGACGGCGGGGTCGTCGACAAGGCCCTCATCGAGAGCCAGCAGGCCACCTTCACCGGGGACCTGGGGTTCCCGATCCACGGCATCGTCGGCGGCCTGGTGCTTCCGGTGGTCGCTTTCGCCCTCGGCGTCGTCTCGTTCTTCGTCCGGGGCGTCCCGCGTGCGAAGACGCTGGCCTGGGCCACCTTTGCGCTGGTCTTCATCCAGGGCAGCGCCGGATACGCCATCTCCGACACTCCGTACGTCGGGTTGTTCCATGGGGCCAACGCCCTGCTCCTCCTTCTCGTCGCCGTGTACGCGGCCCGCGCGGGATCGCGGACACACGATGAGGTCACCGTCGATGAGCCGACATCGAGCGTCCCCGCCTGACCCGCTGAGGCTGGCCCTGGCGGCCGGCGCGGTCGGGCTGGTCGTCCTCGCGGGCGCCGGCTGGGCGTCGACCCGGCTCGGGGAGTACTCCGTGATGTCGACGGGCCATGCGGTGGACGGACAAGTCGATGGAGTGCGTGAGTCGGACCCGCACCACCCGGGCGGAGGCACCGCCCCGGCATCCGGCCGTCTGTCCGCAGCCTCGGTCGACGTCACGTCACTCGTCGTCGACCCGTCTCGCCCAGCGGACAATCGGGTCGAGCTCGTCGCGCGACGCGGTGTGATCCAGGTGCCCGACGGACGTGCTGTCGACGGGTACACGGTGAACGGCACCTCCCCTGGGCCGACGATCCGGGCGCGCCAGGGACAGCTCCTCGAGGTGACGCTCGTCAACGAGTCGGTCCCTGACGGGGTGACGCTGCACTGGCACGGTGTCGACGTCCCCAACGCCGAGGACGGCGTCGCGGGCGTGACGCAGGATGCCGTGCCGGTCGGCGGTCGGCACATCTACCGCTTCGTCGTCGAGGATGCCGGGACGTACTGGTACCACTCGCACCAGGTGTCGCACGAGCAGGTCGAGAGAGGGCTGCTCGGGGCACTCGTCGTCGATCCCGCAGGCCCTGCACAGGAGTCCGTGGACCAGGTGGCGTTGCTGCATGTGTTCGCGGGGCAGCACACGCTCAACGGTGCAGCCAGCGATGCTCGGGTGACGGCCGCACCCGGCACGCGGGCGCGGATCCGGGTGATCAACACCGACCAGGGCACGGCCGCCTTGTGGGCGTCGGAGCCGTACCGGGTCGCGGCCACCGACGGCCACGAGGTGACCGGCCCGTCGGACGTCGTCGGACAGAAGGTGCTCGTGCCGGCTGGTGGACGGGTGGATGTCACGGTCGTCGTCCCGGACGGCGGGGCGCGGGTCCATGTGGGGGGCGCCCGCAGCGTCGTCGTGGGTCCTGACGGCAGCCAGGTGCCGATCCAGCCTCAACCGAGGGGGACGGTCGACCTCTTGAGCTACGGAGCACCGGCATCCATCGGTTTCGACGCCGAGCGACCGGATCGCGTCTTCGACTACGTCATCGACCGTCGGATCGGGCTCATCGACGGCCGGCCGGGCTCGTTCTGGACGGTCAACGGACACCTCTTTCCTGACGTCCCGATGTTCCACGTGACCGAGGGCGACATCGTCCGCTTCCGCGTCACCAACGACTCGGGCGAGGTGCACCCGATGCACCTCCATGGTCACCATGTGGTCGTCCTCTCCCGGGACGGGGTCGCCGCTCAGGGCAGCCCGTGGGTGGTCGACTCCCTCGACGTGCACCCGGGAGAGACGTACGAGATCGCCTTCGAGGCTGACAACCCCGGCATATGGAGCGACCACTGCCATACGCTCCAGCACGCTCAAGACGGGCTCATCGCCCACCTGATGTACGAGGGCGTCACCACCCGGTTCACCATCGGCGGCCGGCACGCCAACCACCCCGAGTGAAGCCGACCGCGAGAGGTGAGGCCGTACCGGGCCTGGTGCTTCTCTGCCTCTCGCGAGCACGCTGATGGATGCGTGAAGCCTCAGCGCACCCACTGGAGGCTGGCGTCGCGTGCCGCCTCGACCTGCGAACCGGTCTGCCGGCGCGCCATCCGCCGCAGGACCATCGGGGTGACGAGAGCGCCGACGACCGCCCAGATGCCGAGGACCACCACGGTCTGTGTGGTGCGCCAGCTCCCGCCGATCTCGAGTGCGGCAGCCTCGTCGGGCAGGAAGGCGGAGCGCATGCCGAGGGCGATCCAGTACATCGGGAAGACCTGGGCGATGACCTGCACCCACCCCCACAGCTGCTGGACGGGGTAGAAGATGCCCGAGATGCCCGCCATGACGAGCACCGGCAGCATCCCCCACGTGCCGACCTTCTGCGTGCTCGGCACGAGCGCTCCGATGAGCATGCCGATCGGCATCGTGGCGAGCAGGCCGAGGGGAATCACCCACGCGACGGTCAGCCACCCGGACGGGTCGGCCATGAGGTCATCGAAGAGGAGGAAGCTCGGCACGAGGATGACGATCATCTGCGGCAGCAGCGACAGCGACTGGAAGAGCAGCTGGCCGGTGAAGTAGCCCTGTAAGCCGTGCGGGACTGCCTTGTGCCGCAGGAGGGTCCCGTCCTCCTTCTCCATCGCGAGCGCGTACGCCGGACCGATGATGACTCCGAAGGCGATGAGGGCGCCGAGGATGCTCGGCAGTGCCACCGAGGGAAGCAGCAGGTCGGTGCCCTCGACCTCCGTGTTGCGCCGAAGGAAGAGGTAGCCGACCGTGAGGGCGGCGGTGAACAGGTAGAAGCCCTGGTCCTGGGTGCTGCGCACGCTCTGGACGAACTCGGTCCACCCACGCTGCAGACCGAGGCTGACGGCATTCCAGGTGGGGTTCATCCGGTCACCTCCGCGAAGAGCCGGGCCGCTGCCTCGCCGTGACCGGCCTCGTGCTGCTGGACGAGGGCGAGGTACGCGTCCTCGAGGCTGGCCCGTCGCACCTCGAGGTCCTCGACAGCGTCGCCCAGTTCGTCGAAGAGGTTGCGGACGAATTTCGTCGCGTCGGGGACGGCCTCGACATGTCGTCGACCGGCGGCGGTCCACCGCACCTGCGACTCGCCCTCGAGGCGTCGCGCGAGTCCGTCCACCGTGTCGTCGGCGACGATCCGGCCGGCCGCCAGCACGAGGACTCGGTCCGCGAGCTTCTCGGCTTCGTCGAGGTCGTGGGTGGTCAACAGGATGGTGGTCCCCTCGGAGTCGGCGAGGCTGCGGACGACGCCGTGGAAGTCACGGCGGGCCTGGGGGTCGAAGCCGGCGGTCGGCTCGTCGAGGAAGAGCAGCTCCGGTCGCCCGACGATGCCGACGGCGACGTCGAGCCGCCGGCGCTGCCCACCCGACAGCGTGGCGATCTTGCGGTCCGCCAGCTCGGTCAGGCCCACCGTCTCGAGGAGCAGGTCGATGTCGTGGGGGCGCGGCCGTTCGGGCGTGGAGTACGGGGCGAAGTACCCGCCGAGCTGCGTCAACAGCCGTCGTGGGGTCCACCGCGGGTGGTCACGCCACGACTGGAGGACGACTCCCGTGTGTGCGCGCCAGTCGTCGTCGGCGTGGGCCGGATCCTGACCCATCACGGTGACATCGCCGGCCGACCTGATCCGGAAGCCCTCGAGGATCTCGATCGTCGTGGTCTTGCCGGCGCCGTTCGGTCCGAGGAGGCACACCACCTCGCCCCGGCGGATGTCGAAGTCGACGCCGGTGAGGACGTCGTTGTCCCCGTAGCGCATCCGCAGGTCGCGAACCGTCACGACCGCTTCCATGGGTCAGCTCCCCACCACTCGGTATGCCGGATTCTCGGCAGCGTAGGCCTCTTCACCTCGAACCGCCAGAGAGGTCGGAGACCAACAGACGGAGTACGTGTCAGCTGGTTAACGCTGTGCACGACGAGGCAACGCCGCCTCGGCCCGCGGGGTGTCCGGGTCCCCCTCGCCGTGCAGCCGCGCTCCCCGCTCTGAACATCGGCGTCGCGGAGCGCGACCGAGACGACTGGGCTGCACTGTGGTACGTCCAGGCGGGCATGCTCGGATGGCTCGGCACCTACGTGATGTAGCCGGGCGTAGTGCTTCCGTTCTCGCGTGTGCGGTGATGGTTCCACCCGACGGGACGTGGCGCCGCGAAACAGCTTCCTGCCACGACCACACCGCCACCGCCCCGCCCGTTGGGCGGGGTGCGGGGCGAGGTCACGCGGACTCCCGCGCTGACAGCTGCGCCAGCAACGCGTCGTAGGATCCCGGGCTGAGGTCCCATTCGACGTGGGACCCCTGCGCGGAGTGCACCACCCGACCTGCCAGACGACGGTTGTGCACCGTCGTGTGGTGGCGTTCGCAGAGCAGCGCACCGTTGTCGACCCCCGTTCGACCGCCATCCGCCCAGTGCACCAGGTGATGCGCGTCTGCCCATTGAGGAGGCATATCACACCCCGGGAACGTGCAGCTCCCGTCCCGCAGCCAGAGCCTGCGGATCTGGGTGCCCGTGAACAGGCGTACCTGGCGACCGAGGTCGAGCACCTCCCCCACGCTGCCCAGGAGAGTCGGGATGACCGCGGCGTCGCACGCCAGTCGGCGGATGGTCTCAGGGGCCAGGAGGGCACCGGCGTCCGCGCCACCAACGGTCGTGCCGGCGCCGCGGAGCCCGCTTCGCAGCGTCTCGATGTCGACGGTGACGAACAGCTGGCTCTTGGGGTTCTTCGGCATCGCATCCCCCGCGCTGACCGCCCGCCGGACGAGCTGCACGAGTGCCTCACCCCTCCGCCGGTCACTCGAGCGCAGGTCGCGCTCCCCCTCCACCGGCTTGGGCGCTGACAGCGGGCCCAGCGCGGCTTCGAGTGCCGCCCGGCCTTCCGGGTCGAGGGTGAGGCGGTACTCGGCAAGACCGAGGGCGTCGACGCTTGGCTGTGACAAGGCCACGAACCGCTTGGCGATGTCCTGCTCCTGCTGGAGCTCCCCGTCGAGGCCGTACTGCGCGAGCAGGCGAGGTCGCAGCATGCGGCATCCACGCGGGCCGTGCTCCACGGCCATCCGGATCAGCCCGTCGAGCACCGCTGACTCGGCGCCCTCCGCCAGATGGGGTCGCAGACGGTCCGCCTCGGCAACGACGACAGCGGCGCTTCGCACGGGTAGCTCGCCCGACAGG
Organism: uncultured Nostocoides sp.; assembly: GCA_937907685.1. GTDB lineage: Bacteria > Actinomycetota > Actinomycetes > Actinomycetales > Dermatophilaceae > Fodinibacter. The sequence goes on from CALCXF010000106.1 coordinate 15,634, forward strand.
ACCGCCTCCTTGACCGGCGCGTTGCCCGAGACCGAGAACGCCTCGGCGAGCGCGACGACGCGCGCGGACCCGCCCACGCGGGTGGAGGGAGCGTGTCGACGGACCCACTGCGCCGGCGTCATGGCGAGGGCGCCCGAGCCAGGCTCGCCACGGTCCATCGCCTCGCGCGCCACGATCACCCGCGCGGACTCAGCGGCGACGACGAGCGCGTCCGCCTCACCCATCACCTCAGCGAGGGCTGCCCCGTCTGCACTCCACAACTCGCCGTCGAGGCCGGCCATTGCCTCGCGCGCCGCGACGATCCGGTCGCGTCGCTCACGAAGAGTCAGCCCCTCTGCCATGCACTAATCGTACATATGTCCACCCACACCGAGTCCACGTTATCCACAGGCGGCTGCTCCGGCCACCGAGGCTCTCGAAACCTGTTCCGGCCGCCCCAGCTAACGGTCGGCGCGGAGAATCGGCGGCGACAGGGTCGCCCGAGGGTCGCCGCGGTAGACCCGTGCCGGTCTCCCCCGGGCGCCCTCACGGACCTCCCCGGTCGGTGTGAGGAACCCCGGCACGCCGGTCACCTTCCGGTGGAAGTTCGCCCGGTCGAGCTCCACCCCCCAGACCGCCTCGTAGACCGCGTGGAGGTCGGCCACGGTGAACGTCTCGCCGCACAGGGCCGCGGCGTACCCGGTGTCCTCGAGCTTCGCCCGGGCGCGCTCCACACCGTCGGCGAGGATCCGGTCGTGGTCGAAGGCCAGCGCCGCCTTCGCCGCGGGCCCGAGTGCCTCGGCCACCGGCACCCACCGTGCCTCCGCGGCATCCGACCCCGCGGTCGGCTCGGGCAGGTTCGCGCCCAGCGCCAGCCAGGCGACCGTCACGACCCGGAAGCGGGGGTCACGGCCGGGATCGCCGTATGCCGCGAGCTGCTCGAGGATGACGTCGTCGCGTCCGACTCCGGCCTCTTCACCGAGCTCGCGGTATGCCGCGTCCTCGAGGTTCTCGTCGATCTCGACGAACCCGCCCGGTAGAGCCAGCCGGCCGGCATACGGCTCCCCGCCCCTCCGGACGAGGAGCGCGTGGAGCTCGTCCGCGCGCACGGAGAGGATCACCAGGTCAGCCGTGACGTAGAAAGGTGGGTACTCGCTGCTGTAGGCCACGGCATCACCTTAGGGTCAACGTGACAATTTACCGTGCTACGTTGAGGCCGTACGGACACAGTGCTGCCGCTCCCGGATGCTCGAGCCGTCACGAACCCTCACTCGAAAGGATCGCGACATGGCTCTCATCTCGTGCTTCAGCTGCCGCTCGGACAACGACATCCACCTCGAGGGCACTGCCCACGATGGCTCTCGGATCCTGCGCTGCGGGGACTGCGGTCATACCTGGAGCCCGTCCGCCGTCACGACGGCGCCGGCATCCACGCGTACGGCGTACGAGATGGCAAGGGGTAGGTTCGCGACCGCCGAGATGGTCGACCCGGCCAGGATGGCGCGCGTCGAGCGGCTCAAGAAGCAGTTCCTCAAGCGGAACCCGGAGGCGGATACCGAGGTGGCCGAGCACTGGGCGCGCTACCGGCGGCTCTTCTCCACCGAGGGCTTGGCCGCGTCCGACCCGCAGGACCTTCGGGACTTCGCGACCGACCGCACCGGTGCGAGCATCGGCAACACGTCGGTCCTCAACCGCGGGTGGAACCGGCTGGGGGCCGAGGATGCGGCTGACCGCATCCGCGCGTCGGTCGAGTTCCTCGTTCGGGGTCCGGAGACCACACCGGTCGAGGACCGTCTGACGATGCTCATCGAGGATGTCGACGGCACGGGCATGCCGGGGTTCAAGGAGGCGCTGCTCACCAAGGTCCTGTGCGTCGTGGAGCCCGACCGCTTCCTGCCGATCCTCACCTACGGCACCGAGGAGTCCGGCAAGCGGGAGCTGATCGAGACGATGTACGGGCTGCACCTCCCCAAGCCGGACCCCACGTCGATGCAGATCGGCCGCCTCGCCACGTGGTCGAACGACCTCCTCCTCGAGCTAGCCGGGGAGGGTTTCAAGGGGACGCAGCATGCCGCTGCCTTCCTCACCTGGGCCAAGGACCGCGTGAGCCACACTGCGCTGACGTCAGTGCGCTAGGCCTCGGCGGTTGGTGCGACAGCGGGTTGTGCCCCGGCGGACGGCAGGCGGAGCGCCACGACGACGGCGGCGGCGCAGGCCACCGCAGCGGCGACCGGCTGGAGGACGGGCACGGTGAACGCGGCGACGAGGAAGACCACCAGCGAGACGCCGTAGGTCCAGCCCGCCCATCGCAGCGATGGCGCCGTGCGCGCCAGCGCCCGGGCGAGCAACAGCGCCCCGGCGACGAACCCCAGCGCCCCGAGGCCCACGGCCGTCAGCAACGGGGCGCCGTAGACATCGTCGTAGAGCCCCTCCGCTCCGGGCATCCCGTCGAGGAACGCCCGTCCTATAGCCGGCTGCGCGTAGGCAGCGGCCGCGAAGACGCTCGTCAGCAGGACGTTCCCGATGATGGTCAGTGCGGTGGCGACCAGAGCCGAGCCGGCGGCCCGCCGTCTCAGCATCAGCACCATCGCGCAGACGGTCCCCACGAGCCCGAGCCCTGCGCCGAGGATGCTGGCGCCGAGGTGACTCACCACGAAGACGTCGGTCGTCACGTAGCGAGACCAGGCCGCGAAGTCCTCGGTGTGGTCTGGCTCGTGCGTCAGCGTGCTCAGAGCGAGAAGCAGGGTGTACACCGGAAGCAACCACAGCCCCATCGCCGCCAGCCGCCGATCGGTGTCGGTCGCCCGCGACGAGGTCGTCGTCATGTCTGGATGGTAGAACGGCGTCGCGACTCGCTCCACCCGACGGCAGCGGAGCACGTGCCAGGAGCGATCGCGCCGGGAATGCCGGGCAACGTCGCAGATCAGACCAGCCAGGTGCCGTCACGCATGAGCGTGCGACCGGGCATCTCGTTGGCCTCACGCCACGTCTGGAGACGGACCGGTCGCAGCACGAGAAACACGTAGCCGTCACTCTCCCGCGGGTCCCAGTCGGCCTGTCCGACGTACGCCTCACCGAGCGGACCGTCGGCGTCGGAGTCGACGACCCTCTCCAGGGTGGCGTCGATCATCACCACATCGCGCGTCGACCCGACAGCGAGCCGGGCGACCCCTGACGACCTCAGGTTGCGAGCAGTCAC
>CALCXF010000107.1 GCA_937907685.1 uncultured Nostocoides sp.
GCCTGGGACGACGCGGAGGAAATCCTCCAGTCGTTGGGCGCCTCGACCGTCAGCAGCGCCGACGACGAGGTCACCACCGCGACGACCTAGCGGCGCATCACCGCGTCGCCATACACGTATGCCGTGTAGGTCACGGACTTGTTGAGCTTGCCGGAGCCCCGCACTGCATCGACAAGACACGCCGTAGGCGCTTCTGGCTGGGACGACGGGCCCACGAAGGTTCCGTTGAGCCAGTACTCCTCAGGACACGCCGTCAGCGGGCTGAACTCGAGCTGGGGGCCGTCCACTTGGTCCAGGTAGACGCGGATCGGCGGGATCGTGTTCCCGGCACCAACCACGAAGGTCGTCGTCCACAGCGCCTGGGCCGCGGTCTGGTAGTCCAGCGGCTTGCTGAACTCAGCGAACACTCCGTCGGCGTCGGTGCCCGAACGGCTGGAGTAGGGGAAGGGCTCACAGTCGCCCCCGGCGTAGTTGGCCAACCGGGTCCACGACGAAGCGACGGGGCCGCTGAGGGCGGCGGTCTCCCCGCAGTCGAGCTGGCCCTCCACGAGCTCGAAGATTGAGGCACTCGAGATGGAGACGTCGTTGGTGTTCGGGTCACCGTCGGCCCCCAGATACTGAGGCAAGGGGAACGCCGCATCGTTCACCGGCCCGTCCGCTCCGCCCATGAGCGAGAAGGAACCGGCCAGCGCGGTCAAGGTCAGGGTGTCGAACTGGACGCCGTCCTCACCCAGAGGGGGCGTGAGGGGGTCGACGGACTCTCGGGTCCACGACGGTGCGCTGATCTCCCACCGACAGTTGTTGTTGGCGCCGCTGTCCGGACCGGAGTCCGCAGGGTTGTTGCAGGTGAACACCGTGGCACCGGCGGTGGGAGTCGCCCCGATGTTGGCGCCGCTCTGCAGCTCGAAGAGGGCAGGCGGTGTGCCGGCCGGGTCGGTGCTGAGTGACGCACGCGCGAGGATGCGCGCGCTCTGCTTGAGGTCGATGTCCAGGGAGGCGGACATGGCAACCAGGCTGCCCACCCCGTTGCCGAGGGTCAGCGTCAGACTCTCCGCCTTCGCCGCGTCGACGGCGCCACAGGACGTGCCGGACGACGTTGACTTCTCGCGCACGCCGATCCCACCGCCCGAGAAGCCCACACCCGGGGATGACGGGGTCGACGAGAAGTCGAGGAGTCCCGCGCCCCCCTCGTTCAGCGAGCACGCCTTACCACCACTGAGGACCTGTGGTGATCCGGAGAGCGTCTTGTCGGCATTGACGAGGCGCACGGTGTTGGAGGCGCCAGTGTCGAGGGCAAGCCACGACTTCACGTAGCTCGGCGGGTCCGTGGGAGCAGCGCCGGCCGGGCCTGCCGACCCCACGGAGAGTCCAAGGGCAAGAGCGGCCGCTGCGGCCACCGCCACGCGTCGTCTGATCTGGCTCATTCCGCGTTCCTCCGTCTGCGTTCCCTGCCGTGGTGGCCTTCACCAGGCCGCGTCGACGTCGCCATCGAGTACACGGCCACACAACGCCCGGAGCCGACTGGACCCAAGCCCTATCACCGTAGGGCTGGCGCGACGCCATGGCCATGGCCCGAACGGACCATTCGCGGGCCACCGGCGGTCGCGACCGGACAGCTCGGTCGCATGCCCGCGGGGACCGGCGAGGGCTCCTCAGGCGTCGAGCGTGAGGACCAGGTGGGTCTTCTTCGGCTCCTTGGCCGAGCGCAGGCCGGCGAGGACGTGCCCCTGCTTCCGGTCGACGACGAGCTCCACCGTGCTGGGAAGGAACAGCGGGGCGGTGAACCACACCCGGCTCGTCGACGGTCCGAGCGAGCCGCGGCCCAGTGCGCTCAGCGTGCGGGCGTAGCTCCACATTCCGTGTGCGATGTGCCGGGGGAAGCCCATGGCGCGGGCGCTCAAGGGGTGCAGGTGGATGGGGTTGAGGTCGCCGGAGACCGACGCGTACGCACGCCCGAGGTCGGACGAGAGGCTCCAGCGCGCGACGGCCGGACCCGGAGCAAGGGTGGGCGGCGCCTCCTCCCGCGGGGCGCCCTCGGTGCCCTTGCCGCGACTGAGGTAGACGCTGTCGCACTCCCACACGAGGTCGTCGCCCACGTGCGCCTCCAGACGGACGTCCAGGGTCCGTCCTCGGCGATGCGGCCGCACCTCGCCGGCCCTGACGGACAGGGTGAGCGCGTCCGCGGCGTCGAGCCGGCGACGGGTCGTCACCGTGTTCGCGAGGTGGACCATGCCGGGCAGGGGGAGGGGAAAGTCCCGTCGGGCCATGAGCGCCATCTGGACGGGGAACGCCAGCACCCACGGGTACGGCTGGGGGAGCGCGTCGTCGACGGCATACCCGCACAGGCGTTGGTATGCCGCAAGCCGGCTTCGGTCAACGCGCACCCCCTCCACCCGCAGCGTCCTATCCGGGACCGTCTCACCGCGACGACCCCGAGCGGTGAGGGCACCGCGAAGGAGAGAAGGAGCTGTCGCCGGCACCGAGGGAAGCGTCTCCACCACCATGTCAGGCGCCGACGAGGCTCTGGCCGCAGACGCGGACGACGTTGCCGCTGACCGACGCCTGCCGGTCCGAGGCGAAGTGGGCGATCGTCTCTGCCACGTCCACCGGCAACCCACCCTGCGACAGGCTGTTGAGCCGCCGGCCGAGCTCGCGGGGCGCGAGGGGGATCCGGGCAGTCATGTCGGTCTCGATGAACCCGGGGGCGACCGCGTTGACGGTGATACCGCGCCGTCGCAGCTGCTCGTCCGCGGCGTAGGCGTCGACCAGCCCGAGAACGCCGGCCTTGGAGGCGGCGTAGTTGGTCTGGCCCCGGTTTCCGGCGATGCCGGCGATCGACGAGACGAGCACCAGGTGCCCCCCGTCGCGCACCCCGTCCTGGTCGAGGAACGCCTCGTTCATCCGCAGGATCGAGAGCAGGTTGACGTCGAGGACCGCGTGCCACCGGTCGGCGTCCGTGTTCGCCAGCAGCTTGTCGCGCGTGATCCCGGCGTTGTGGACCACGACGTCGAGTCCGCCGTGGCGCGCCCTCGCGTGGTCGAGGATGCGTCGACCGGCGTCGGATGCCGTGACGTCGACCTGCAGCGCCGTCCCCCCCACCTCGTTGGCCACCGCGGCGAGCGCCGAGCCCGCAGGAGGGACGTCGACGCACACGAGGGTCGCACTCTCGCGCGCGAGGACACGGGCGATCTCCGCGCCGATCCCCTGGGCCGCCCCGGTGACGACAGCGACCTTCCCGGCAAGCGGCCTCGCCGGGTCCCCGGGGAACGGCGGGACGCCCTCCCCGACTCGGAAGACCTGGGCGTCGACGTAGGCGGATCGCGCGGAGAGCAGGAACTCGACGGTGCCCAGACCAGCAGGCTCGGAACCGGGGGTGAGGAGGACGAGGTTCGCGGTGGCGCCACCGCGAAGCTCCTTGGCCACGGACCGCGTGATGCCCTCGAGGGCCCTGCGGGCGGCACGCACGGCCGGCGCCGTGGCACCCGCCGGGTCAAGGCCCACCACGACGACGCGAGCACAGCGTCCGAGTCGCCTCAGCGCCGGGCCGAGGGTGGCCCGCAGTGACTCGAGATCCGCGGGGGTCGTCACCGCCGTCATGTCGACGACGACGCCGCCGAGCCGATCCTCTGCCGGGATGTCGTCGACGAGGCGCGCGCCGGCCCGCTCCAGACCGGCTCGCAGAGCCACAAGGGCCGGCATGTCTCCGTGTCCGCCGACGAGCACGGGGCCGTCGACGAGGGGGCGGCCCGGCTGGTGGCGACGCAGCGCCACCGGCTGCGGAAGCCCGAGGGTGCCGGCGATCCTCTTGCCCGCGCCCGTCGAGACGAAGGTGGTGTAGGCGTCCGAGTGGGCCACCTCAGGCCGCCTCGAGGATCGCCACGACACCCTGGCCACCTGCCGCGCAGACGGAGATGAGCCCACGGGAGCCACTGCCCCTTTCGTGGAGCAGCTTGGCGAGGGTGGCCACGATCCGCCCGCCCGTCGCGGCGAACGGGTGGCCCGCTGCCAGCGACGACCCGGCGACGTTGAGGCGGCTCCGCTCGATGGAGCCAAGTGGCTTCTCCAGCCCCAGCCGCTCTCGGCAGAAGTCCTCGTCGTCCCATGCGGCGAGGGTCGACAGCACCGTGGCTGCGAACGCCTCGTGGATCTCGTACAGGTCGAAGTCCTGGAGTGACAGGCCGTGGCGCGCCAGGAGGCGCGGCACGGCATACGCCGGTGCCATGAGCAGCCCCTCGTCACCGGAGACGTAGTCGACTGCGGCCGTCTGGCCGTCGACGAACCACGCCAGCGGCTGGATGCCGTGCTGGGCGGCCCACTCCTGCGAGCCGAGCAGCACGGCGGAGGCACCATCGGTGAGGGGGGTGGAGTTCCCGGCCGTCATCGTCGCATCGTCCCCCGAGCCGAAGACCGGCTTGAGGGAGCCGAGCTTCTCGAGGGTGGAGTCCGGCCGGAGGTTCTGGTCGCGGGTCAGCCCGAGATACGGCGTCACCAGGTCGTCGAAGAAGCCGCGCTCGTACGCTGCTGCGAGGTTCTGGTGGCTCGCGAGGGCCAGCTCGTCCTGGGCCTTCCGGGTCACTCCCCAGCGGGCAGCCGTGATGGCCATGTGCTCGCCCATGGAGAGGCCTGTGCGTGGCTCACTGTTTCCGGGTACCTGGATGCCGAGGTCCGTGGGCCGGAACCTCAGCGCGGCCTTGGCACGACCCGCTGGGGTCCTCGCCCGGTTGAGCGTCAGCAGCTTGCGGCGCAGCTTCTCGGGCACCACGACTGGCGCATCCGAGGCGCTGTCGACGCCACCGGCGATGCCGGAGTCGATCTGGCCGAGCGCGACCTTGTTCGCGACGAGGATCGCGGCCTCGAGCCCTGTCCCACACGCCTGGGTGATGTCGTAGGCCGGGGTCGTCGGCGAGAGGCTGGAGCCGAGTACGGACTCGCGCGTGAGGTTGAAGTCGCGGCTGTGCCTGATCACCGCACCGGCGACGACCTCCCCCACCTGCTCTCCGGCGAGGCCGTGGCGGGCGACGAGGCCCTCGAGGGCGGAGGTGAGCATGTCCTGGTTGGAGGCCTCCGCATAGGCACCGAACTGGCGGGCGAAGGGGATCCGGTTGCCGCCGAGGACGGCGGCGCGGCGGGGATCGGTCACCGGGGGGACTCCTTGCTGGGTCGTGGCGTCGGGCGAGCGGCCCGCGTCGTGGCCGCCCTGGTGGAGCGGTGTCCGGTACGCAAGGTAACAGGTACTCGGGGTCCCTGCTACCGTCCGGCCCATGGAAGCCACCGAGACGGCACCGGACGGGCGGCGGTCCCGATGGGACGGGCACCGGCTCGCTCGCCGTGAGGAGCTCGTCGACGCCACGCTGCGAGCCATCCGCACGCATGGTGCCGCGGTGGGTATGGACGAGGTGGCCACGTCGGCCGGCACGTCCAAGACCGTGTTCTACCGCCACTTCACCGACCGGGCGGGTCTCTACACCGCGGTGGCGGAACGCGTGGACGCCACGATCATCCGGGGGCTGAGCCGGGCCGCAGACGACCCGGCCCGGACCGGCGAGCCTTCGGCCGCGGGCGACGCGGTGCCGGTCGGCGCCCGTGCCGTCGTGCGCGCCGTCATCGCGGCCTACCTCCGCCTCGTCGAGGAGGATCCGGAGGTCTACCGCTTCATCGTCAACGCTCCGATCCTGCCGCAGGGGGAACGGCCGAGCGGTGATGTGGCCGCCGGGATGACCGACCGGATCGCGAGCCACGTCACGGAGCTGGTCGGTGCCGGCCTCGCCGTGGACGGTGAGGGCATGGAGTCCGCGGACGCCTTCCCACGCCTGTGGGGCGTCGCCCTCGTGGGGATGGTCCGTGCCACGGCCGACGCGTGGCTCAGCGGGGGTGGTTCCGCGGGCGGCCCCAGCAGCGACGAGCTCGCCGAGCAGCTCACCGCGCTGGTCTGGGACGGGCTGTCGGCAGTGCCCATCGCGACGGCTCGGCGCTGACCGCTCAGGCGGACCACCAGGGACGCAGGGGCCGCCCCGTCGAGCCGTCCGGCTGCGGACGCAGCGCCAGCACCTGGTGGAGCTGAACGTCCCCCCGCTCGAAGCCCAGCCGTGAACCCGCCATGTAGAGGCCCCAGACCCGGGCGGTGCCCTCACCGACCTCGGCGACACACTCGTCCCAGTTTTCGACGAGGTTGCGGCACCACCGCGCCAGCGTCAGCGCGTAGTGCTCACGCAGGTTCTCCTCGTGCAGCACCTCGAACCCTGTGTTCTGCGCGGCAGCGATGATGCGCCCGGACCCGGTGAGCTCGCCGTCCGGGAAGACGTAGCGGTCGATGAACGGGCCGGTCTCCTGCCGCCGGTTGTGGGGTCGGGTGATGCAGTGGTTGAGCAGCAGTCCACCCGGACGTAGCCGGTCGAGAACCCACCCGAAGTAGGCGGGGTACCGGCGGACGCCCACGTGCTCGGTCAGCCCGATCGACGACACCGCGTCGAACCCTGTCTCGGTGATCGTGCGGTAGTCGGCGTGCCGCACCTCAGCGAGGTCGGCGAGGCCCTCGTGGGCCACGGCCGCACGGGCCCACTCCGCCTGTTCGCGCGACAGCGTCACGCCCACCACCCTGATCCCGTGCCGGGCGGCATGTCTCACCATGCCGCCCCAGCCGCAGCCGACGTCGAGTAGGCGGTCGCCGGGCCCGAGGCCCAGCTTCTCGAGGACGAGGCGGTACTTGTTCTCCTGGGCCTCCTCCAGTGATGCGCTCGCATCCGGGTAGCAGGCGCAGGTGTAGGTCATCGAGGGACCGAGGACGAGCTCGTAGAAGCGGTTCGAGACGTCGTAGTGGTGGCTGATGGCCTCGGCGTCGCGCAGCAGGGAGTGCCGCAGGCCCACGGCGGCTCGCCGCCACCGGGGAAGGTTCTCCTGGACAGGGGGCGGGGGTGGGGCCAGCCCCCGAAGCCCGAGGGTGCGGGCGGCCTCGATCGCCGCCGAGGCCGTCGGGCGGTGGAAGTGGATCCCCGCCAGGTCGACGAGCAGGTCGTAGGGATCGCCCGGGTGGACGCCCTCGACCTCGAGGTCCCCGGCCACGTAGGCCCGGGCAAGGCCGAGGTCACCGGGGGCGGTGCCCAGGTATGCCGCGGCCCGCGGGGTGCGCAGGCGCAGGACGCGAGGGGCGTCGGGTGGCCCGACGGCGGACCCGTCGTAGGCGACGAGGCGGATCGGCAGCGGGCCGGTGACAACCGACTCGACGATCTCGGCGATGGACATGGTCTTCCTCTCTCCGGTGGCGGCGGGGCAGTCAGGCCCCCAGCACCGCCTTGTCGTACAGGCGCGGCAGCCGACCGTGAGGGTCCCAGCGCTCCTTGAGCACGGCATACGCCGCGCCGCCGTACAACCGGTCGAACTCCTCCTCGTCGTAGAAGGACTCGGAGTACAGCGACTTGTGACCGCCGAGGGCGGTGACCTCGCGCTCGATGCGGCGGTTCGTGGCGCCGGGATGCGCGGGGTCGGCAGGGACGGAGGACCAGAAGCCGACGTTGACATATGTCTCCCCGGGGCGTAGCGGGTAGAGCGCCCACGGCTGCTCGGCTCGCAGCCGAAGCGGGCACAGCCAGATCGGCTCGATGGGGATGTCGCGCAGGAACCACCGGAGGAACTCCGAAGTGGCGCCGATCGGCACCTCGACGTCCTGCACCACCCGCTCCCGCGGTGGCCGGCCCCGGCGCGCCTCGAGCCGGTCGGCGAGGTCGAAGCGCCGGTCGACGGCGACGAGCTTCCAGTAGACACTGCTGCGCCTCCACCGGCGAGGCCACAGCGGACGAACGAGGCGGTTCTGGGCACCGAAGGCGCGCGAGCACCAGAACCAGTCGGTGTCCCATCGCCAGAGGTAGTCCAGGGTGCTGAGCCGGTCGCGTCGAGGGGCCGGGCCGTCGTGCTGGAGGGAGCGGTAGTAAATTGCGCGACCGGTGTAGTCGCTGGTCGGCCCAGGCTCGTCCGTACGCCGTCCGAGGACGAGGTAGGACTCCGTGGCGGAGAACACCACCCCGTCGACGTAGTCGACGACCTCACCGTCGAAGGAGCCCTTGTCCACCACCTCGGCCAGGGTCGTCACGAGCGCGTCGATGTCCTGGAACCGGCAGTACCGAAGCCCCACAGAGCACCCGACCGGCTCGAGCTCGATGCGGAGTCGGGTGGCGTAGCCGAGGGTGCCGTAGCTGTTCGGGAAGCCGCGGAACAGGTCGGGATGCCGGCTGCCCCCGTCGGCGGTCACGAGATCGCCCGACCCGGTCAGCACGTCCATCTCCAGGACGGACTCGTGCGGGAGGCCGTTGCGCCACGACGCCGACTCGATGCCCAACCCGGTGACGGCACCACCGAGGGTGATCGTGCGCAGCTGCGGCACGACATGTGGCGTCAGTCCGTGGGCCAGGGTCGCCTCGACGAGTCGCTCGTAGGTGCACATGCCCTGGACGTCGGCGGTGCGGGCGTCAGGGTCGACCTCGATCACGTCGGTCAGCCCCGAGGTGTCGAGGCCGGGTCTCGTCGCTGCTGCCCGGGCTCGGAACAGGTTGGACGTCTGCTTCGCGAGCCTCACCGGAGCCGCCCCCGGGATGGCGGCGTAGCTGTCGAGCAGACGCTGCACGCCCGCCTCGTGGGCCGCGGCGAGAACGGACGTCACAACGCCTCCAGCGCGTCGCCGACGCGCACGGTCCCCGGCTCACCCACGGCGGCGTAGAGGCCGGGACACGAGTTCCCCGTGACCTGCACCGCGAGGAGCACCTCGCCGATGCGCACCACACGGCCGTCGAGGGCCTCCACCGCCGTGGTGGGGACGTCCAGGACGAGGTTCGCACGTGTCGTGGGGGCGTCGGCACCGACCAGGGACACCGCGGCCTTCTTGGGTCGGTCGCCTTCGAGACCTGCTGCGGTGAGGCGGACGGCATCGTGGTCGACCCCCGGCTCGCCGGGCGTGGGGTAGGTGTGGATGGCCTGGACCCTGATGACGTCCATGGCCCTATCAATACACCCGTCGTGGGACACTGCGGCCGCGTCGACGCCGCCATGGCCCATCGGACCGCCGCGAGAGCAGTGGCCGACCCGGCAGGACCACTCAGCTCTTCTTCTCGACCCAGGCGTCATCGACCCAGGTGACGTCGGCGGGCAGCCTTCTCGCATAGTCGGGTTGGGCCTCCACGCGCGTCCGCACGCTGCCGTGGACCGACGCGCCCTCGGGAACCTGCCGGCGGCGGAAGCCCAGGACGGCCCACGACCGACCCATGCGGTGGATCTCGCCGAGTGCGCTCGCGGCATCCACCGAGGTGGCCTCTGCCAGTGCGGTCGAGGTCGCCTTCAGGTGGTGCTCGACGGCGTCCTCGACCATCCACTTGAGGACGATGTCGGAGAGCTCGTGGTCGGGGAAGGTGCCCCCCACATCGGAGTGGACACCCGCGAACCACACCTCGTCGAGCACTCTGGGTGGTGCGTTCTTGGGTGGCTTCTTCACGGGGTGCACGAGGTACTCGGCGAAGGGCCGGCGCTTCTCGTCGATGGCCACCGCATGCCTGATCCGGTCCACGTTGGGCAGCTGCCGGGTGTCGGGCCACCTCAGCCCGCCCCGTAGGAGGCCCGCGGCCTTCACCGTGTCCCACAGGCCGAGGTAGTGGACCCGAACGCCCATGCGGCCGTCGGCCCCTCGGCGTGACATCGCACCACCGAACCGGCCTAGCTGCTTCCAGTCGACGTCGTCCCCCGTGTACAGGCTCACGGCATACGGAACGAGGTTCTGTGCACCGTCGCGCAGGAGGCCGAGCTTGAGCAGCATCCCGCACAGTGCACGGGCGGTGTAGGCCCCGCGGCTGAACCCGAAGATGAAGATGCGGTCGCCGTCCTCGTAGGTGCTCATGAGGTAGGAGTACGCCTCGCCGAGGTTCTCGCGCAGACCCAGGCCGAAGCCCAGTCCGAGGACCTTGGTGAGTGACTGCCCCCACGGCGACCACGACCGCGACGACCCGAGTGTCCCCACTCCCGGGTCGTAGTAGGCGACCTGCTCCTCCGGGTGACTCAGGTCGAGCAGGGTGAAGAGCCGCACGACGCTGGTGCTGTCCTTGGCCTGGACCTGGTTGCCGGTCCCGTCCAGGCAGAGAACGATGTTCTTCACTGGCACCCCTCGCTCGAGCTGGCCCGTTTGGTCCATCATCGACCCAGGGCCGTGCGTTTGTCAGCGACGCGCAACGGAGCACGGCTGCGGGCGAGGTCCGCCCGCCCCGTCCCGAGGAGGTCGCGGTGAGCACGGAGGTCAAGCCCCTCAACCCCCGGATGTCGCCGCGGTTGGACGTCTACCTGTCCGCAACGGCCGACGTGAACCGGGGCCGGGCCGAACAGAGTCCCTCCCTCGCAGTGCCATCGGAGGACGGCGGCGGACGTGACATTGCTGCGGGCGCGGCGCCCCCTGACGTCGGCGACCCCACGCAGGCGGCGCAGGTGGCGATGGCCGCCATCCAGCAGGCAGCCCTTCCCACGGAGGGGGTTGCACCCGTCGCCAGCGTGAAGAAGATGTCCCGCAGTGCGGTGGCCCGGGCGGTGTCCGAGCGCGAACGGAACCCCGAGCCCTCCCGCGACGTGCTTCTCAGCCTGTTCATCAAGCTCGACAGGGATCTCGACCCCGACCGGCGCAGGGCGGTCAAGAAGTCCGTCGAGGACAGAGCCCTTCGGGTCAGCTGGAAGCTGGACACCGCGGCGGTGGAGATGGCGGCAGCCGACGTCGCACACCTCGTCCACGAGGATGCCATCGCCTACATCGAGCCCGGGCAGTCGCTCCGCGAACCGCATCCGTTGCTCGGCCGGACCGAGGCCCCAAGACCGCGGACCGCACGCTCCGTTGCCGTGGCACGCGGACGGCATCATGACGGCGAGGGTGTGCTGGTCGGCATCATCGACGTGGGGGGGTTCGACTTTGCGCACCCCGACTTCATCGCCCACGGAACCACTCGGTGGGAGGCGATCTGGGACCAGGGTGGGACCACGCGGCCCCCGCCCGAGGGACCCGGCTCCAAGTCAGGCTTGAGCTACGGCAGCGAGATCCGGCGAGAGCACATGGAGGCCGCGATCACCGCAGCTCGGACACGGAGGATGGCGGCAACAGCACTCGAACCACAGTCGACGATGGCGCCGCGGTCGCACGGAACCCATGTCGCCTCCATCGCCGCCGGCAACAGCGGAGTCGCCCGGAAGGCCCACCTGGCCGGCGTGCTGGTGAGCCTGCCGAACGACGGCGACGCCGCAGCGTCGAGCTTCTACGACTCCACCCGGATCGCAGACGCCATCGAGTACCTCATCGGGCTTGCCGACAGGCTGGGTGATGGAAAGCCGTTGCCCTTGTCGATCAACATCAGCCTGGGAACCAACGGACACGCCCACGACACCTCGAGCGCCATGGCTCGGTGGATCGACAATGCCCTGGCCACGCGTGGCCGGTGCGTGAGCGTCGCGGCCGGGAACGCCGGCCAGGTGACGGCCGGCACGGACTCCCCACGACGGTTGCTCCTCGGACGGATCCATGCCGGTGGTGTGCTCGCCGCCACCAACCTCCGCCAGGAGCTGGGCTGGGTCGTGGGCGGCGAGGGGATCTCGGACTTCTCCGAGAACGAGATGGAGATCTGGTACGGACCGCAGGACCGCTTCGACGTCGAGGTGCGGCCGCCCGGCGGCGCCTGGGTCGGTCCGGTGCCCCTGGGCAAGGCGATCCGGCACACCTTTCTCGACGACGGGACGGTGCTCAGCATCCACTCCGAGGCCTACCACCCGGCGAACGGCCTGAACCGGATCTCCATCCTGCTCTCACCCTTCTACGGGGACCGACAGGGCGAGGCCCAGGAGAAGCGGCCCATCACGTCGGGCGAATGGCGCGTGCGGCTGACCGGGGTGGTCGTGCGCGACGGTCGGTTCGACGCGTGGATCGAGCGCGACGACGCCCGGGCACTGCAGGGCCCGGGCGGCGGCATGTGGAACTACCCGTCCACGTTCAGCGAGGGGTCGTACACCAACGATCGGATGATCGGCTCGCTGGCCTGTGCCGAACGCCTTCTCTCTGTGGCCAACGCCGACCTGTCGCTCAACGCCGCCCACGTCACCTCGAGCCGGGGACCTACCCGCGACGGCCGCACCAAGCCGGACATCGCGGCGGATGGCACGGCTGTCGTCGCTGCCGCCGGCTTCGACAGCACGTCACCCTGGGTGGAGATGACCGGGACGAGCATGGCCAGTCCCTACGTCTGTGGTGTAGCGGCCCTGATGCTCGCGGTCGTCCCGCAGCTCACGTCCGCGCAGATCCAGGGGATCATGCGATCGACGTCGTCTCCCTTGCCCGGGCAGACCTTCGGATGGCGCAACGACACCGGATTCGGCGTCATCGACGCCCCGGCGTGTCTCAGCCGCACCGTCGAGTTCGCCGAGATGTTCGAGGCAGTCTCCGAAGCCGGCACAGCAGCTTCCGGGGCCCGCAGACGAAAGAGGTGAACGGCTCGCCATGAAGCTCGAGGTCTTCCACGCGGCGGACGGGGACTGCATGCTCCTCACGTCCGCTGACGGCCACCACGTCCTCGTCGACGGCGGACGGGCGGGCACCTTCGCCGAGAACACGTCGCCCCGGCTGCAGCAGCTGGGGCGCGCCGGCGAGGTGATCGACCTCGTGCTCGTCAGCCACATCGACGCCGACCACATCACGGGCATCCTCCGCCTGCTCAAGGACGTCGGTGACTGGGTGGTTTTCGACCACCAGCGCTCGGACGGCGCGAACCCCGACTTTCCCGAACCCAAGGCGCCCCGACCTCCGGACATCGGCGCCCTCTGGCACAACTCTTGGCGCGCCCAGGTCGACGACCTCGAGGGGCCGATCTCCGCACTGGCCGTCCAGGTCACCGAGGCCATGGCTCTCGACCCGGGGCTCGTGGCGGCAGCACCGGAGTCGTCCCAGCGGGCACTCACCGAGCTTTCGGGTCTCGCAGAGAGCATCGCCGACGGGGTCGCGCTGTCCCGCCTCGTCGAGGAGCGCACCCCGCTCGAGCGCAACAAGGGCTTCCCCAACCACCTCGTGCGGCTGCGCGAGCGCCCGCACCGGTTGAAGGCAGGCAGCACGACACTCACCGTCCTCGGTCCGACCGAGGAGCACGTGGCCGCCCTGCGCGACGAGTGGCGGGAGTGGTTCGCGAAGAAGGGGATCCGGCTGGCGACGAACCGCGACGGTGCTCCGCCGACCACGGGAGGTCGTGCGGGGGACGGCGCCGGTTCCGGCACGGGCCTCGCGCTCGGCGGCCGCTCGCCCGGATCGCTCGAGGAGGCGGCCCAGATCATCGAGAAGGCCGGGTCCAGCCACGTGACGACGCCCAACCGGGCATCCATCACCGTCTTGGCCGAGGAGAGCGGTCGCTCGGTCCTGTTGACGGGCGACGCCGCTGAGGAGGAGATCGTGGACGGGCTCTCAGCCGTCGGAAAGCTGGGCGGGAGTCGCGGTGACGCGCCCTTCCACTGCACGGTCCTCAAGGTCCAGCACCACGGCGCGAGCCACAACCTCAGCAGGGGGTTCGCCGAGCGGGTGATCGCTGACCACTACGTCTTCTCGGCGGACGGCGCGCATGACAACCCGGAGCCCTCGGTGATCGCGACCATCACCGAGACCCGACCCTCCGGCGCGGGTCCGTACACGTTCTGGTTCACCAGCTCGGAGCAGCGCTCCCCCAGCGAGTCGCGCCGCTCGTCCATGGCGGCGGCCCTGACCGAGGCACGCGACGCCGCCGCCCGGCACGACGAGCTCACCGTTCGGGTGCTCCCCGACGACGAGGCGTCCTTCGTGATCGAGGTGTGACGTTCTCGCGACCGGCAGTGCCCCGACCCCGGGCAGAGAGAACGGCCACCGCAACGTCCTGCGCACCTCGAGGCCGTCACGAGAACATCCGATCTGGCGACCCGCACTGTGCCGCACCCGGGATCTGCGGACCCACAGGCCGTTCGGACAGCACCTCGGGAAACGAGCGCCATACGACACTGGCGGATGTGGGAGTCGCGCCCTGGTCCATGGATGCAGCTCGAGGGGCGCCGCGAACGTTGCTCCAAACGGCCCACGGGCGCAGGTCCGCACACGTTCTTTTCCAGCTCGGAGCAGCCTCGAAGGCCGCCCAACCCGTCGCCGTGACCTTGGCAGCACTTCGGAGGTGGACGGAAGCTCCGGTCTGGGTGCTCAGTGGGATGCCGGTGGGAGCGGCCCACGTCGTTGTGAGGATTGCGGCCGCAAGGACTGCAGATGGATGGATGCATCGTCCGCCACGTGGGTCGGCGGCCCGGTGATCGCCTCAGGTCCATGAAGCCGCAGCGAGCCGCAACGGTCGCACACCTCGCAGAGGTACGGACCTGGCAGGGCGAGGCTCACGTCGCGAAGCCGCCAAGCGTGATCGCACACGTTCGGGTCGACACCCTGGTTACCGGCCTTCGGGCCGGACCTCCGCCATAGACGCATGATGATCTCTTCATCCCGTGGCCCGTCGAGCAGACCTCACCGCGAGTATGCGCTTCACGGTGCCGCGTCGGGGCGTTGGGGGACGGAAGATCGGTCCACCGAGCGCCAGCACCCCTTACCGTCGGGAGGCTGCAGCCGTCCGACCTCAGTCAGGTTTGGAGGCGGTTCCGTGGGGCGGTCAGAAGGCCGCGCCCGAAGGGTTCTCCGCGAGGTGTCCGCAGGCCATGACTATCGCGGCGGCGAGGTCATGGGCGTCCTCGGGGTCGAGCCGCCCTTCGACCTCGACGCAGACCCGAGTGCCGGCACCGGCGTCCTCGATCTCGACGCTCATCCGGCCGACGATGACGCGACGTCTATGGACCGGGGGCCTGTCCCCGACCTCGGTTGGGTGGTACTCGCACCAGGCCGGGCACTGCGCGGTCGTCCCTGCTGGTGTGGTGCCCATGGTTCCCTTCCTTCCGACCTGACGATCCGACACGTACCCGAAACACGGACCAGTAGCACATTCGGCCCTGAACCTGCGTTCTCGCAGATGCAGGGCCGTTCTTCGGTGGTGGATGTGAAGGGACTCGAACCCCTGACCTCTCGCGTGTGAAGCGAACGCTCTAACCAGCTGAGCTACACATCCGGGTGCCGTTCGGCCTAGCGAGGATATACGCAGCGCGCGGGTCGTGGAAATCGGTCGCGTCAGAGCCCGGCGTGCAGCCGGAGCCAGCTGGTGATCCCGTCAGGCACGAGGCCGGGCACCCCCATGACCCGCAGAACGAGCCACACCACGGCCGTGACGAACAACACCGTGAGCAGAGCCACCAGGGCCTGCACCCAACGCGCCTGCGCCTTGATCCAGGCGTCCCAGGAACGCACCTTGCTCTTGACGACCTCGAGCAGCCGGGCGGCCGGCTCGAACTCCGAGGCCCAGACGGCGATGCCGAGGATGACGATGAGCCAGCCGGGCCCGGGCAGCGGGACGAGCACCAAGCCACCGAGGACGAGCACGAGCCCAACGACGAACACCACTCCGCGGTAGATCGGACGAGTCGTGGGGTTCGCGCGGATCCTCCGACGCCAGGCCCAGTCGTCCTCGTCCGTGGCGTCCCTCAGGAGGCCCCGGCGCTCCTCGCCGCTCACGGATCGACCTCGCTGGCGGCGTGCCGTGCCCAGACCGTACAGACAACAGAGGTCATGGGGCCGGGCGCCGGCAGGGGTCGACCGTCCACGGACGACACGGGGAGGACGTCCTTGATCGAAGAGGTGAGGAAGACCTCCTCCGCACTGCTCAGGACCTCCAACGGTAAGGATTCCTCCACGACGTGGATGCCTTCGGCGCGACACCACTCGAGCACGAGCTCACGGGTGATCCCCGCCAGGCACCCGCTCTCCAGCGGGGGCGTTCGCACCACGCCACCGGTCACGACGAAGACGTTGCTGCCCGTGGCCTCGCAGAGCTCGCCGCGCGTGTTGGCCAGGATCGCCTCCATGGCGCCGTTCGTCTTCGCGTGGGCGAGGGCCACGACGTTGTCGGCGTACGACGTCGTCTTCAGGCCAGCAGTCGCCGCGCGCTCGTTGCGGACCCACGGCACGGTGACCACCGCGCCGTGCGACTTCGGCCGGGCGTGCGGGACGGCGGTGACGATGTGGGTGAGGTCTGAGTCATGACGGTCCGAGCCCAGGGGTCCCCGGCCAGCCGTGACGGTGAAGCGGAGGCGACCGAACTCGATCCGCTCGCCGGAGAGCACGGCTTCGACGCCCTTGCGGATGTCGTCGTGGTTCGCCGCCGGCAGGCCCAGCCCGGCCATCGTCCGGTCCAGCCGCCGCAGGTGCCGGGTGAGCGCGAACGGCACGCCGTCGTCGATCTTCGCCGTCTCGAAGCCACCGTCCCCGACGGTCACGCCATGGTCGACGGCACTCACGGCGGGCGCCTCGGAGCTCACGAGCGTGCCGTCGACCCACACCCTGATCTCGGTCATGCCTCACACCCTTCCAGACTCGGAGTGGCCGCCCGCCGCGAGCGCGACGAGACGCGCCGCCTTGAGCTCGGTCTCCTCCCACTCCTGAACGGCGTCACTCCCCCAGGTGATCCCCGCCCCGGTCCCGAACCGCAGCACGCGGTGCCCCCGGCCGTCTCGGGCTGCCCAGAACGTCCGGATGCCGACCGCGAGGACCGCCTCGTCGCGGTCGGCATCCAGCCAGCCCACCGCGCCGCAGTACGGGCCCCGCGGGACCGGCTCGAGGTCGGCGATGGACAGGAGCGCCGTGTGTTTGGGCGCACCGCTCACAGAACCCGGCGGAAAGCTCGCGTCGAGCAGGTCCGACCACCGGATGCCGGGCTTCAGCCGGCCCGACACGTCCGAGACGAGGTGCACCAGCCCAGGGTGCTGCTCCACCCGGCACAGGTGGTCGACCTCGACGGTGCCCGGCCGGCTCACGTGGCCGAGGTCGTTCCGGACGAGGTCGACGATCATGACGTTCTCCGCGTAGTCCTTGGGCAGCAACCCGGCCTCGGTCGACGCCGTTCCCTTGATCGGGCGGGAGGTGACCCGGGTGCCCGACCGCCGGAGGTATGCCTCCGGGGACGCACAGGCGATCTCGAGCCCGGCGTCCGGCAGGTCGATGGTGGCCGCGAACGGCGCGGGGTTGCCGGCGGCGAGCCGATGACCGAGGTCCTCGATTCGGGCATCCTCCGGCAGGCCGTGTTCGAGAATTCGGCAGAGGTTGACCTGGTAGACGGTGCCGGCCGCGATGCGCGCCCGGATCTCCGCGACGCCGGCGAGGTATGCCGTCCGGTCGAGGCTGGTGCTCCACTCCCCCACAAGTCCGGGCCACCGGCCAGCCTGGTCAGGGGTCGGGGCGTCGTGGCGCGACACCCGGTCCATCCTCACCGCGGTCAGCTCGCCCTCGAACGTCATGACGACGACCCAGAAGCCACTCGTGAGGTCCGCAGCATCGTGCGTCACCCCGGAGACGCCCCGCGCGACGAGGGACCCGAACCTCGCCTCGGACACGAGCGCATCGTATGCCGGAGGGCCCAAGACCTCAGGACACGGCGTCCTCGGCGACGACGAGGTCTGCCCGCCCCATCGTCGAGCGCACCAGCTCGGCATTGCGCTCGTCGACCGTCGCCACCCATGCGGTGGCGGCGCGGGGCGGCTTGCCGAACGCGACGTGCCGGGCGACGAGGCGAGCCGACCGCACGGCCGGGTCGACCTCGACGGCCCACACCTCGTCGAGGTGCTCCCGCACGGCAGCCCACGGCCCGTCGTCCACGAGGAGGTAGTTCCCCTCCGTGACGACCGCGTCCGTTCCCGGAGGCACCGGCACCGCCCCGGCCACCGATTCCTCGATCGAACGGTCATACGTCGGAGCCCACACGGTGTGGGGGCCACCGCCGGCGATGCGGGCGAGCAGGGCGGCATACCCGGCGCCATCGAAGGTGTCGATCGCGCCCTTGCGGTCGGCAGTGCCGAGCGTCCGGAGAGCCACGTTGGCGAGGTGGAAGCCGTCCATCGGCACGAGCACTGCAGTCGCCCCGCGCGACCTGAGCTCCGCGAGGAGAGCATCGGCCAGGGTCGACTTGCCGGCTCCTGGCTCACCGGTGATGCCCAGGAGCACCGGCCGCGGCCCCGGCACTCGTGCTCGGAGCCGGAGGACGCGGTCGGCCAGCGTGGCCACGGTGGGTTCGTAGGTGCTCACCCGCGCTCCTCACCGCACGGGATAGGGCGCCGCTCGCCGGCGAAGCGGGCGACGACGATGGCGACCACGGTGACGAGGAAGATCTGTCCGAGCACGGGCACGGCGACGACCAGGACCAGCCAGAGGGGGTCGACGCGCGCCGCCTCGGGGAGGTCCAGCGACGTGAGCCCCTCGACGAGGGAGATGATCCCGAGCACGGTCAGCAGGGCGAGAACCACCGCCTCCACGACCCGCCGCCGACGAGGCCGGACACCGGTTGCCCGCAGTGCGGCGATGAGGGCAGCCGCGCTCATGCTGTGGGCGAGGAAGGACTGACCGTACGAGGCGCCGACGTCCACGACCGGGTTGACGACGATCGTCATCGCCACGAAGAACAACAACCCTCCGAAGCGGTCCAGACGGCTTCCCAGAAGGACATGGTCCTCAGCTTTCGGGGGGTGGTGCGCCGCGGCGACGGCGGCGGGGCTCGCCCACCATATCGACGCGGTGGCCCTCGACATCGCCCCTGATGGTGCCCGCAGCGGCATGTCCTGTCCTTCGCGTAC
>CALCXF010000108.1 GCA_937907685.1 uncultured Nostocoides sp.
CCCGGGCGAACGCGTCGGGAGCTCGCGGTCGAGCTGATCGGCGAGGTGCAGGCTCTCGACGACAAGCTCAAGCAGCTCACTCGCCGGTTGCGACAGGCGGTCACTGCGACCGGGTCCGGGCTCATGGACGTCTACGGGATCGGCCCTGCCGGCGCGGCGCGGATCCTGGCCGATGTCGGGGACGTGGCCCGGTTCGCCGACCGCAACCGGTTCGCCTCCTGGACCGGCACCGCACCGCTGGACGCGTCCTCCGGGGAGAACAACCGCCATCGACTCTCCCGGGCAGGCAACCGGCGGGCCAACCACATGATCCACATCGCCGCGATCAGCCAGATCCGCCTCGACACCGACGGGCGCACCTACTACCGGCGCAAGCGTGCTGAGGGCAAGAAGCCCATGGAGGCCATCCGCTGCCTCAAGCGCAGGATCTCCGACGCCATCTATCGACAGCTCGTCGCTGACGCCGCGGCCGAAGGCATGAACGCGGGCCCGGGAGGGCACTGCGGGGCGTCTCATGTATCCAGCGCGGCCGGCTCAATCCCGCACACCGACACTTCGGATCAGCCACTCCCGGGACCCGCACCAACGACGCTACGCCCGCCTGCCACCCGAGGGAAGACCGAACCCGGAAAGCACCTCGAGCGGGCGGGTTGACAACAGAAGGGAGCCAAAGAGATGCAGGTGAAGAGTTCGCTCTAATGCCGATCACTGGGGCGGCGACTCGGGCAGGCATACGGAGTGACGAGGCAGGGTGCCGGCTGATGCCAAGACCAACGCCCGTACATGCCGCTGGTGGATGGCCTCACCGCGTGAGGCGGATCGTGGTCGATGGGGAACAGTTCAATGTCAGCGAGCACCGTCGAGATGGGGAGGTGGCTCGGTGAACTCTGCGCTTGCCCAAGGTCGCAGTGCCGTCCTGGCGGGATCCGGGCAAACCCATGCCGCATCGGTCGGACGGCTTGACGTTGGGGTCGGAACTGGCGGCGGTGTCGACGAACAGGCCGATGCGAGGGCGGCGAACACGACGACTGCCGCAGGCAGGGGGCCGCTGCTAGCACTGCGCCACACGTGACGGTGCCGCAAGGCGCTCACTGTCAGAGTCTCTCGTCGCACGCGGAGCCCTGCTGGCCAGTGTGGACGAGCCGCCCACACTTGCCGTATCTCGGAGGGGCGGATGGGGCGGCGCAGCGTGGCAAGCGCAGGCCCGCAGTCAGTCGGTGCCGGCGACGCACCTCACCTCCAACCGGGAACCCGCGCCGCTTGCTCCAGCCACCGGTGCATCTCGGGCGACCGCGCCTCGTCCAACGACGTCAACTTCACGTACCGAGACCGACCGGTGGACCCCAGCGGCGGCGGAGGGTCGAACTCGACCCCGCCGAAGAACACAACGTTGACGGAGACGTCATACGCGACCATCTCCAGGATCCAACCCAGCTCCGGTGACCCGTAGTACGCCTTCTTCCACTTCACGGCGTACTGCAGCCCGGGGATCGTCTCCCGGATCAGGCCGTCCACGTGGTCGAGGATGGGATGCAAATCTGGCATCTGGCGCCGGAGCCAGTCGTCGATCTCGGAATAGCTGTCCGAGGGCGTCGGTGGCTTACGGGACGACCCTGCTCTGGGTGCTTTCCCCATGGCGCGTCTCCTAGGATGTCGACGATCAGCATCGACGGCGCGCAGCCTACCGTAGGCCGCATGCACCGACGTCGGTGCCGTACTCGGCATCCTCGGTGGTTTGCTGTCGGACGCGGGATGATGCGGACGCCGCGGCAACTCCAGCCGACCGGGCGACCGGACCCGCGCCATCCGCTCGTGCGTTACGCCCGTCCATCCGGCCGCCCACAGTGGGCGCAGTGACGCGCGTGAGAGTCCGCCCCCGCTGCGACCCTCACTCAAGCGCAATGCGCAAGGTGCCAGTTTTGCGGCTCTGGCAACGCCCCTCGAGATGTCCTGGAGTGGGTCACGCCCGAACCGGCGTGAGCGGCTCCCGCCCGGCCAGGACGGCGAGCACGTTGTCGACGGCGAGATCGGCCATGGCCGAGCGGGTCTCGAGGGTCGCGGACCCGACGTGGGGCAGCAGCACGACGTCCTCGCGCTGGAGCAGGCCGGGATGCACCCGGGGCTCCTCCTCGTACACGTCGAGCCCGGCCCCGGCGATCTCGCCGCTCTCCAGCGCCGCCACCAGCGCCCCCTCGTCGACCACCGGACCCCGGGAGGTGTTCACGAGGTGTGCCGTCCGCTTCATCGCGCGGAGCTCGTCGGCCGCGATGAGGTGTCGGGTCTCCGCCGTGAGCGGGCAGTGCAGCGACACCACGTCGGATGCCCGGAGCACCTCGAGGAGCCCGACGACGAACGCCCCCAGCCCTTCGACGGCGCGCGGGTCCGGCTCCGAGCGTCCGGCCAGCAGGATCTCCATGCCGAAGGCCTTGGCGCGACGAGCCGTGGCGAGACCGATGGCGCCCGGCCCGACGATGCCGAGTGTCCTGCCCCGCAGGGAGGTTCCCAGGTGACCCGTCAGGCTCCAGCCCCACGGCTCACCGGTGCGGACGCGTCGCTCGGCCGCCCCGAGCCCCCGGGTCGTCATGAGCACGAGGGCCATCGCGAGGTCGGCCGTCGCGTCGGTCAGAACCCCGGGGGTGTTCGTCAGGACCACCCCCCGCTCGGCGCAGGCGGCGAGGTCGACGTTGTCGTAGCCGACAGCGACGTTGGCCACGATCGTGAGCTGCGACCCGGCCGCGTCGAGGAGCTCGGCGTCGACCCGGTCCACGAGCACGGCCACGACGGCGTCCACACCGGCCACGCGGACGAGCAGCTCGTCCCGCGGCATCGGCGCGTCGACGTCCCGGTACATGAGGTCGTGGTCAGCCGCCAGGCGCTCGGTGGGGTCGCCGGGCAGCCGAGCGGTGACGAGGACGCGCGCCACGTCAGGTGATCCTCCGGGCGAGGGCGAGCGGCAGGTGCCGCATCGCCTTCCCGAGCGGCAGCCAGGGCCACCGCGGCACCAGGGCGTTGGCCTTCTCGGCCTCGATGGCGTCGACCATCGCACGGACCCCGGTCTGCGTGTCGACGAGGAAGGGGGTCCTGGAGACACGCTCGTTCATCTCGGAACGGATGTAGCCGGGATAGATCGTCGACACCCGGATGTCGAGGTCCGGCTCGCCGAGCATCTCGTTGCGGACCCCTTCGGCCAGCGCCGCGACACCGGCCTTGGTGGCGGCATACGTCGTGACCGTCTTGCGCATCCCGCGCATGGCCGAGACCGACGAGATCATCACGAGGTGCCCGCGCCGCTGGTCGCGGAAGATCTCCATGGCGGCCTCGGTCTGGGCCAGCGCCGCGACGAAGTTCGTCATCGCGGTCTGCCGGTTCGCGTCGTAGCGACCGGTGCCCAGCGGAGCGCCCTTGCCGAGGCCGGCGTTGACGATGACCCTGTCGATGGTGCCGACGTCGTCCCGGAAGGCGCGGAACACCTCGAAGACCTGGTCGTCGTCCGTGACGTCGAGAGCGCGCAGCTCGATGCGACGGTCCGGGCTCGTCGTGAGGATCTGCTCGCGCAGCTCCTCGAGTCGTCCGGTCCGCCGAGCGGCGAGCGCCAGGTCCCAGCCGCGAGAGGCGAGCTGACGGGCCATCTCGGCCCCCAGGCCGGAGCTGGCGCCGGTGATGAGCGTGGTGGGCACGGGTCCTCCTGGGTCAGGACGTCGCGCCGAGGAGCGCGGCGCACCGGTGGTCGAGGAAGCGGACGACCTCGCGGAACTCACCGTATGCCGGGTTGCTCGTCTCCCCGCGGTGGAACCGGTAGTAGATCTGCTGAGCGATCGCGGCCAGCCGGAAGGCGCCGAAGACGTCGTAGAACCGCCACTGCCCCGGCGTCACCTCGAGCCGCCGGGCCGAGGCGTAACGCTCCACGACCTGCGACCTCGTGAGCATCCCCGGCGCATGGGTGGGCTGACGCCGCATGGCGAGGAATGCCGGGGGGTCGTCGGCCTGAACCCAGTACGCAAGTGCGCAGGCGAGGTCCATGAGCGGGTCACCGACGGTGGCCATCTCCCAGTCGAGGACGCCGACGACCCGCGTCGGGTCGTCCTCGGCCAGCACGAGGTTGTCGAAGCGGAAGTCGTTGTGGATGAGGACGTGCGGGTGGTCGTCCGGCTGATGGGTGTCGAGCCACGCGATCGTCGCCCCGAAGTCCGGGACGTCGTCGGTTCGTGCCCGACGGTAGCGACCGGACCAGCCCTCGACCTGACGGCGCACGTAACCGTCACCGCGGTCCAGGCGCCCCAGGCCACTCGCCTGAACGTCCACCTCGTGGAGGGCGACGAGGACGTCGACGGCATTGCAGCAGAGCTGCTCCACCCGCTGGCGGTCGCCGACGAGGTCCGGTGGCAGGTCGCGGCGCAGGATGGTCCCCTCCACCCGCTCCATGACGTAGAACTCGGAGCCGATCACCGACTCGTCGTCGCAGTACGCCACCATCCGCGGCACCACCGTGACCAGGGGGGCCAGCGCCGCCTGGATGTCGTGCTCACGGCGCATGTCGTGGGCTCCCATGGCCTTGGTGCCCGGCGGCGGGCGGCGCAGGACGAGGTCGCGTCCGGCATACCGGAGGAGGTAGGTGAGGTTCGAGGCGCCGCCGACGAACTGGCGGACCTCCGGGATGCCGACGAGATCCGCGTCCGGAGCCCCGTGGTCGCGCAGCCAGGAGGCGACCCTCTCCACGTCGAACGCGTCCTCCGCACGCACGCCCTCGGCCCCGGCCACCACCTCGGTCACGGCCCGAACTCCTCCGCGCTCGTGCCTGCGCGCCGGGCCAGCCGCTTCGCCTGGGCGACGAGGGCCCGGTCGTAGAGCGGCCGTGCGAAGCGCTTCATGAGGTAGGCGCGCCTCCCCAGACGGTCGGTGAGGATGATCTTCTTCCGGGCGTCGATGCCCTTGAGGACGACCTCCGCCATGGCGTGGGCGTCGACCTTCGCCTCCGTGATGAGACGGGTGCCGGCCTCCTGCATGGCGGTGTCCTTGCCCGCGAACGACTCGTGGAGGTTCGTGCGGAAGAAGGCGGGGCACACGACGGACACGTCGATCCCCCACGGCCCGAGCTCGAACGAGAGCGTCTCGCTCAGGGCGACCACACCGGCCTTGGTGGCGTTGTAGGACGACATCCCCGGTCCGTGGACGAGACCGGCGAGCGAGGCGACGTTGACGATGTGGCCGCTGCGCTGCTCCTTGAACAGCGGCGTCATCGTGTGGCAGCCACGGGCGACGCCGAGGAGGTTGATGTCGACCACGCGTTCCCAGTCCGCCATTGCCTCGACGTCGATGCGGCCACCGGTCGCGACCCCGGCGTTGTTGACGAGCAGGTCGAGGCCGCCCCATTCCTCACGGACCTCGGCCAGTGCCGAGTCCCAGTCCTGCTGCGAGCGGACGTCGACCCGGCGGTATGCCGCATGCTCTGGCAGCGCCGGAGGCCGCTCCTCGGCGAGGTCGACGACGAGCACACGGTCACCGCGCGCGATGAAGAGCTCGGTGAGTGCGAGGCCGAGGCCGGACGCGCCTCCCGTCACCAGCGCACGGCGAGTCATCCGGCGTCCTGCGTGGGGTCTTCCGTGGCTGCACCGGCCGCCGCGGCAGCATACGGACCGAGCAGGTGTCGGGCGACGACGCCGAGGTGGACCTCGTCCGGCCCGTCGGCGAGACGCAGGCTGCGGGCCCCGGCATACGCCGCGGCCAGCGGGAAGTCCTCGCTCAGGCCACCGCCACCGTGGAGCTGGATGGCGAGATCGATGACGTCGCACGCCATCCGCGGGACGGCGGCCTTGATCTCGGACACCTCGGACCGGGCGCCCTCGGCGCCGGCGGTGTCGAGCTTCCAGGCGGCGTGGAGGACGAGCAGACGAGCCGCGTTGATGTCGATGCGGGCGCGGGCAAGGCGCTCGCGGTTGCCCCCCAGGGCGGCGAGGGGCTTGCCGAACGCGACCCGCTGGGTGGAGCGCCGGCACGCGAGCTCGAGGGCCTTCTCCGCGAGGCCGATGAGCCGCATGCAGTGGTGCACCCGCCCCGGCCCGAGGCGGCCCTGGGCGATCTCGAACGCCCGGCCCGGTCCGGCGAGGATGCTGTTGACCGGCAGGCGGACGTTGGTCAGCGTCACCTCACCGTGGCCGAGCGGCTCGTCGTAGTGACCGAGGGCCGGAAGCATCCGCTCGACCCGGACCCCGGGCGCACCCATGGGGACGACGACCATCGAGTGCTGGCGGTGGCGGTGTGCCGTGGGGTCGGTCAGTCCCATGAAGATGCCCACCGCGCAGTCCGGGTGTCCCACACCGGTGGACCACCACTTTCGGCCGTCGAGCACGACGTCGTCGCCCTCGAGGGTGGCGCGAGCCTCCATGGTGGTGGCATCGGAGCTCGCGACG
Organism: uncultured Nostocoides sp.; assembly: GCA_937907685.1. GTDB lineage: Bacteria > Actinomycetota > Actinomycetes > Actinomycetales > Dermatophilaceae > Fodinibacter. Next base: position 6,408 of record CALCXF010000108.1, read on the forward strand.
CCCGGCTCCGTCATGAGGAACGTGCTGCGCACCCGGCCGTCGAGAAGCGGCTCGAGCCACCTCTCCTGCTGCTCGTTGCTGCCGTAGCGCAGGAGAACCTCCATGTTGCCGGTGTCCGGTGCGTTGCAGTTGAGGACCAGCGGGGCCAGGGCCGACCGGCCGGTCTCCTCGGCGACCGCGGCGTAGTCCGTGGTCGTCAGACCGGTGCCGCCGTCGGTGCCGAAACGGGCGGCATACCCGTCACCGTCACCCGCGGGCAGGAAGAGGTTCCACAGGCCTTCGCCGCGAGCCTTCGCCTTGAGCTCCTCGATGAGGACATGCGGCGGCCAGGGGTCGTCCCCGCGCGCCCGACGATCGGCGACGTCCCGAAGCACGTGCCGCTCGGCCGGCTCGACCTCCGTCTCGACGAACGAGCGCACCCGCTGAACCAGGTCGGCCGCGCGCGGTGAGGGGGCGAAGTCCATGGCGTCGACCCTAGAGGGTGGGGGCGCAGGCTCCCCGTCCGGCGGACGAGAGGCCCGGGTGACCGGTCGAGGCGATCCACCGCGCCGCGGCCAGCCTGATGTCGGCTAGAAGTCGAAGCGTGTGGCGTCCGACGGGAAGGCCGACCAGGCCAGGACCCTCGTCGGGAAGAGCCCGAGGGCCGAGGCGTACGTCGCAGCGTCGTTCCTGGCGCCGTAGTGCGCGTACTTCTCGTTCGCCGCTGCGGCCATCCGCAGGGCCAGCTCGTGCGCTGGGGACGTCCGCCGGACCACGCCCTCGACGATGACCGCCTGGTGCGGCTCCGGCAGGTGCATGACGACGTGGGGGTTCGACTCGACGCTGCGGATGTGAACGGTGTCGGGTGCGCCGCCGTACCACCAGACGTCGTCGACCCAGATGCCGTCCAGCGGGACGACGTGCGGACGACCGTCGGGTCGCACGGTGCTCAGCCAGTAGGCCGTCGCGGCTTCGAGCCTCCCCTGGACGTCGGCCCAGGGGATGGTGCGCGTGGCCCTGCCGTAGCCGGGAGGAAACCGGAGCTTGGACGCAGTGGGCACGAGGGACCTCCTCGGTCCATTAGACCGCCGTTGCCCCCCTGGCGGCCAACGCCCTCGTGGGTGGGCCGCACGACCAGTCCGAGGACGCGGTGTCCGGAGCAGGGCCGGCGGGCGCCGGCGCCCCGCTCGACTAGGCCGCCCGAGCGCTCCGGTACACCTGGAGCACCCCCTGGTGAGCGAGCACTCCCGCCCCGGCGTTCACCACGGCGAGCGCCGAGGCGACCAGCAGCCCCGGACCGATGCCCACCACGCCGGTCGCAACGAGGAGCAACGGCCATCCGAGCGCTGCGACGACGAGCGCGACCTTCCACCATCGGCCCAGGAGGACGCCGACGAGGATCATGGTCGGAATCACCGCGTTCTCCTCCACGCCCGTGGCACCGCCCGGTGCCCCACTCGACCAAGCGTACTGAGCGCGTCTTGCCTGGACCTCCGAGTTGTCGATCAGGAACCGAGAAGCACCCGGATGCCTTGGGCGCCTAGCCTCGGGAACGCAAGGCCACAACCGGGCGAGGCCGCTGAGATGTCGAAAGGATGACGACGATGCCGACCAAGAAGGCCACCACAGCACCCGAGGGTTTCACCGCCGAGGAGCGCGCCGCGATGAAGGAGCGTGCCGCCGAGCTGCGCGCCGAGGGCAAGAAGGGCGCCAAGAAGGCCGACGGCCTGCAGGCGGTGCTCGACCGGATCGCGCAGATGGCGCCGGAGGACCGTGAGCTCGCCGAGCGGGTCCACGTCGCCGTGACCGGGACCGCTCCTGAGCTGTCACCGCGGACGTGGTACGGCATGCCTTCCTACGCCGACGCGGACGGCAAGGTCGTCGTCTTCTTCCAGGATGCCGGCAAGTTCAGCGCCCGGTACTCCACGCTGGGTTTCCAGGACAACGCACACCTGGACGAGGGCGACATGTGGCCCGTGTCGTACGCGCTCGTGAGGTGGAACCCGCACGTGGAGCAGAAGGTCGTCGAGCTCGTGAGGGCCGCGGTCTCCTGACCGACCCGCGAGGCCCCCGCCGAGGCTGGTGTCCCCGACTGGCGGGGTGGGACCAGGCTGCCCGAGGCCGGCCGCTCTCGAGAGCGCCGGTCCCCCACGCACTCCACCTGAGCGGTGATACTCGGGGGGTGCGGACGGCGTATGCCCACGACGCGGTCGTGATCCTCGGTCCCGGAGTGGACGCCGGCGCGCCCGGCGCCGCCGTCACCCTCGCCGTGTGCGGCTCCTGGGACCACCCGGGCCCCTGCCCGCTGGCCCCTCACCACACCTCCACGTCGGGGAAAGGCTCGGAGGTGCGAGTCCGGGTGCTGTTCGCGACCGACAGTGACCACGAGGCCGACGTGCGTGCACTCATCGTCGGCGCCCTGTCGTCCGGTCGCACCCCGACCCCCGAGGGCGGCACCGCTTCGTGGCGACTTCGGCACCACGCGGTCGGTGAGCTGGAGGCCGACGAGGCTCATCACGCGTCGCGGCTGGTGGCCTCGGAGTAGCCGGGGGGACGCACCCTCGACGTCTCGACGCGCCGGCAGTTCCAGCGCGTGAGTGTGCGGTCCTCCCCCTAGGACCGCCTCCCGGATGGACCCTCGTCGAGCATGACGCGCAGGACCTCCTCCGTGGGCAACGTCGCGAAGATCCGCCCCCGCGACCCCGTCCGGAAGCTGGGAAAGCCATGGTGGTCGCGCTCCACGACGTCCGGGAGGCCGAGCGCCAGCCGACGGGCGTCGTCCCCCATCACGCCAGGTCCTCCGGCAGCACCCCGGCCAGCGCCTCTTCCACGACGAGGACGGTCAGCGGTTCCACGACCACCGGCACGCCGTTGAGCACCGCGTTGCCGGACAGGGCTTCGACGACCGACGGGTCCGTGAGGTCGTTCATCGACACCCCCGGCAGCCGCGTCGCCTCCCGCAGCCGCACCCCCGACCGACGGTGGCCGTATCCGTGCGGCAGCGACACGACTCCCGGCATGACGTCGTCCGTGGCCGCGACCTCCACCTGCACCTCCCCGGCCGCGGACCGGACGAGGACCATGTCACCGTCGCGGATGCCGCGGACGGCCAGGTCGTCGGGGTGGGCGAGGAGGGCATGGCGCGGCCGGCCTCGGGTGAGCCGGGCCGAGTTGTGCAGCCACGAGTTGTTGTCGCGCTGGTGGCGCCGCCCGATGAGCAGCAGGTGTCCCTCCGGGACCCGGGTGGCTGACGTCAGCTGCTCGGGCAGTCCGGGCAGCGCCTCGAGGACGAAGCCCACCGCGAGGTCGATCCGCTGCCCCGGGGTCCGCAGGCGTCCGGGTAGGCGGGACCTGAGCGGTCCATGGTCGGCGCCGGCCGGCATCCGCTCGAGCTTGGCGACGGACAGCCGGGCCCCGGAGGTGCGGAGCAGGGCGTCGACCTGGCGACGGGGCGACAGCCGAAGGCGCGCCTCGGCCTGGAGCGTGGCCCTGGACCACCGTTGCCGCAGACCGCCACCCCGTGCCCGAACGACGGCGGCGCCGAGGTCGCGCGCGATCTCCCAGTCGTGCAGGGCCCCCGGAGGCTTCGGCAGGAGGGCAGGCGACCATCGTGCGGTGTCCCGCACGGCGAGGAGGTGGAAGACGAGGTCGTAGTGCTCCCGCTCGAGCGGCGGCGTCGGCGGCAGGATGACGTCGGCGTGGCGAGTGGTCTCGTTGATGTAGAAGTCGATCGAGACCATGGCCTCGAGGCCGGCGAGCGCCTCGTCGAGCCGGTGGCCGCCGGGCGTGGAGGAGACCGGGTTCCCGGCGACGGTCAGCAGGGCCCGAACCTGACCGTCCCCCGGTGTCGTGATCTCCTCCGCGAGAGCTGCCACCGGCAACTCCCCCCCGAAGCCGGGGAGCCCTCGTACCCGGCTGCGGCGCCGCCCGAACCCTCCGGGTGACAGTCTCCCCTGCCCGACGAGGTCGACCGCAGGCGTCGTGAACATCGTTCCGCCGGGCCGGTCGAGGTTGCCGGTGAGGATGTTGATGACCTGGATCGCCCACTGGCACACCACACCGTGCACCTGGGTGGAGACCCCCATACGTCCGTGAACGGCGGCGGCCGGTGCGGCCGCGAGGTCCTGCGCCAAAGAGCGGACCACTGACGCGGGCATCCCGCTGACGTCCTCGGCGAGCTCGGGCGTGAACGGCGACACCGCCTCTCGCACCCCGTCGACTCCGTCCACGTATGCCGCCGGGCGGGCCACGTCCGGGGCGAGCAGCTCTCGCACGATCGCGAGGAGGACGGCGGCGTCGGACCCGGGCCGGACGAAGTGGTGCTCGTCGGCGACCGCGGCGGTCTCGGTTCGGCGGGGGTCGATGACAATGAGCCGCCCTCCGCGATCGGCGAGCTCTCGACGGCGCTGTGGGAAGTCGGGGACCGTCCAGAGCGAGCCGTTCGACGCCATCGGGTTGTGGCCGACGAGGACCAGGAGGTCGGTGCGGTCGATGTCGGGCACGGGGAGGAGGAACTGGTGACCGTAGAGCGCCCATGCGGTGACCTGGTGCGGGAGCTGGTCGACGGAGGTCGCGGAGAAGCGGTTCCGCGTCCTCAGCAGGCGAACGAGGGGCGGCTGGTGCGTCAGGGCGCCGAGGCTGTGGACGGTGGGGTTGCCGAGGTAGACCGCGAGGGCGTCGTCCCCGTGCTCTCGTTGGACGTCCACCAGCTTCGTGGCCGCGAGGGAGATCGCCTCCGCCCAGGACGCCTCTCGCCAGCCCCGGCCGGTGCGCACGACCGGCCGGCGCAGCCGGTCAGGGTCCTCCTGGACGTCCTGGAGGGCGAAGGCCTTCGGACAGATGTGTCCGCGTGACAGCGGGTCGGCCTCGTGCCCGCGGATCGACGCGACCGCCCCATGGTCGAGGCGCACCTCGAGGCCGCACATCGCCTCGCAGAGCGTGCACGTGATGTGCCGGACCGCGGTTCCGGGCAGGGTGTCCGTCATCGTCGTCGCGCGTCGAAGACCGGCACGACGCGTTTCATCGCCGCCTCACGGGCGATGGTCGTGTTGCGGGTCGCCAGCAGTCGCGCCTGCTCGAACCGCTCCCTCGCGAACGTCCGCCGGTCGCCGGCGGTCCACGTGCGGCCGAAGAGACGCTTGGTGGCGGCCACCGAGTCCGGCGAGCGGGTCCCGACCGCCTCGAGGAACCGCGTGGCCGCGACGAACGGCTCCTCGTGCACCTCACTCGCCAGTCCGAGCTCCACGGCCCGCGTCCCACTGACGACCTCGCCGGTCATGGTGAGCCGCTTCGCGACGTCCATCCGCACCTGCTGTGACAGCGCCTGGATGCCGCCCATGTCCGGGATGAGCCCCCACTTCGCCTCCAGGACGGACCACTGGGCGTCGGCGGTGGTCATCCGCAGGTCGGCGGCGAGCGCGATCTGGAGACCGCCGCCGTAACAGTGGCCGTGGACCGCCGCGACCACGGGAACCGAGAGCCGGCGCCAGGCCCAGCAGGCCTCCTGGAACAGGTTGGTGCCACGGAGGGGGTGAGGGACGAACGAGCGGGCCACCCGTGGCGGGTCGTCGAGGACGGTGGCGAAGTCCAGGCCGGCGCAGAAGGAGTCGCCCTCGCCGCCGATCACGACGCCGCGCAGGGTGCGGTCGCGCGAGAGCTCCCGGGCCGTCGACGCGAGGTCCTGGAGCGTGTCGAGGGTCAGGGCGTTGAGCTTGTCCGGACGGTTGAGCCGGACCTGGGCGATGTGGCCCTCGACCCGGCACGTGACGGTGCTCGGCATACCGCCAGCCTACGGACACGGGCCAGAGAACGCCCAGGAGCGCGGATGGCTCAGGAGAGCCGTGCGGCCCCCACCGGCTCGGCGGCGGAGGCCTCCGGAGCGCCCGCTGGACGCAGCGTGGCGCGGCCGGGGTGGTCCCGGCGGTGGACGAGCACGGAGACGGCGAGGATGCCGAGACCCACGACGGCCAGCCCGGCGCCGACCAGGGACGGTGCGGTGTAGCCGTAACCTGCCGCGATGACGAGACCGCCGACCCACGCGCCGAGGGCGTTCGCGAGGTTCAGGGCAGCGTGGTTGCCGGCCGCCGCGAGGGTCTGCGCGGTCCCTGCGACCTGCATCAGCCGGAGCTGGAGGTTGATGACGAGGACCGAGGCGAGCACCGACGTCATGGCGAGGACCACGAGGGCCGGCACGGCATACGGGGCGGCGACCGCGAAGAGCGCCAACGACACCCCGAGTCCGGCGATGCCGATGACCACCGACCGGATGACCGACCAGTCCCCCATGCGACCCGCGACGAGGTTGCCCGCGAGACCCGACAGCCCGAAGACCAGGAGGAACAGTGGCACGGCGGACGCCGGCAGGCCCGTGACGTCGGTGACCGTCGGCGCGATGTAGGAGTACATCGCGAACATGCCGCCGAACCCGACCGCCCCCACTCCCAGGGTCAGCCACACCTGCAGGCTGGTCAGGGCGCTGAGCTCGTTGCGCACGGTGCGCGAGCGGTCCCGCGGGAGGTGCGGAACGGCGTACGCGATGAGGACGATCGTGGCCACGCCGAGAACCGTGACGAGCCAGTAGGCGGCGCGCCAGCCCAGCGCCTGGCCGAGCCAGGTGGCGCCCGGGACGCCGAGGACGTTCGCGATGGGGATCCCGAGCATCACCCGGCCGACGGCTCGCCCCGCCTGCCCACGGACGGCCAGGTCGACGGCGACGAGGGCAGCGACACCGAAGAACGCCCCATGGGGCAGACCGGCGAGGAACCGCGCGGCCACCAAGGTTGGGTAGTCGGGGGCGGCAGCACTCAGCACGTTGCCGACCGTGAAGGCGGCCATGAGCCCGACGAGGAGCATCTTCCGGGGCCAGGTCGCGCCGAGCACCGCGAGCAGCGGAGCGCCGACGACCACCCCCGCGGCGTACGCCGAGATCGTGTGTCCTGCCGAGGGGATGTCCACGCCGACACCCGCCGCGATGTCGGGGAGCAGCCCCATCGTCACGAACTCGGTGGTGCCGATGGCGACGCCACCGAGGATCAGGGCAACGGTCGCGAGGGTGGCGTGGCGGGGTTGTGGCACTGCACGTGCAGCGCCCTACCGCCGTCGGGCATTCCCCAGCCGGGCCGGCTCCCGCCGCGGCGTGCCTACGATGAGCCGTGCGTGCTGCCCAGGTCACCCGGCTCGACGGACCCGCCGCCGTGGGGGTGGCGGACCTTCCGGAGCCTGCGGGTGACGGGGTGGTCATCGAGGTGGCCGCCGCCGGCGTGGCCTTCCCGGACGTCCTGTTGACCCGCGGTCTCTACCAGGTCAGGCCCGACCTCCCCTTCGTGCCCGGCTCGGAGGTGGCCGGCCGGGTCCGGTCTGCACCGTCGGGCAGCGGGTGGGCCGTCGGGGACCGGGTCGCCGCCTTCCCGTTCCTCGGCGGCTTCTCCGAGGTGGTGGAGGTGGACCCGGCCATGGTCTTCCCGCTCCCGGACTCGGTGACCTACGAGCAGGGCGCGGCCCTCCCGATGAACTACCTCACCTGCCACTTCGCGCTGCGTGAGCGGGCCGGGCTCGCCGTCGGCGAGACGGTGCTCGTGCACGGGGCGGCGGGCGGCATCGGCACGGCGGCGGTGCAGCTCGCGGCCGCGTGGGACGCCCGCGTGATCGGGGTCGTCTCGTCGCGGGACCGGGTTGAGGTGGCACGGACGGCCGGGGCCCACGAGGTCGTGCTCGCCGAGGGGTTCCGGGAGGCGGTGGCCGAGCTGACGAGCGGTCGCGGTGTCGACGTCGTCGTGGACCCGGTCGGTGGCGACCGCATCCACGACTCCTTGCGCTCGCTCGCCCCGGGTGGGCGGCACCTCGTCCTCGGGTTCACCGCCGGCTCGATCCCCGAGGTGAAGGTCAACCGGCTGCTGCTGCACAACATCTCCGTCGTGGGCGTCGGCTGGGGGGCCTGGTGGACCGCTCGCGGCGGGCCCGGTCCGGCATACCTGCGTCGTCAGTGGGACGACCTCCTGCCCCTCCTGCTGTCCGGCACGGTGGACCCGGTGATCGGCGAGGTCCGCGCCCTCGACGAGGTCGCCGCAGCGCTCGCCGCCCTCGATGAGCGCCGCGCCACCGGCAAGCTCCTCCTCACGCCGTGACGTCGTCCCACCGACCCCGACCCGCCACGGGGCACGAGGCGTGGAGGGTCACCCGGCGCCCGCCCGAATAGGCTCGCAGGCATGGACTTCCGGAACGTGTACGCCCAGGGTTTCGCCCGGGTGGCCGCGTGCACCCTTCCCGTGGCACTGGCGGACCCCCCGACCAACGCGCAGCGGGTGCTCGACGAGGTTCGGGCCTGCCACGACGAAGGTGTCGCCGTCGCGCTCTTCCCCGAGCTCAGCCTCTCGGGGTACGCGGTCGACGACCTCTTCATGCAGGACGTCCTGCTCGACGCCGTCGACGCGGCGGTCGTCACCGTCGCCGAGGCCAGCGCCGAGCTGATGCCGCTCGTCGTCGTGGGGGCTCCACTGCGACACGGGAACCGGCTCTACAACTGCGCCGTGGTGATCCACCGAGGCGACGTGCTCGGCGTGGTTCCCAAGTCGTTCCTGCCCCACTACCGCGAGTTCTACGAGAAGCGGTGGTTCGCCTCGGGGGCGGGTCACCAAGGGGAGTTCCTCGCGAGACCGCACTGGCCCGGTGCCGACGTCGACGGCGAGGTGCCGTTCGGGCCGGACCTCATCTTCAGCCCCGAGGACCTGCCGTCGCTCGCCGTGCACGTCGAGGTCTGCGAGGACATCTGGCTGCCGGTGCCGCCGAGCCATGAGGCCGCCCTCGCCGGCGCGAACGTCCTGCTCAACCTCTCGGCATCGCCCATCACGGTCGGCCGTGCGGAGGACCGCCACCTCATGGCTCGCTCGGCGAGCTCGCGCTGCAACGCGGCATACGTCTATGCCGCGGCCAGCGCCGGTGAGTCGAGCACGGACCTCTCCTGGGACGGCATGACGATGGTGTACGAGCTCGGCGACCTCCTCGGCGAGTCCGAGCGCTTCCCCGACGGCCCGAGGCGGACGGTCGTGGACGTCGACCTCGACCGGCTGCGGCAGGAGCGGATCCGGATGGGCAGCTTCGACGACAACGCCGACGCGTATGCCGCCGAGCAGGGTGGGTTCCGCGTCGTCCCGTTCCGGCTGCGGCCGCCCTCGGGCGACCTGGGCCTGCGGCGAGTCGTCGACCGGTTCCCGTTCGTGCCGGACGCCGAGGACCGGCTCGCGCTCGACTGCTACGAGGCCTACAACATCCAGGTGTCCGGGCTGGAGCAGCGGATGCGTTCCATCGGCGGAGGTGACCCGGCCCGCATCCCGACGATCGTCATCGGCGTCTCCGGTGGCCTCGACTCCACCCACGCGCTCATCGTCGCGGCGAAGGCCTGTGACCGGCTGGACCTTCCGCGCACACACATCCTCGGCTTCACGTTGCCCGGCTTCGCGACGACGGCGGGAACGAAGAGCAACGCCATCCACCTCATGGAGTCCCTCGGGACCACCTGGGAGGAGCTGGACATCAGGGCGGCGGCGACCCAGATGCTCACCGACCTGGGGCACCCGTTCGGCAAGGGGGACGACGTCTACGACGTCACGTTCGAGAACGTGCAGGCCGGGCTGCGCACGGACTACCTGTTCCGGGCAGCCAACCAGCGCGGCGGCATCGTGCTCGGAACCGGCGACCTGTCCGAGCTCGCCCTCGGCTGGTGCACCTACGGCGTCGGCGACCAGATGTCGCACTACGGGGTGAACTCCGGTGTCCCCAAGACCCTCATGCAGCACCTCATCCGCTGGGTCGTCTCGTCGGGGCAGTTCGAGGGCCCTGTCAACGGGACCCTGCTCGAGATCCTCGACCAGGAGATCAGCCCCGAGCTCGTGCCGACGAGGGAGGGCGAGAAGATCCAGTCGACGGAGGAGTCCGTGGGTCCGTACGCTCTCCAGGACTTCACGCTCTACCACGTGCTCCGCTGGGGTTACCGGCCGAGCAAGATCGCCTTCCTGGCCGAGCACGCCTGGGCCGAGGGAGAGCGGGGCGGGTGGCCCGCCGGCTACCCCTCAGGCGCACGGCCGGCATACGACCTCCCGACGATCCGGCACTGGATGGTCGTCTTCTACCGCCGCTTCTTCGCGAACCAGTTCAAGCGCTCGGCCCTGCCCAACGGGCCCAAGGTGGTGGCCGGCGGTTCGCTCTCACCGCGCGGCGACTGGCGGATGCCGTCCGACGCGTCGGCGGCCGCGTGGCTGGCCGAGCTGGAGGCCAACGTCCCACCGGGGTGAGCCGCGCGGCGCCAGGGCTGAGCGTCAGGACCGGTGCGACGGGGCGTCTCGCGACCGATCACTCGCCTGGTCGCGCGAGCTTCCGCCGGCGTCGTCCACGTCGGTCGGCGCGCCGCAGTGCCGACCGGTAGACCTCTTCGTAGGAGTCCGCCACCCGGCGCAGGTCGAACGACTCGGCGCGGGTCCTGCTCGCGCGTGAGAGCCGCTCGCGCTCCTCGCCGTCGGAGAGCAGCTCGGCCAGTGCACCGCCGAGCGCCGGCAGCTCCACGAGGACTCCCGACGCACCCTCGCCCGTCACGTAGCGGGCGCCGACGTTGGGGGTGGCTACGACGGGAAGGCCGGCCGTCATCGCCTCGGCGTACGGGATGCCGAACCCCTCGTAGCTCGAGGGCAGGCAGAAGAGCCATGCACGGCCGTATTCATCCGCCAGCTCGTCGTCGCTCAGCCGGCCCAGGACGGTGACCCCCTCGGGGACCACAGAGGGTGCGTCCTGGGTGACCATCCTCAGCTCGGCGTCTGGGTGGACCGCCCGGACGTCTCGCGTGAACGCGTCGGCCAGCTCCGCGCCCCGCTTGCGCCCCTGCCACGTGCCCACGAAGAGCACCGTCGGGTGGTCGGTCCTCGGCAGGCGGCGTCCGAAGCGGTTCGCGTCCACCCCGTTCGGGATGACGGTGCGCACCCATGGGGTCCAGCGACGGGTCTGGCTCGAGATGAGTACCGTGCGGTCGGACACCAGGCTCGCGAGGACCTCGGTGAACCCCAGAAGGACCATGCGCAGCCGCTCCTTGACGCCGCGGATGCGCAGCGCCTCCTCGAAGCAGGACCCGTGGAGGGTCCGGACGTGGGAGGGCACCCGCCGGCGCCACATCCAGTAGTCCTCACCGTGGGCGTGCAGCACGTCGTAGGACGACAGGTCACGCCGGCGCATCTCGACCGCGAAGCGGAAGGTGCGCAGGGACCCGCGGAGGGGGACGTGCACGTGGCCGTACCCCGCGCCGGCGACGGGCGCGCACGGGCTGAAGACGTCGACCCGGTGGCCTCGCACGACCAGCTCGTTGGCGAGCGCGTGCACCTGGTAACCGACGCCGATCTTGCTCTCGCTCGGGAGGTAGTAGGAGATCATCGCGATGCGGAGCGGTCCGTCGGTCCGTCCGTTCGGCGACCCGGGTGCGGCGTCGGTCGCCGAGGTCACGACAACCCGGCCCGCAGGGCCTTCAGCCACCCGTGCCCCTGGCGGAGGTCGGGCTCGAGGTGGTTGCCCTCGGCCCACTCGTTCCAGGACTTCACCCACAGCAACCGCTCCTCGGCGGGGCGGTCACCGAGGAGCGCCACAGCCGCCTCGACGTTGCGCCGGAACAGCTCGGGCGTCGAGCCCTGCAGCACGAGCCCGCGGCGGCCGGCGCGAGGGGTGTTGTCCCAGTTCGGGTAGATGCACGGCTGCACGTCGGGGTCGCGAGGAAAATCGTCGACGACGGAGTCGGAGTACGGCCAGATCTCCGGACCGCCCAGGGCCTTGCGCATCGCCCGCATCCGGAGGCGGGACGCCCGGGTGACCCGCGCCGGGAGACGCATGTAGACGCTGGCGTCGAAGCCGTCCGCGGCAGCGTCCGTGTAGCGGGCGCCGGCGCCGAGCAGGTCGCTCGCCTCCGCGACGAGGTAGAGGCCCTCGAGGCCGGCATCCCTGGCCATCCCCTGCCAGCGGTCGACGAACGCCGCCGGACCCGGCAGCTCCTCCGGGCGGAAGACGTAGAACAGTGGGCGACCCCCGACCCGCACGTAACGCTCGTCCCGGAAGGCCGGGAGGATCGCGTCGAAGTGGGCGCGGTCGTCCGCGGGCCCCGGGTACGTCTGCTCCTTGAGCACCCGGTCGGCCGCGGCGTGCCAGATGCCCGTCCACGTCTGGTTCGCCCAGGCCAGGGCGAAGCCGAGGTCCGGCTCGCCGCTCTCCAGCACCTCCCGGAACGGGCGGTCGAGGATGCGGTCACCGCCGCCGAACCAGTAGTGCCA
>CALCXF010000109.1 GCA_937907685.1 uncultured Nostocoides sp.
GTACGGACTCGTCGGTGGGGGTGGTGACCGCCTCGTCGTAGGCGTTGGTGTGCAGCGAGTTGGCGTTGTCGTAGATCGCGCACAGCGCCTGCAGCGTCGTGCGGATGTCGTTGAAGTCCATCTCCTGCGCGTGCAGGGACCGGCCCGAGGTCTGCACGTGGTACTTGAGCTTCTGGCTGCGCTCGTTGGCGCCGTACTTCTCCCGCATCGCGACGGCCCAGATCCGCCGGGCCACGCGACCGATGACGGTGTACTCCGGGTCCATCCCGTTGGAGAAGAAGAACGACAGGTTGGGGGCGAAGTCGTCGATCGCCATACCTCGCGCGAGGTAGGCCTCGACGTAGGTGAACCCGTTGGCGAGCGTGAACGCCAGCTGGCTGATGGGGTTGGCTCCCGCCTCGGCGATGTGGTAGCCGCTGATCGACACCGAGTAGAAGTTGCGCACCTCGTGGGCGATGAACCACTCCTGGATGTCGGCCATCATCCGCAGCGAGAACTCCGTCGAGAACAGGCAGGTGTTCTGTCCCTGGTCCTCCTTGAGGATGTCGGCCTGCACGGTGCCCCGGACGGTCGACAGCGCGAGGGCTCGGATGCCGTGCGCCTCCTCGGCGCTCGGCTCCCGCCCGTTCTCCGCGGCCCACTTCTCGACCTCGCGGTCCATCACCGTGTTGAGGAAGAAGGCGAGGATGGTCGGTGCGGGGCCGTTGATGGTCATCGAGACGCTCGTCGTGGGCGAGGTGAGGTCGAACCCGGCATACAGCTCCCGCATGTCGTCGAGCGTGGCGACCGACACCCCGGAGGTGCCGACCTTGCCGTAGATGTCGGGGCGTCGGTCCGGGTCCCGGCCGTAGAGCGTCACCGAGTCGAACGCCGTGGAGAGACGCGTCGCGGGCTGGCCCTCGGAGAGGAGAGTGAACCGTCGGTTGGTGCGGAACGGGTCGCCCTCACCGGCGAACATCCGGGCCGGGTCCTCGTTGTCACGCTTGAACGGGAAGACCCCTGCCGTGAAGGGAAAGTGCCCCGGCAGGTTCTCGCGGCGAAGGAACGACACGAGGTCCCCGTCGTCGGCGTAGCGAGGCAGCGATACCCGGCGGATCCGGTTGCCGGACAGGCTCTCCTTGACCAGGGGAGTGTGGATCTCCTTGTCACGAACCGTGACCACCTGCTCGTCACCGGAGTACGCCTCGACGACGGAGGACCAGCCCGCCAGCTGGCGGGCCACGGGCAGCGGGAGCCCTTGCCGGGCGTCCTGGAGCAGTGCGTCGACGCCGGAGCGCTCGGAACCGGCGTGCTCGAGCTCGGTCCCCACCTCGGTGAGCCGCTGGACCCGGCGTGCGGCGGCGGCATACCGGGTGGTGTCGTCGTGGTAGCCGCGGACGGTCTCGGCGATCTCGGCGAGGTACCGGACCCGCCGAGGCGGGACGACCTGGCGGAGGACCGAGGAGTGCCGCACGTCCACCTCGGCGAGGGCACCCTCGGAGACGTCCAGCCCGCGCTCGGCGAGCTGCGCGCGAAGCTCCTGGTAGAGCGCGGTGACACCGTCGTCGTTGAAGGTGGCGGCGGAGGTGCCGAAGACGGGCATGTCCTCGGGGCGCTTGCCGAAGGCCTCCCGGTTGCGGACCATCTGCCGGCCGACGTCGCGCAGCGCGTCCATGGCACCCCGGCGTTCGAACTTGTTGATCGCGACGACGTCCGCGAAGTCGAGCATGTCGATCTTCTCGAGCTGGCTCGCGGCTCCGAACTCCGGTGTCATGACGTAGAGGTTGACGTCGGCGAAGGTCGTGATCGCGGCGTCGCCCTGGCCGATCCCGGGCGTCTCCACGACGACGAGGTCGAATGCCGCCGCCTTGAGGATGGTGAGGACGTCCCCGAGCGCCTCGGGTACCTCGTGGCTGCCGCGGGTGGCGAGGGAGCGGAAGAAGACCCGGTCGCCGTCGAGGGCGTTCATCCGGATCCTGTCACCGAGGAGTGCACCGCCCCCACGGCGACGGGTCGGGTCGATGGCCACACAGGCGATGCGCAGCTTGTCCTGCTGGTCCACCCGCAGCCGCCGGACGAGCTCGTCCGTGAGGCTCGACTTGCCCGAGCCACCCGTGCCCGTGATGCCCAGGACCGGTGTGCGACGGCCGGATGCCGCGCGCTCGAGCTCGGCACGCATCTCCCCGGAGAGGTGGCCGGTCTCGGCGGCCGTCAGCGCCCGGGCGATGGCCGACCGTTCCCCCGACAGCACCGCCGCTGCGGTGGTGGGATGGGCCTCCCAGAGGTCGGTGTCGCAGACCTTGATGACCTCGTTGACCATGCCGGGCAGGCCGAGGCGCTGCCCGTCCTCGGGGCTGAAGATCCTGACGCCGGCCTCGCGCAGACGAGCCACCTCGGTGGGCACGATGACGCCGCCCCCGCCCCCGACGACGTGCACATGGCCTGCACCCGCCTCACGGAGGAGCTGGACGAGGTACTCGAAGTACTCGACGTGCCCGCCCTGGTAGGAGGACACGGCGACGCCCTGGACGTCCTCCTCGATGGCCGCGTCCACGACCTCGCGGACACTGCGGTTGTGCCCGAGGTGGATGACCTCGGCACCCTGGCTCTGCATGATCCGCCGCATGATGTTGATCGACGCGTCGTGGCCGTCGAAGAGAGCCGACGCCGAGACGATGCGGACGGGGTGCTCGGGGACGTGCAGGTCGGGCCTCGGGGACGTCGGCTGCGCTGCCATGGTGTTCCCTTCGTCGCGGTCCTCCAGATACTAGGACGTCCTACTACCTACTCGGAAGTTGCGGACGAGCGCTCACCGCGCCACGGCTGAGGCGTACGGGTCGGGAGCGGCGGCATCGAGGAGCCACCCCGTGACCGAGCGACGGAACTCCTCGTCCACCCGGTGGAGAGGCACGTCGGCCTGCAGCCGGCGCCAGGACTCGGCGCGGTGGAGGCACGAGACGCGGTCGGCGTGAGGCAGGAGGGCTCGCAGCGTCGAGACGTCCCAGGCGTCGGTCCACGGCTCGAGGTAGGCGTCGACGGCACGTCGCAGCTCCGGACCGCCCGGGTCCAGGGAGAACCGGTGGCGCATGATCCACAGGGGTATCCGCAGGGTGGTGAGGGGGTGCGTCCACAGAGCGTCACCGAGGTCGATGTACGCCACTCCACCGTCGGGACGCCGGAAGGCGTTGCCGAGGTGGAGGTCGTTGTGCTGCAAGGACGGGGGCAGTCCGCTCGCGGCCAGGACAGCGGCGGCGTCGTGGATGCGGCCGAGGCCGTCCTCGACGAGCCGCGCCTCGGCGTCGGTCGGCCGGCGCGGGTCGTCCCGGGGAAGCGCGCGCAGCGTCGCCAGAACGTCCGTGACCCAGCCGACCACCTCGTCCGGGTCCTCGGGGAAACGGGCGACACCCACGGCGAGCACCTCGTCCTCGTGAGCCGACAGCGAGCGCTGCGCTCCGGCATACCCGCTCATCACGGCGACCCAGTCCTCGACCGGTGGCGGCGTCTCGTCGTGCCACATTGGATACCCGAGGTCGGCGGTGGCCAGCCACCCGCGTTCGGTGTCGACGGCGAGGAGTGGCGCGACGACTCCGGGCAGCACGCGGTCGACGAGCCCGACCAACCCGGCCTCGAAGGCCTGCGACGGTGCGTTCTCCTTGACCCACACCCGTCCTGCATCGGTCTCGACCCGCGCGACGACCGACCAGAAACGGACCCGGTCGCGAACCACCGGTGCCGTCACTCGTATCCCGTGGGTGGCGAGCGCCGGCACGAGCCAGGCTTCGAGGCCGACCAGCCACTCGGCACTCTCCCAGAGCGCCGGGTGGTCACGCTCCGGCACGGCGCCCCGCGACCCACTCGATCGCCTCGGCGTAGCCCGTCACGCCGTGGCCGACGACGTGGAAGTCGCAGACGTCGCTGAGATAGCTGTGGTGACGGAACTCCTCCCGGGCCGAGATGTCGCTGATGTGCACCTCGACCCGGGGGACCCGGCAGGCAGACAGCGCGTCCCGCAGGGCCACCGAGGTGTGGGTGTACCCGGCCGCGTTGATGACGATGCCCGCGGTGCCGACGCGGCCCTCCTGGACCCAGTCGACGAGGGTGCCCTCGTGGTTGCTCTGCCGGAAGTCGACCGCCAGGCCGGTGCGCCCTGCCGCCTCGACGCACAGCGCCTCCACGTCGGCCAGAGTCGCGCGGCCGTAGACCTCCGGCTCCCGCTCACCGAGGAGGTTGAGGTTGGGCCCGTTGAGCACGAACACCGTGCGGTCGTCCATGACCGGGAGTATGCCGTGGCGCGCCTTCGTCGACTCCGGTGTCTGCCGGCATGGCGGTGGTCTCCCGGGGGTGGAGGTGGTCTCCGGGGGTGGTGGCGATCTGCGGAGGTGGCGGTGCGGTGGCACCACCACCGCAGCAGGTGGACCCGAGCCCCGCTGGTGGACCCGAGCCCGGCGGTGGACCCGAGCCCCGGCGGTGGACTCAGGCCCCGGCGGTGGACCCGAGCCCCGCGCAGGTGGACCAGAGTCCCGAAGGTGGACGAGGCCCTCGCAGCCGGGGCGTGCGGGGTCGAGGATCAGCCGCGGTAGTCGTCTGTCACCAGGGCGGAGCACTGCTCACCCGTGGTGCTGACGCCTTCGGCGGCGAGCTGCTCCGTCGCCCCCTGGGCCCGACTGCGCCCGAGGTTCCAGGAGAGCCAGTCCTCGCTCTCGAACGGTGTGCCCGCCCCGCCCTCCGTGAGGCACGAGGCCATCTCCGCCGGCAGCCGGTCGACAAGGACGGGCGTCGCGTCGGCGCTGAGCGTCGAGAGGTAGGCGGTGTCCAGGCTCGAGCCCGCGTCGAACCGGTCGATGTTGCGGCTGGCGACCCAGGCGTCCGGGTTCATCGCGGCGAAGCCCAGGGCGAACACGGCCGCGGAGACGAGCACCGCGCGCGGCACCCACCACCCGGACAGCCGCACCCCGGCGATGAGGAGGAACACGACGACCAGGCCGAGCCACAGCTCGAAGCCGTCGACGAAGACGCGTAGCACGGTGTAGCCGAAGGCGTCCTGGTAGAGCGACATCCGGTACAGCGCACTCGCGACCACTGCGAGGGTGAGCACGCACAGGGCACCGAGGAGCAGCCGCAGCAGCATCCGGTCACGAGGCGTGTCGCGGGCGGCGACGTGCGTCGTCAGCCCGACGACGACCACGGTGAGGAAGGTCGCCACGGTGAGCTGCCCGAAGCCCTGGTGGACGTACTCGGCGTAGGTGAGACCGGTGGTGCGCTCCAGGTAGTCGTGGCCGCCCCACATGGCCGTGGCCTGGGCGACGAGGAAGCCTACGAAGAGGGCGACGACGATGCCCACGGGAACCCCCCACTCCCACCGGTGGGCGACCCGACGGCTCTCCGGGAGGGTCACGCCGTCGACCGGCGGCGGGTTCAGCGCGAGGTATGCGCCGGTGAGGGCGACCCCGGCCACCAGCACCAGGACGAAGGTGCGGGCGACGATGGTGTCCCAGCCGAGGTCGGGCACGAGGGCGTCGGCCCACGAGCCGAACAGCGCGTCGCCCGAGGCGAACAGGCCGCCGAACAAGGCCAGCGCCACGAGGGAGAGGCCGACGGTGCGGAGGATCGGCCAGAGCTTCGACACCTTGCTCGTCGCGGTGATGGTCCGGCCGAGGAGCGGCAGCCCGCGCAGCGCCGACAGCGGCCACGCCACGACGCTCAGCGGCACGGCGAGGAGCGTTCGGGCCCGCGTCGTCCCGGCGGCCGCCACCACGACGGCGACGAGCACCGCCAGGGCCACCACCCCACCCGCGTCGCGGATCATCGTCGTCGTCGCGAGCACGGCGGCGAGCACAGCGCACCCCATCGTCCACGGGTTGCGCCGATACCTCGCCACGACCCACATGAGCAGTCCGGCGGCCAGCATGGTGAGGCAGACGGCCAGGCCGACGTTGCGCTCGGGCCAGGTCAGGGCGGCCCAGGCGCCGATGCCGAGCGCCGCCAGCACGGCCAGCGGCTGGACGGGCACTCCCTTCTCGGGCCAGAAGCCGTCGAAGACACCGCCCCCCGGCCCGGGGCCGGCGGGTCGAGCCGCCCCTGGAGCGGTCGGACTCGGTGGCGGAGGCGTCTGGTTCGTCGTGGCGGGTGCCTTCATGGTGTGGCTCTCCTCATCGGGTCCAGGGCGGCGCTGCGCCTTCGGGGCGCGGGGCAGCACGGCACGCACGCGCGCCCCGTTGTCCCCCGGGGCGGTGGGGACGACGGTGACCGTCCCACCGTGGAGCTCCCCCACCCAGCGGGCGATCGCGAGGCCCAGGCCCGTGCCGCCGCCTGCGTCCTCACCGGAGCCGAAACGGTCGAAGACGCGGTCCACCTGGTCCACGGGGATGCCGGGCCCGTCGTCGCACACCTCGAGCGACCACATGGCGGCATCCACGGATGCCGCCACGACGTGCACCTCGCGGTCCTGTGGGCTGTGCCGCACCGCGTTGTCGACGAGGTTGGCCACCAGCTGGTGCAGGCGCGCCGGGTCCGCGCGCACGGTCAGCTCGGGAGGCTCCACGACGGTGCGCACGCGGACCGTCCGGCCGTCCACGCCGGCCTCGGCGACGACGTCGTCCAGAAGCTCGGACACCACGACGTCGGTGAGCTCGAGAGGCGCGGCGCCGGCATCGATGCGAGAGAGGTCGAGGAGGTCACCCACGAGGGCACTCAGCCGCTCCGACTGGCGCAGGGCCGCCCGAAGCGCCTCGTCGTCGGGGCGGACGACCCCGTCGACGAGGTTCTCCAGCAGCGCCCGCTGGGCGCTGAGGGGGGTGCGCAGCTCGTGCGAGACGGTGGCGACGAGCAGCCGTCGTTGCTGGTCTGCCGAGGCCAGGTCCGCCGCCATCGCGTTGAAGGCACGGGCGAGCTCCCCGACCTCGTCCGTGGACGACGCGGCGACGCGCTGACCATGGTCACCGCGCGCCATGGCCCCCGCCGCGGTCGTCATCTCGCGCAGCGGCGAGGTCATCCCGCGGGCCAGCCACTGGGTCACGGCCAGGGCGGCGGCCACGGTGACGGGCAGGCTGATCCAGCCGGCCACGCCCGCGGCGTCACCCACCTCCGCCACCACGGCAGCGACCACGACGCTCACTCCGACGAGCAGGCCGAGCTTCGTGCGGATCGTCCGGATGCCGTCGAGCGGTCGCTCGGGGTTCACGACCGAGCCTCGAGCGCATAGCCCACGCCGTGCACCGTGCGGACCCGGTCCGCCCCGATCTTCGCGCGCAGGGTCTTGACATGACTGTCCAGGGTGCGCGTGCCGGTCGCGTCGGACCAGCCCCAGACCTCGTGCATGAGGACGTCCCGGGAGCGCACCACCCCCGGCTCGGCGGCCAGCGCCAGCAGCAGGTCGAACTCGAGCGGGGTGAGGTGGACCTCGGCGCCGGCGACCTCGACCCGCCGGCCCGCGGCGTCGATCGCCAGTCCGTCGAGCTCCACCCGGGCGTTGCCGGACGCGACGAGCGCCGCCGAGCGCTCGACGCGACGCAGCAGCGCGCGGACGCGGGCCACGAGCTCGCGCATCGAGAAGGGCTTGGTCACGTAGTCGTCCGCGCCCACGCCCAGACCCACCAGGAGGTCCGTCTCCTCCGTGCGTGCCGTGAGCATCAGCACGGGCACCGGTCGGACCGCCTGGATGCGGCGGCAGACCTCGAGGCCGTCGAAGCCGGGCAGCATGAGGTCCAGGACGACGAGGTCCGGACGGTGGGTCCCGAAGGCGGTGACGGCGCCCGGTCCGTCGTGGGCCTGCTCGACGACGAAGCCCTCCGCGCGGAGGCGGTCGGTGACCGCCTGGTTGATCACGGGCTCGTCCTCGACGACGAGAACCCGGGCGGCGGGTGGGCCCGCTGCCCCGGTCGGCATCGCCTCGGTCATGTCTCGAGCCTATGAGCCCCGCGGTGGGGCCGATGCGGGCGACGTGTGGAGATGGTGTGAAGGTGCGCCTGCCGGGCGGCGCCTGCGCACCTCAGGCAGGGATGCGGCGAGAGCGCCGGAAGGCCGTGGGGGTGATGCCGGTGCACTGCGTGAAGTGATGGCGCAGGAGCGCCGCCGAACCGAAGCCGGCGTCCCTGGCCACCGCGTCCACGGGAAGGTCCGTCTCCTCGAGGAGACGGCGGGCCCGCAGGACGCGCTGGTCGGTGAGCCACTGGTGCGGCGTCGTGCCCGTCTCCGCGACGAAGCGGCGGGCGAAGGTGCGTGGCGACATCGCGGCGCGCCTGGCCAGGGTGTCGACGGTGTGCGGCTCGTCGAGGTGCTCGAGCATCCAGGTGAGCACCGGGCCGAGGCTCTCCGCAGTGGTCGCCGGAACCGGCCGGTCGATGAACTGCCGCTGTCCGCCGTCACGGTGCGGCGGCACGACCATCCGCCGGGCGATCGCCGTGGCGACCGACGTGCCCAGCTCCGTCCGGACCAGGTGGAGCGCCGCGTCGATGCCGGCCGCGGTTCCGGCGCTCGTGATGACCGTGCCGTCCTGCACGTAGAGCACGTTGGGATCCACCCGCGCCAGTGGGTGCAGCTCGGCGAGCTCCGCCGTGTAGCGCCAGTGGGTCGTGCAGTCCCGGCCGTCGAGGATCCCCGCGGCGCCCAGGGTGAACGCCCCCGAGCAGACCGAGAGTACCCACGCGCCGCGGTCGACCGCCGCACGCACGCTCTCGACAACCGCCCTGGACGGCGTCTTGGCGGAGGTCGAGGCGGGGACCGCGACGAGGTCGGCGTCGGCGGCGCCCTCGAGGCCGAACGGCGCCGTCACGGTGGTGCCGTTGTGCGCGTCGATGGGACCCGATGTCTCTGCGCACACCCGGTAGTCGAAGGCAGGCACTCCCTCGTCCACGCGGTCGATGCCGAAGACCTCGGCGAGCACGCCGAACTCGAAGAGGGACACCGGTTCCTGGAGGAGGACCGCGATCCTGTGGAGTGCCATCCCCCGAGTATGGCAGAAATCTGACGCACCATGGCGTTTCTGCCACTCGTGGCAGAGTATTGCTGCACGTCAAACTCGTGCCATGGATACGAACACCGTGGTTGAGACACTGGTCACCATCGCCGCCCTGGGCGGCCTCGCGGCGCCCATCGCCGTCCTCCTGGAGCGCAGCCACCGCCGCGAGCGGCGGGAGCACGGCGTGCGCACCTCGTGGACCTCGTGGGCCGCCGGCCCGCACGACGCCGACACCCGACGGATCGCCGACGAGATCCACCTGCTCGACGGCGCCGCCCACCGCTGAGGCGGTCGCCCACCGGCCACCGCTGAGGCAGTGGTCTGCCGGCTGCTCGCTCAGGTGGCGTGGTGGTGGATCGGCCCGGTGACGTCATGGAGCCGGGCCCCACCGCCACCCCACCGGAGGGCGACGATCTCCGCGGCGATCGACACGGCGGTCTCCTCCGGCGTCCGGGCCCCGAGGTCCAGGCCGATCGGAGAGGCCAGCCGGGCCAGCTCGGCGTCGCCGAGTCCGGCGTCGCGGAGCCGGGCGATCCGCTGCTCGTGAGTACGCCGGGAGCCCATGGCCCCCACGTAGGCCACCTCCGGGAGGCGCAACGCGGCTTCGAGCACCGGAACGTCGAACTTCGGGTCGTGCGTGAGCACGCAGATCACCGTCCGCGAGTCCACCCGTCCGGCGGCCACCTCGGCCGCGAGGTACCGATGGGGCCACTCGACGACGACCTCGTGGGCCTCAGGGAACCGGGTCGAGGTCGTGAAGACGGGGCGCGCGTCGCACACCGTGACGCGGTACCCGAGGAACGAGCCGACGTGGGCGACGGCAGCGGCGAAGTCGATGGCGCCGAAGACGAGCATGCGCGGAGGCGGTGCGTGGCTGGCGACGAAGACCCGCATGCCCTCGCCCCGACGCTCCCCGTCCGGGCCGTAGGTGAGGCTCTCCGTCCGGCCCAGCGCGAGCAGCCCGCGGGCGTCGTCCGTCACCGCCGCGTCGGCCCGCGCACTGCCCATCGTGCCGGGCGGGACCTCGGAACCCCGCTCCCCAGACTCCTCGGGACGAACGACGAGGCGTCGGCCGAGCCACGCGGCATCCGGGTGCTCGACGACGGTGGCCACGGCCACCGGCCGGCCCGACTCGATGTCGTCGGCGACCGACCCGAGCTGGGGGAAGCTCTCCGTCGACACGGGCTCGACGAAGACGTCGAGGATGCCGCCACACGTGAGCCCGACGGCGAGCGCGTCGTCGTCGGAGACGCCGTAGCGCTCGAGCACCGGAGCGCCGGATGCCACGACGTCCTGCGCGAGGTCGTACACCGCCGACTCCACGCACCCCCCCGAGACCGACCCCACTGCCTCTCCTCGCGGCCCGACGAGCATCGAGGCCCCGGGTGGCCGGGGCGCCGACTGGAAGGTCGCGACCACGGTGGCGAGTCCCACCACCTCCCCGGACCGCCACCACCCCAGGAGCTCGGGCAACACGTCACGCACGGGCGACCACGTCCGTCAGCTCCTCGAAGGCCGCCAGCGAGTGTCCGGCCACGAGGTCGTCGACGTGCGGCAGCACGGCACGGATGCCGCCCTGCACCGGCTCGTAGCCGGGCCGCCCCCGGTGTGGGCTGACCCAGACCACGCGGTGCGCAACGGCCGCCAGGCGCCGAACCTGCTCGCCCAGCGCCTCCGGCCGGTCACGCTCCCAGCCGTCGCTGCACACGACGACGACCGCACCACGCGCCACCCCTCGGCGGCCCCACCGGTCGAGGAACAGCTGGACGCCCTCCGCCAGCCGCGTGCCGCCGGACCAGTCGGGAATGGCCCCGCCGGCCGCGACGAGGGCGCGCTCCGGATCGCGTTGGTGGAGCTGCCGGGTGACGTGCGTGAGCCGGGTGCCCAGGGTGAACACCTCGGTGGGGACGCCGGCGGCGCAGTAGGCGTGGGCGAGACGGAGAAGGGCGTCCGCGTAGGCACTCATCGAGCCGGACACGTCGACGAGGAGGACCAGCCGGCGCGGACGGCTCCCCCGTCGGCGCCGGCTCACCTCTCCCGGCTCGCCCATCCGACGGAGTGTCGACCGCAGTGTGCGGCGGGCGTCCAGCGAGCCTCGACGTGCGGCGCGATGCCGGTGCGCGCGGCGCCGCGGCGACCGAGGGCGCAGAGCCGCAAACAGGGCCCCGAGCTCGTCCCTCTCCCGGCGGCTCATCGCCGCGATGTCGCGGTGCCGCAGTACCTCCTGGGAACTCGCGCGAGCACGCACCGTATCCGCGTCCCCCGTGGTTCCGCCCGTCGGCTGCTCCGCCACGGCGAGGCCGGCCCGGGTGACGTCCCGGGCCCACGCCCTTCCATGCGCGGGAGGGCGGCTCCGTCCACCGAACCACTCGGCATACACGTGGTCGTGACGGTCCAGGTCTGCGGGTGAGGCGCAGAGCGTCGCCCGCCCGGCGTGGTAGGCGGCGACCTGGTCGTCGAGGCCGACCGCGGCGACGGCCGCCAGGTAGGTGCGCTCCCGGTCGGCCGTCACCGGAACCCCCGCTGCACGCAGGGCGCGTGCGAACCCGAGGAGCACCTCCTCCGGCGGCCGTACGGCGGGACTCATCGCCCGAGCATCGTGTCGAGGACCCCACGCACCCGCTCGACGTCCTCGCGGTACTTGACGACGACACCCACGGTCGCGGCGGCGGTCTCCGTGTCCAGGTCCCGGGTACCGAGCTCGTGGAGGGCGCGGGCCCAGTCAAGGGTCTCGGCCACCCCCGGCGGCTTGAGCAGCTCTCGGTCGCCCCGGATGCCGTGGACCGCCCGGACGACCTGGTCGGCGAGGGCAGCGGAGACCTCCGGTGCCCTGCGGGCGACGATGGCGAGCTCACGCTGGATGTCCGGGTGCTCGAGCCAGTGGTAGAGGCACCGCCGCTTGAGGGCGTCGTGGAGCTCACGCGTCCGGTTGGAGGTGAGGACGACGACGGGCGGGACGGCTGCGCTGACCGTGCCCAGCTCGGGGATCGTCACCTGCCACGTCGACAGCACCTCGAGGAGGAAGGCCTCGAACTCGTCGTCGGCCCGGTCCACCTCGTCGACGAGCAGCACCGCCGGGCCGTCCCGGAGGGCACGCAGCACCGGCCGGGCGAGGAGGAACCGCTCGTCGAAGAGCCCGTCCTCGACCTCGCGGGCGTCAGTGGCGGCACCCTCCACCGCCTCGAGAGCCCGTACGTGGAGGATCTGCCGAGGGAAGTCCCAGTCGTAGAGCGCTTGGGTGGCGTCGATGCCCTCGTAGCACTGCAGCCGGATGAGCGGGAGCTCCATCGTCTCCGCGAGCGCCTCCGCCAGGGCGGTCTTCCCGGTGCCGGGCTCCCCCTCCATGAGAAGCGGCCGGCCGAGCCGGAGCGAGAGCCAGGTCACCGTGGCAAGGGCGTCGTCGGCGAGGTAGCCGGTCCCAGAGAGGGCCCGGCCCAGGTCGGACGCCGATCCGAACGTCGTGCGCGGGTCCATGCCGCCAGCATCGCCGACCCGCGCCGCCTGCGGAAGCGAAGCGACGGCCGGTTCAGCCCACCCGGGCGAGCCCCGACGCGAGCTCACCGAGTGCGAGGACGGCGAGCAGCGACGCCACGACGCCCGGCAGCCGGCCGTCGCGAAGCACGGACATCTCCGGTTCGCCGTCCCGGCCACCGGTGAGCCGTCGGGCGCGGGCCGCACCGACGAGGACCCCGGCCCCGATCGCCGCGACGAGGACCGAGGGGACCACGACCCTCTCCCCCAGGTGCTCGAGGGCGAGCCGGCCGATCGTCAGGGCGCCGACGACGAGCGCGAGCCCGGTGCGCCGCCAGGCTAGGGTCGTCCGCTCCTGAGCCGCCCCTCGGTCGTCCCCGGGTGCCGGCCCATCACCCACCGGTCAGCGTCCCGAGCGCGAGGGCGAGTGCGGCCACCACCACCGCCAGGAGGACGACGGCCATCGCGGGGTTGGACGGGAGTGGCCGCCCTTCGCGCATGGCGCGCTCGGTGAGGGCCCAGCTGCGCCAGGCGACGGTCGCGGTGACCAGTGCGGCGAGGGCCAGGACCACCGCCAGCGCGGTCTCCACGGCATCCGCCAGGGGAAGCTCGAGCGCGTCGACGGCGGCTGAACCCGCGAGCAGGGCCAGACCGGTGCGGACCCAGGCGAGGAAGGTGCGCTCGTTGGCGAGCGAGAAGCGCGGGTCGGGCTCGGTGCCGCGGTGATAGACGCTTCTCGGCCAGCGGTCGTCGGGGGCGCTCACGGGCCCATCATGCTCGGTGCAGGTCTTCCACCGTGTCGACGTCGCGGCCCGTGGCCAGGTCACCGCACTCGACGACCTGGTGCGGGGTCGAGCCGAGGTAGTCCCGGGCACCGCGGTCGCCCCTCGCCGTCGAGCGGATGCCGGCCCAGTGTGCGCGGCCGATGGCGACGGGGTGGCCCGGTATCCCCTGGTAGGCCGCTCGGACGAGGGTCTGCCGGCCCTCCCCCTGGGCAGCGGCCAGGAGCCGTGTCATCACCTCGGCCGTCACGTCTGGAAGGTCGACGAGGGTGACGAGCGCGATGTCCGCGCCGCCGTCGGGCACGGAGGTCGACTGGAGGTGGGTGAGCCCGCATCGGAGCGAGGCACCCATCCCTTCCTCCCAGTCGGGCGCGTGCACCGCCTCCGCCCCGAACTCCGCCGCCAACGGCCCCACGTCCTCGCCCGCCGCACCCGTGACGACGACGAGTCGGGTGCAGCCAGCGGCCCCGAGCCGGCCCAGCGCGGTCTCGAGGAGCGTCGGCCCGTCGGCCGGGACGCGGACCAGCGCCTTGGGCCGGCCCATCCGCCGCCCCGCTCCGGCCGCGAGGACCAGCCCGGCGATGCTCACCGGTGAGCGACCGACGCCGGACGCCACCCGGCCGGCGGGTCCTCGCCGACCCGTCCGTCCACCGCCTCGCGGATCAGGTCGGCGTGGCCGGTGTGGCGGCCGTACTCCTCGATGAGGTCGACGACCAGGCGCCGCAGGCTGGCGTGCCTCCCCTCGTCGTCGGAGGAGTGCACGAGCTGCTCCAGCGGGCCTTCTTCGAGGGCCACCCGAAGGCGGTGCCGTGACCTCTCCACGGCACCGTCGTACAGCGCGTAGAGCGTGTGGGCGGGGTCCTTCGCCGCGGACGTGAACTCCCACTCCGGGTCGTCCTTCCAGGCCCCCTCCTCCCATGGCGCACCGAGGGGCTCCCCATGCAGCCGCACGGTGTGGGCGTGGTCCTCGATGAGTGCAAGATGTTTGAGCAGGCCACCGAGGGTGAGCGCGGAGCTCGGCAGTCGGGTTCGAAGGCCGTCCTCGTCGAGGCCGTCGGCCTTCCACCGGAAGGTGGCCCGCAGCCGGTCCAGGGCGCCGACGAGGTGCTCGATCTCGGTGCCGGCCAGGGGTGGCTCCCACCACACCTCGTCGGCGCGCGCCAGCCCGTTGACGTCCATGTCGCTCATTGCTGGGCCTCGATCGCGGCGATGATGCGCGGACGGAGCTCACGCGGCGCGATGACGGCGTCCACCGAGCCGACCTCGACCGCCCGGTGGATGTTGTGCACGGCGTCGAACTCGGACGCCACCTTGCCGAGCATCTCCGAGCGCACCGCCGTCCGCGTCTCGGCCAGCCGGGTGGCAACCGCCGCACGGTCCGCGCCGTTGGCCTCGGAGAGCCGGTGCTGGAGCGACGCCACCCGCGGGTCGGCGGCGGTCCGGGCGTCGACGTCGCGCGCGAAGACGACGGCGGCGGCCGGCGCACCGCCGATCACCGACGCGAACGACCCCTCGACGGCGAGGGCCGTCATCGCAGGGTTGAGCGCCTTGGAGAACACGACGAAGGCACCGCCGTGGTACCGCGAGACGACGACGAAGACGATCGGTCCGTCGAAGTTCACGACCGCGCGGCCGATCTCGGCTCCGTACTCGAGCTGGAGCGCCCGCATGGAGTCGGGCGACCCGTCGAAGCCGGACAGGTTCGCGAGGACGACCAGCGGACGGTTGCCGCTCGCGGCGTTGATCGCCCGCGCCGCCTTCTTCGACGACCGCGGGAACAGGGTGCCGGCGGTGTAGACGTCCGGGCCGTCCGTCGGGGGCACCCCACGCCGTGGCACGGACTTCGACTCGATGCCGAGGAGGCAGACGGGGATGCCGCCGACCCGGGCGTCGAGCACGACCGCGGTCTCCGCGTCCGCCATCCCGGCCCACCGCTCGAGGGTCCCGTGGTCCTGGTCGGCGACCGCGCGCATGAGGGTCCGGATGTCGAAGGCCTTCTTGCGGTCCGGGTTGGTATCGGGGGAGAAGATGTCACCCACCGTCGTGAAGTCGCTCCCAGGGAGGGAGTGGGGGTATGCCGTGACGTCCCGGTCGTGCGGGTCCTCGGTCGGCGCCCGCCGCGGCCGGTCCTCGCCCGGAGCCACCCAGGTGTTCTCGTAGTGCGCGAGGAGGATGCCGTAGGCGCCCACGAGGTCGGGGGCCCAGTACTGCGCCTGGCCGTTGGGACCCATGACCCGGTCGTATCCACCGATGCCGAAGTTGTCCTCCGCCGAGACCCCGCCGGAGAAGTCGAGCGACTGCTTGCCGGTGAGCACCATGGCCGAGTCCGGAGTCATGACGAGGATGCCCTTGGTGTGCATGAGCATCGTCGCTTCGGCGTTCCAGTACGGCTGCGCCCCGACGTTGATACCGGCGACGACGACGTTGATCTCCCCGCCGGCCTGGGTGAACTCGATGATCCGCTTGAGCGCCTTGGCGACCCAGTCCATGTTCTCGGTCCCGGAGTCCATCGAGATCCGGGCACCGGCGGACAGGGCGAACCACTCCACCGGCAGGCCCTTCTCCTCCGCCAGGGCGATCGCCGCGATGATGCGGGCGCACTCGGGCTCCGCGACGGACCCGAGGGCCCGCAGCGGGTCGCCGCAGAGCAGCACCCTCGTCACCCCCTCGGGGTGCAGCGGGGTCGGCGTGGTGACGACACCACAGATGATGCCCGCGGAGTTCTCCCCGTACGGCCGGGACACCGGCACGAGCCGGCCGGCTCCGTCGAGGTCGTACTCCACGGCCGACCCGCCCGTCCCGGCGACCATCGAGACGAGCTCGTAGGGGTAGACCAGCCCCCGGCGGCGGGCGCGGACGACCTTCTCGGCATACCCGTCGAGCGCGGCGACCCGTGTCGTCGGCGGTGGTTCGAGGGCGAAGGTCACCCCGGACCCCGGCTGGTACGAGAAACGCGCGCAGATCGGCACGGTGTGCTCGTTGGGACCCGCGATGGCGCCCTGGATGCGCACCTCCTCGATGCCCGCACCGGCGGTCATCGGCGCGACCTTGCCCTGCAGGGCGGTCAGCTGGTCGAGGTCGGCCTCCACCGGTGGCCAGATGTGCAGCCACACGTGGTTGGTGTCCAGGCGTGACCCGCCGCCGAGGGAGGCACGGGCGCGACGGACCGCCTCGAGGCAGTTGGCGAGGGCCCGCTCGATGTGCGGCAGACCGGTGACCTTCCCGTCGTCGTCACGGACCACGATGAGCTGGCGGACCTGGGCGAGGGCGACGAGGCGTTGGTCCTGCGGGTTGCCGGCCGCGACGGCGTGGAGCAGCAGGACGTCCTCCGGGGCCTCCAGCCGGGTCAGCTCGAAGTCGCGGAGCCGCCAGAGGTTCAACCGGCGCCCGACCATGGGGTGCACGTCGCGGACCGGCCGGTCCTCCGCCATGCTGCCGTCGGGCTCCGGCCGGAACGTGAAGTAGCCGACCTCCCGGGTGTCGTCGGGCACGACGCCCACGGCGACCCGCCGCACCTCGGCGGCGAACGGCATCCGGGCCAACCGGTCGGCCAGCTCGGCGGCCGCCTCCTCCGGGTCGTCGGGAAGGCGGGGCCAGTGCACGTAGAGGTCCACGACAGCCTCGTGGCCTGCCGGGCGGTCGGCGACGAGGGTGGCGAGCGTGCGTGACAGCTCGGTGTCGGCCGTCAGCTCGTCGAGGGTCCCGGTCGTGCTGACGAGGTGCGAGTCTCGCTCGTCGAGGCGGTACTCCGCCGCGGCGACGGCCCGGCCGGCGACGGTCTGTTCCCGCAGGCCGCTCAGCTGGTACTCCCGGTAGTGGCGCTTGATGAGCACGGCGAGCATCGGCTCGCGGTCGCGGACGCCCACTCGCAGCCGCTCGCCGAGGAACCGAACGATGCGCTCCGGGATGGCGGCGAGGGCGTCGAGACGGCGGGTGCGTTCCTCGCCGTCGGGCAGGGCGTCGATCTGCTCCAGCTCGTCCCCGACCGAGCCGAGCACCGACGCGCGGTCGGCGTCGACGAGGGGCTGGTCGAACCAGCGGAACCGGACGCTGCGCGCGAGGTCGCCGACGATGGGGAAGCGGAGCTGGGTCGCGGCGACGAGCCGGTCGAGCAGCTCGTGGGCAGCGCCGTCGGCCGGGGGGTCCGGCACCGGTTCGGTGAGCCACCGCTGGAGGATCGAGGTCGCCATCGTCACCTCGGGCGCCGACCGCTGCTGGGCGAGGAAGACCCGGAAGACGGCCCCCTCGAGCTCGGGCGTGCGGTCGAGGCCGGCCACCCCGTAGTGCGCGAGCACGCGCTCGAGGCGTCCGACGAAGTCGCCGGGAAGCGCGCCCCGCTCCGGGTCGAGCGTCTGGAGGTAGGTGTGGAAGTGCTCACGAGGGCTGTGGACGCGGTTCTCGAGGTGCGCCTCCTCGCCGACCGGACGGTTCCGGCTCAGCTCCGCGAAGTCGGCCAGGACGCCGAGGAGCTCCATCTCGGCGCAGACCGGCGAGCGGCCGCTCGAGGCCAGCTCGTCGCGGGCCTCGAGGTAGTCGGCGAGCATGTGGCTCTCGTGCGCCGGGTCGAGGTCGTAGCCGAGGAGCATCGCGGAGAGGTCCGCCCGCCCCCGTTCCGCCCGCTCAGGCACGTCGCCGTCGTCTCCGGCGTCGGCCAGCGCGAGGTCGGGTGCCTCGGATGCGGCCTGCGAGGACGCTTCCGCCGGGTCACCGGTGGGCTCCAGCCGCACGAGCGCCGAGCCGGTCTCGACCTGGCTGCCCGCGGACACGAGCAGCTCCTTCACCCGGCCGGCGAAGGGCGCCGGCAGCACCGTCTCCATCTTCATGCTCTCGAGCACGAGGACCGGGGCGCCCTCGGCCACCTCGTCCCCCACGGACAGTGGCGTTGCCACCACGAGCGCAGGTGCCGGAGACCGCAGCACACCGCCCTCGTCACGACTGACACGGTGCGTGACGCCGTCGACCTCGACGAGCTGGACAGGCCCGTGCGCCGCCGTCACCAGGCGGTGGCTCCGTCCGCCCACCCGGATCCGGCTCGCGTAGGGGCCCACCCGCTCCACGTCGGCGACGACGGTCGTCGTGTGCCCGGTGGGGTCCGCCACCCCCACCCGGAACCGGGCCGGTCCTGTGCGGAAGACCGTCACCTTGTATGCCGTCCCGCGCAGCTTGAGGTCGACCGCCCGTCCCACGTCGTGCTGCACCTGGGGACGGCCGCCCCTCGCGGTCTCGAGCAGCCGGGTGCGCTCGATCGCCTCCGCCTCCTCGTACGCCTCGATGCCGGCCACGACGAGCGCGACGCCGGAGTGCTCGCTCGCGACGAGGCGCCCCTCCGCGCGGACCCGGTCGATCCAGCCGGTGTCCGCCGAGCCGTCGACGACCTCGGGCTGCTCGAGGAGGTCGAGGATGAACGACTTGTTGGTCGCGCCGCCCTCGATGACCACGGTCGTCTCGCGCATCGCCCGACGGAGCCGTGCCAAGGCCTCCTCGCGGTCCCGGCCGTGCGCGATGATCTTGGCGATCATCGAGTCGAAGTCGGCCGGGATCGAGTCGCCTTCCGCGACACCGGTGTCCACGCGGATGCCGGGGCCGGCGGGCAGCTCGAGGTGGGCAATCCGGCCGGGCGCGGGAGCGAAGTCCCGGTCGGGGTCCTCGGCGTTGAGCCTGGCCTCGACGGCATGGCCCACCTCATCGGGCCGGTGGCCCTCGAGCCGGCCACCGGCGGCCACGTGGATCTGGAGACGCACGAGGTCGGTGCCCGTGACGACCTCGGTGATCGGGTGCTCCACCTGGAGCCGGGTGTTGACCTCGAGGAAGGCGAAGAACCGCTCGCCGGGGTGGTAGAGGAACTCCACGGTGCCGGCACCGGAGTACTCAACGGCGATCGCCAGCCGCTCGGCCGACGCCTTGAGCTCGCCGACCTGCGCCTCGTCGAGCACCGGTGAGGCGGACTCCTCGATGACCTTCTGGTTCCGGCGCTGCACCGAGCAGTCCCGCACCCCGATGGCCCATGCGGAGCCCTGGCCGTCGGCGATCACCTGGACCTCGACGTGCCGGGCGCCCGTGACGAGCTTCTCGAGGAAGACGACCCCCGAGCCGAAGGCCCGCTGCGCCTCTTCACGTGTGCGCTCGAACGCGTCCGCCAGCTCGGCGTCCGAGGCGACCTTACGGATGCCCCGGCCGCCCCCTCCGGCCGTGGCCTTGAGCATGAGGGGATAGCCGATCCCGGCAGCCGCCGCCGTCGCGTCCTCCAGGGTGTCGACCCCGCGCCGGCTCCACGGGGCCACGGGCACGCCGACCTCCTCGGCGATGAGCTTGGACCCGATCTTGTCGCCGAGCCGGCGCATGGCCTCGGGGCTCGGCCCGATGAACGCCACGCCCACCCGCTCACACAGCTCGGCGAAGGTCGGGTCCTCGGCGACGAAGCCCCAGCCCACCCACGCGGCGTCCGCCCCCGTCTCGCGCAGGGCCCGCTCCAGCACCCCGTGGTCGAGGTAGGGGCGGGCGGACGCGGGGCCCAGGTCGTACGCGGCATCCGCCTCGCGCACGAACATCGCCGACCGCTCGGCCTCGGTGTGGAGAGCCACCGTCGAGATCCGGTGCCCCCCGGGCGCCGCCTGCGCGTTGAGGTCGCGCACGGCGTGGATGAGCCGCATCGCCGCCTCTCCGCGGTTGACGATGGCGATCCGCTGGAACATCCCTGGTCCTCCCGGGGTCCGGTGTCTGCGTCCTCTGCGGGGGGTCGGCCGCGTCTGCCGAGCCTGTCACCATCTCCCGGTGACGCGCGAGTAATGAGCGTCAGGCGTTCGGCGGGCTGGCCTCCACGAGCCGAGCGGCCTGCTGCTCCGTCTCCGGGGTGAGCTCGTAGCGCCGCTGGTAGATCTCGAGCATCGCCATGATCGTCGCGGCGACGGGCACGCCCATGAGTGCCCCGGGGAGGCCGAACAGCTGCGCACCGAGCAGGGCGGACGCGAATGACACCGCCGGGTGCACGTCCACGGCACGGGCCGAGATCCGGGGCTCGAACGTCAGGTTCTCGACCTGTTGGTAGGCGATGCCCCAGGCAAGCACCCACACACCGAGGAGAGGCTCGCCGGACGTGAAGCCCACCAGCGCCGGCAGGGCGATCGAGATGTACGTGCCGACGTTGGGGATGAACTGAGCCACGATGCCGGTCCACAGCGCGAGGGGCAGCCAGTAGGGCAGGCCGAGCAGCGCGAACACGATTCCGCTGGCCACCACGTTGATGGAGGCGAGGACGACCCGGGCGGCGATGTACCCGCCGACCTTGACCCGGGCCAGCTCCCACGCGGTGAGGAACGGCACCTGGACGCGTGGCGGCATCCGCTGCGCCAGCCAGTTCCGCAGGGCGGGCATGCCCGCCGAGATGTAGAAGGCGAAAAAGGCGACGACGAAGAGGCCGAAGGCGGCCGAGAGCACCGCTGCCAGGACGCCGAGCAGGCCGATGGCGAGGTCCTGGGCGTATGCCGTGAGGCCACCGCCGCTCAGGCCGGCGGTCTCGAGCAACCGGTCGAAGGTGAAGTCGGAGCCCGTGACCCGGTTCACCCACGCGAGGACATCGGTCGCGATGTCGGGGGCCGCCTCCACCAGGGCGGCCAGCTGGTCGGCGAGCAGGCTCCCGAACGCCCAGAGGAAGCCCACGACCGCGAGCAGGACGGCCACCATGACGAGCCCGGTGGCCGCGGCGCGCGGCATCCATCGGGTCAGCCGGGACACCGCCGGCTCCATGGCGAGGGCCGCGAACCAGCCCATCACGACGTAGAAGACGGTCGTGCCGCCGCGCCACAGGACGAAGCCGAGGAACGCCACGACCAGCAGCACCCCGACGACGACCCAGACGCGCCGGATGTCCGACCGGCTCCCGCGCGCGGTCGGTACCGGCGCGCTGCGCCCGGCGGACTCCGGCCTGATGGGCTCCATGGACCAAATCTAGGTGTGCGAAGGGCCCGGACCGGCGGATGCCGGACCGGGCCCTGGTGACGCGTGGCGGGTGAAGGATTCGAACCTTCGAAGCTTTCGCGACGGATTTACAGTCCGC
>CALCXF010000110.1 GCA_937907685.1 uncultured Nostocoides sp.
GGCCTGGGCGTACTGGGCGCGGTCACCGTGCAGCTCCTGCCGGTGCTCCTGCAGGTCCGCGAGAACGAGCCCCTCCAGGCGGGCGGCGCCGCGTAGGGCCGCCACGGTGCCTGCGTCCGGGTCGACGACACGGGACTGGCCGGTCTTGGTGGCGCCCTCCACCAATTGCTCGCCCTGTCCCTTGGCCTTGACCACGCCCAGGCTGCGCCGCACAGCGATCCGGCCTGCGTCCAGGTCGACGTCGCGCCAGCGCAGTGCGAGTGCCTCGCCGCGCCGCATGCCGGTGTACGCGAGCAGCCACCATCCGATCGCGGCCTCGGCATTGTGTCTCTGGGCCCACCGCAGGAAACGCCCCAACTCGGGTGCGGTCCAGGCGTGCATCTCCGGTGGCCGGGTCTGCGAGGGGCTGGGGGGAGTCGACCGGTCCGTGGAATTGACCGCCAGCCGCCCGTGCTTGACGGGGTCAGCAAGTGCTGACCGGAGGATGGTGACGATGTAGCGCACCGTGCGGAGTGACAGGCCACCCAGCCTACCGGGCCGTCCGCAGCTCGGTGGCTCTCGACCTGGTGCGGGACACCGCCGTGGTGCTGGGCAACCTAGACGGGACGCCACGTCACCCTGAGCGGTTCTCTCGCCGGTTCGTCGAGCATGTGGGCCGTGCGCGGCGGGCGTTGGGGGAGCAGCAGCTGCCTGTGATCCGGGTGCACGACCTGCGGCACACCCACGCCACGCTGCTGCTGGCGGCCGGCGAGCCGGTCAAGGTCGTCTCGGAACGGCTCGGCCACGCCAGCGCGACCATCACCCTGACCGTGTACCAGCATGTGCACCCCGGCATGGGCCGGCAGGCGGCCGACCGCTTCGCCGCGCTGCTCGACGGCTGACGCCGGTGCCCGAGTCACAGCCAGAGCCGCGAAGTATCAAAGAGGTATCACGAGGCCGTTCCGGCCCATGAGACGAAACCACCCCGGGCTCCTGACCTGCAGGAGCACCGGGGCGATTGGGTGTCCGAGGGGGGACTTGAACCCCCACGCCCGATAAAGGGCACTAGCACCTCAAGCTAGCGCGTCTGCCAATTCCGCCACCCGGACGAGTGGTGCCGGCGCGGCCGGGGAGGCCGTCCTGCGTCCCGGAACATTACACGCTTCCCGCCTGCGGACCGAAATCCCTGAGCCACCCGGAGGTCGCGGTGACGAGGGTCCTGTGAGGCGCTCCGGCCTACAGTGGCTGACCATGAGCGACACCGTGACCCGGCCCGAGGACGAGGTCGTCCGGATCTGCCAGGAGCTGATCCGGATCGACACGACGAACTACGGCGACGGGAGCGGTCCGGGGGAGGCCGAGGCGGCGGCATACGTCGTCGAACAGCTGCGTGAGGTGGGCCTGGAGCCCCAGACGTTCGAGAGCGACCCCGGACGCGTCACCGTCGCGGTGCGGATCCCCGGGGCGGACCGCAGCCGGGGTGCGCTCTGCGTCCACGGGCATCTGGACGTCGTCCCGGCCAACGCCTCGGACTGGTCGGTGGACCCGTTTTCGGCGGAGGAGCGCGACGGCTGCATCTGGGGCCGCGGCGCGGTCGACATGAAGGACATGGACGCGATGATGCTCGCGTGCGTGCGCCACCTGGCCCGCACGGGCACGGTGCCTCCGCGGGACGTCGTCGTCGTCTTCTTCGCAGACGAGGAGGCAGGAGGGACGAAGGGGTCGCACTTCCTCGTCGAGCGGCATCCGGAGGTCTTCGAGGGGGTGACCGAGGCGATCAGCGAGGTGGGCGGCTACAGCGTCACCCTGACCGACCGGGACGGCAAGGAGCGGCGCACCTACCTCCTGCAGACCGCCGAGAAGGGCATCGCCTGGCTCCGCATCACCGCACACGGCCGGGCGGGTCACGGCTCGGTGCCGAACGACGAGAACGCCATCGTTCGCCTCGCCGAGGCGATCGCACGGATCGCCGCCCACAAGTGGCCCCGCGAGTTCATCCCCTCGGTGCGCACGCTCCTCGACGGGTGCGCCGACCTCACCGGGACGAGCTGGTCGGACGAGGACCTCGAGGAGCTGCTTCAGCACCTCGGCGGCGCCCAGGGGTTCGTGCGCGGCACCTTGCAGGACACCAGTAACGTCACCATGCTCGACGCGGGCTACAAGCACAACGTCATCCCGCAGCACGCGTCCGCCAGCGTCGACTGCCGCTTCCTGCCCGGCCACGAGGAGGAGCTGCTCGCGACCATCCGCGACCTCGCCGGTGAACATGTCGACGTCGAGGTGCTCCACCGGGACATCGCGCTCGACGCGCCGTTCGAGGGTGACCTCGTCGACGCCATGGTCGCGGCGCTGCGCACCGAGGACCCGGATGCCGAGGTGCTGCCCTACTGCCTGTCCGGCGGGACCGACAACAAGGCGCTCTCGCTGCTCGGGATCACCGGGTACGGCTTCGCGCCGCTGCGCCTGCCCGCGGACCTCGACTTCGCCCCGATGTTCCACGGGATCGACGAGCGGGTCCCGGTCGAGTCGCTGAAGTTCGGCACCCGGGTGCTCCTGAGGCTGCTCGAGACCTGCTGAGCCCACCGCGCCGAGCGCGGGAGGAGCCGTCGCGGTCAGCGCGAAGGGCTCATCGAGCGTCGCGGGCGGATGATCTTGCGACGGAGCCAGGTGCGCGTGCGTCCGCCCTCGTAGATGCGGGTGCGCTCGAGCTCCCAGTGCCCGTACTCGGCGTGCTCCGTGAGCTGTCGGCGGATGTCTCCGCGGGCGACCTCCCGTCCGAAGGACAGGACGAGGTACTCGTACTCGACCATCGCCACATTGTGCTCCAGGACCGGTAACGTCGACACCATGAGCGCCGATCCGCGAGCAGCCCTGAACCAGCTCGTCGCTGCCCTCGAGCGCCACCTCGAAGCGAGCAGCACTCGGCATGGCGAGGACGACCCCTCGGTGGTCGCCGCGTACGAGGACCTCGCCGACGCCTTCGAGGCCTACGACGGCGCCCTGTACGACGCCTACGGCGAGATGACACCGCTGGACATCTACACCGGCGACGACGACGGCCCCGATGAGGACGCCGACGACGAGGTCGCCGAGGTGCTCGACGCCCACGACGACGAGGACGGGGACGACGCCCACCTCTACTCGGGGCTGGACGACGACATCGAGTTCGAGGACGACTCCTCGGAGTCCGACGACGACACCGACGACACCGAACCCCTCCGCCTGCGCTGAGCCCGTCGAGCCGGCCGAGCCCCTCCGGCGTCCCTCGCGGTCCGAAACGCGCCGCCCTCAGGAGTGCTCGACCGACACCTCGTCGAGGGCGGCCACGATCTGCTCGGGAAGCTCGAGGTCGTCGGAGTCCAGGAGCGCCACGAGCTGGGCGGTCGTCCTCGGCCCGATGATCGGGGCGACGACGCCGGGGCGGTCGCGCACCCACGTGAGCGCCACGACGGCGGGCGACACGCCCAGCCCGGTCGCGGCGGTGCGCACGGCGTCGACCACGCCGCGGGTGTGGTCCCCGACGTGCCGGCCGGCGAAGCCGGCGAACTCCTCCGAGGCCAGCCGGGAGTCCGCCGTGACCGTCCTGCTGTAGCGCCCGCCGAGCACGCCACGGCCGAGCGGGGACCACGGCAGGAGGCCGAAGCCGAGGGCCGCGGAGGCGTCGGCGAGCTCGCGTTCGGGGAGGCGCGAGACGAGGCTGTACTCCACCGAGTCGGCCACGAGGGGCACCCCCGCCGCGGCCAGGAGCGACATGGTCCGGGCAGCCTGCCAGCCCACGTGGTTGGAGACGCCGACGTAGCGCGCCCGCCCCGACTCCACCGCCCACACGAGTGCGCTGACCGTCTCCTCGATGGGCGTCTGGTCGTCCCAGGTGTGGGCGAGCCAGACGTCGACGTGGTCGGTGCGCATCCGCCTCAGCGATGTCTCGAGCTGGCGCATCATCGCCCACCGTGAGCAGTCGACGACCCGGTTGCCACTGGCCCGGCTGATGCCCGCCTTGGTGAGCAGGACGACCTCGTCGCGGTCCGGGCCGTCGAGCACGTCACCGATGATCTCCTCGGCCGCGCCACCGGCATACCCGTGCGCGGTGTCGACGAGGGTGCCGCCCGCAGTGCGGAACGCGCCGAGGAGGTCCCGCGCGTCCTCCGCCGAGGTGCGGGTTCCCCAGGCCATCGTGCCGAGGCCGAGCCGGGACACGGCGAGGCCGGAGGCTCCCAGGCGGCGCGCGAGCATGGCGGCGACCCTATCGCCAGGGTCCCAGTCGCTACGGTGGGCGCCATGCGGCTGGCGATCACGTGCGGGTACGCGGGGATGGGGCTCGGCGCCGACACGCTCTCCCTCGTCCTGGAGGCCGAGCGACTCGGCTACGCGCAGGCATGGGTCGCCGAGGCGTACGGCTCCGACGCCCCGACGGTGCTCGCCTGGCTGGCCGCACAGACGAGCAGCATCGGCCTGGGCGCGGGCATCATGCAGATCCCTGCGCGCACTCCCGCGATGACCGCCATGACGGCCGCCACGCTCGACACGCTCTCCGGGGGCCGGTTCCACCTCGGGCTCGGCGTCTCCGGCCCGCAGGTGAGCGAGGGCTGGCACGGTGTGCGCTTCGCGCAGCCACTGGGCCGGACCCGCGAGTATGTCGACATCGTGCGAATGGCGTTGCGGCGGGAGCAGGTTCGGTATGCCGGCCGCCACCACACCCTGCCGCTCCCGGACGGCCCCGGCAAGGCACTGCGCCTGACCATCCGCCCGCCGCGCCCTGACCTGCCGGTGTACCTCGCCGCGGTCGGGCCCCGGAACATCCGGCTCGCCGGTGAGGTGGCCGACGGCTGGTTGGCCATCTTCTTCTCGCCTGAGCACTCGAGCGACCAGCTGGCGCCCGTCCGCGAGGGTCGGGTGGCCGCGAGCGCCGGCACGTCCCAGGACCCGATGGTCGGCTTCGACGTCGTGGCCACCGTGCCGGTCGTCGTCACCGACGACCTCGAGGCCGGCCGCGCGGCGGTGGCCGACTACACCGCGCTGTACATCGGGGGCATGGGCAGCCGGGAGCAGAACTTCTACAACGGGCTGGCCCGGCGGATGGGCTTCGACGAGGCCGCCGACCGCATCCAGGACCTGTACCTCGACGGTCGGCCCCGGGACGCGGCGGATGCCGTGCCGTTCGACCTCGCGGACGCCACAGCGCTCATCGGGCCCGTCGAGCGCATCGCCGAGCGGATCGGCCGTTACGCGGACGCGGGCGTCACCACGCTCAGCGTCGCGCCGTTCGCGCGCACGGTGGACGACCGCGCCGCGGTGCTGCGGGCCGTCGCGGACGCCCTTCCCCTGCAGACCTGACGCAGAGGGCATTCCGGGCCGCTGGTGCGGGAGCGGGTCGAGCGCTGCGTACACCTAGGCTGTCGGCTCGTGTCCGTCGAACTGACCTACTTCCAGGCCATCGTCCTCGGCGTCGTGGAAGGGCTCACCGAGTTCCTCCCGATCTCGTCAACCGGACACCTCACCATCGCCGAGCAGCTCCTCGGTCTTCCCGTGGACGACCCGGCGGTCACGGCCTACACCGCGATGATCCAGATCGGCGCCATCGTCGCGACGTTCATCTACTTCGCGCGCAAGATCGCCCGGCTCTTCCTGGCCTGGTTCCGCGGCCTGCGCTCCGCCCAGGCCCGCGAGGACCGCGACTACACCTTGGCGTGGGCCGTCATCGTCGGCTCCCTGCCGGTCGGCATCGTCGGCTTCCTGGCGCGCGACCTGATCTCCGGGCCGCTGCGCAACCTCTGGGTCGTCGCGGCTGCGCTCGTGCTGTGGAGCATCGTCATCTGGGTCGCGGAGCAGCGGCACGACGTCCTCGAGCGCGCCGGCGAGCAGCGCGACGAGCACGGCATCACCCTCAAGGACGGGCTGGTCATCGGCCTCGTCCAGTGCTTCTCGCTCATTCCCGGGGTCTCGCGGTCCGGCGCCACGATCTCCGCGGGACTCATGCGTGGCATCAACCGGGTGACGGCGACCGAGCTGGCCTTCTTCATGGCCATCCCGGCCCTCACGGCGGCCGGCATCTTCGAGCTCGCCCGCGGGACGGAGGCGGTCCTCGCGCTCGGCGTGGGCCAGATGGCCGTCGGAATCGTCGTCGCCTTCGCCACCGCGTACGCCTCCATCGCGTG
The DNA here is from genome assembly GCA_937907685.1 of uncultured Nostocoides sp. GTDB lineage: Bacteria > Actinomycetota > Actinomycetes > Actinomycetales > Dermatophilaceae > Fodinibacter. Next base: position 6,135 of record CALCXF010000110.1, read on the forward strand.
GCTCCTGCGGTTCGTGGCGACCAACTCGCTGCGGCCGTTCATCTGGTACCGGGTCGCCCTCGGCCTCGCCGTCGCAGCGGCGCTCTGGGCCGGGTGGATCTCGGCCACCTGACTCCTGGATGCCGGTCGTCCACCCGTGGTGCCCGGCCGGTTGCGCTCGTCCCCTACAGCCACCCGCTCCGCTTGAAGGCGCGGTAGATACCGAGGCACAGCACGGCCATGAGACCGAGCACCGCGAAGTACCCGTAGCGCCAGCGCAGCTCGGGCATGTCGTCGAAGTTCATGCCGTAGATGCCGGCGATCATCGTCGGCACCGCGGCGATGGCCACCCACGCCGAGATCCGACGCATGTCGCTGTTCTGCTGCACCGAGATCTGCGCGAGGTGGGCGCCGAGGATGTCCGTGAGCAGGCGGTCGTAGGACTCCACGTGGTCGATGACCGCCTGGAGGTGGTCGCTGACGTCCCGCAGTAGCAGCCGCAGCTCGGCCTCGTCGACCGGGCTGTGCGTGGAGTGGTGCAGCATCTGCAGCGGCGCGGAGAGCGGCACCGCGGCGCGACGGAACTCGAGCACTTCCCGCTTGAGCCGGTAGATCGTCGCGCTGTCCATCCTGGAGCCGGAGAAGACCTCCGTCTCGATGGCCTCGAGGTCGCTCGCGATCTCCTCGTCGATGACGGTGTACGTGTCCACCACGTTGTCGACGATGGAGTGGAGCACCGCCATCGGCCCGAGCCGCAGCCGGTCGGGATCCGCCTCGAGCTGGTGGCGCAGACCCGCGAGCGGGCTGGCGTCTCCCCGCCGGACCGTGACGATGAAGTGGTCCCCGACGAAGATCATGAGCTCACCGGTCTCGATGTCCGAGGTGCTCTCGATGTAGCGCAGCGGCTTGAGGACCACGAAGACGCTCGTGTCGTAGAGCTCGACCTTGGCCCGCTCTCGCCCCTGGACGGCGTCCTCCACGGCAAGGGCGTGCAGCTGGAGCTCGTCGTTGACGTCGTCGAACTCGGCCTGGGTGGGGTCCTTGAGGCCGATCCAGAGGAAGTTGCCGGGGGCGCCCAGTGCTCGCAGGGCGGCGAGCTCGTCGCTGAGGTCACCGCAGTCGTGCCGCGCACCGTCCATGTACACGGCCCGGTCGACGATCACGCCCTCATCGTGACAGAGCACGAGCGCGGGTAGAGGAGCGACCCACGGGGCGGCGAGCCGGCGCGGCATACAGTGTCCTCTCGTGGCCACCGTCCTGCTGCTCCGCCACGGTCACTCGACCGCGAACGCCGAGGGGCTGCTGGCGGGGTGGACCGAGGGTGTCGGCCTCACCGACAAGGGGCGCGACCAGTCCGTTCGTGTGGCCCAGCGGCTGGCACCGTTGACCGTCGCCAGGGCGGTCTCGAGCCCGCTGCAGCGCTGCCTCGAGACGGCGGCCCTGGCCCTGTCCGGCCACGACGTCGTCGCCGACCCACGGCTGGGCGAGTGCCACTACGGGGCCTGGACCGGTCGCCCGCTGCGCGAGGCCGCCACCGAGGACCTGTGGCGGGTGGTCCAGGACGACCCGGGCGCCGCGACGTTCCCCCACCACGACCACTTCGCCGCCGAGTCCCTCGCCGAGATGGCAGAGCGGGTGATCGGTGGCATCCGCGCGCTCGACGCCGAGGTCGAGGCGGAGCACGGCGAGGATGCCGTGTGGGTCGCGGTGAGTCACGGCGACCCGATCAAGGCGGTCGTGGCCGAGGCCGTCGGGGCGGGCCTGGCGGGTCTGCAGCGGGTGCGCGTCGACCCCGGCTCGATCACCGCGGTCCACCTGACGGCCAACCGGATGGTGCTCCTCGCGAGCAACACGCTCGAAGGCGACCTCCGACCGCTCGTGGCCCGTCCGCAGCACGCCCCGGCGGGGGACGCCGAGGTGGGCGGCGGGGCCGGCTGATTGCCCGGGGCCCTTGTTGCGAATAATGTGCAACAACGTCCCCCCCCGACAGGAGCAGCGCGTGCACGTCCCCGACGGCTTCCTCGACGCGCCGACCTCGGTCGCGACCGCCGTGCTGGCCGCCGGTGCGCTCGCCGTATGCCTGCGCGGTGCCCGGCGTGAGCTCGACGACCGGGTGGCGCCACTGGCGGGGCTGGTCGCCGTGTTCGTCTTCGCGGCCCAGATGGTCACCTTTCCGGTCGGTGCAGGTACCTCGGGACACCTCCTCGGCGGAGCGCTGGCAGCCGTGCTCGTCGGCCCGCGGACGGCGACGGTGTGCCTCACGGTCGTCGTCGCGGTGCAGGCCCTCCTCTTCGCCGACGGTGGCGTGAGCGCGCTGGGCACGAACGTCCTCCTCCTGGCGGTCGTCGGTCCGTGGGCGGGGTATGCGGTCTTCGCGGGCGCCCGGGCGGTCCTGCCCTCACGACCGGCGTCGGTGCCGCTGGCCGCCGCGACCGGTGCCTGGGCGTCGGTCGTCGTGGCGGCACTCGTCTTCGTCGGCCTCTACGCCGTCGGGGGAGCCGCACCGGTTCCGCTCGACGCGCTCGTCGCGGCGATGGGCACCTGGCACCTCGTCATCGGTCTCGGCGAGGCGGGCATCACGTTCCTCGTCGTCTCGACCCTCGTGGCCGCCCGGCCCGACCTCGTCCACGGCGCTCGGCCGGTGCTCGGTCACGCCAAGCTCGTGGTCGCCCAGGGTGGACGGCTGTGACCCGACGACCCTCCACGCGAACGGTGCTCTTCGTGGGTGCCGTGTTGTCCGTGCTCGTCGCTGGCCTCCTGTCGGGCTGGGCGTCCACGTCGCCCGACGGTCTCCAGCAGGTGGCGCAGACACTGGGCTTCGCCGACAGCGAGCGCCAGTCCGCCACCGCGACGTCGCCGCTGGCCGGCTACGCCGCGCCGCTCGGGAGCGGACGTCTCTCCGGAGGTCTGGCGGGCGTCCTCGGGGTGGTCGTCGTCGGCCTCGTCATGGTCGTCCTCCTCGCGTGGATGCGCCGTCCCCGGGCCTCCGACGAGGCGAGGTGACGTGGGCTCCGGCCACTCCGCCCACCTCCACGTCGACGGCTCCTCCCTCCTGCACCGCCTGCCTCCCCAGGTGAAGCTCGTCGGTCTCCTGTCCTTCGTCCTTGCCGTCGTCTCCGTCCCCGCGGGGAGCCTCGTGGCCTTGGGGTGCCTCCTCGCGCTGGCGGCTGCTCTCCTGCTGTCCACCGGGGTCGCGCCGCGTCACGTCGCCGCACGCCTGGTCGTCTCGCTGCCCGTGGTGGTGTTCGCCCTCGCCCTTCCCTTCGTGGCCTCGGGGCCCGACTCGGCACTCGGACCGCTCACCGTGAGCAGCACCGGGGTGACGGCGGCCTGGACCGTGCTGGCCAAGGGCCTCACCGGCATCCTCAGCGCCGTCGCGTTCGCCGTCACGACGCCGCCCACCGACCTCGTCGCGGCACTCCAGCGCCTCCGCGCACCGGCTCTCGTCGTCCTCGTCCTGTCGTTCATGGTGCGCTACCTCACCGTGGTCACGCAGGAGCTCGCCCGGATGAGGGTCGCTCGAGAGTCCCGGGGTTTCCGCGGCCGCGGACTGCGGGCTTGGCCTGTGCTGGCGGCCGCCTCGGGTGCCCTCTTCGTCCGGAGCTACGAGCGGGGTGAGAGGGTGCACCTCGCGATGCTGAGTCGGGGGTTCAGCGGACGGCTCCCGGAGACGTCGCCGCTGACGGCCCGCCCGGGGGAGTGGGCGACCGCACTGGTTCCGGCAGCCCTCGCACTGACCGCGTCCGTCGCCGCGAGGCTCTGATGAGCCTCCCGGTGCTCGACGTCCGCGGGCTGGCGTACGCCTACCCGGGAGGTCACCAGGCCCTCTTCGGCGTCGACCTCCACGTGCATGCCGGTGAACGGGTGGCCCTGCTCGGACCCAACGGTGCCGGCAAGACGACGTTCGCGCTCCACCTCAACGGCATCCTCACCCCTGGGCGAGGCAGCGTGACCGTGTCCGGGCTGCCGGTCACCGGGGACTCCCTCCTCGAGGTCCGTCGCCGCGTCGGCATCGTGTTCCAGGACCCCGACGACCAGCTCTTCATGACGACGGTGCGCGACGACGTGGCGTTCGGCCCGGCGAACCTCGGCGTGCGTGGTGCCGAGCTCGATGCGCGGGTCGCCGAGGCACTGAGGGCCGTCGGCGTCGAGGACCTCGCGGGGCGCGCCCCCCACCACCTCTCCTTCGGACAGCGGCGCCGGGTGGCCATCGCCACCGTGCTCGCCATGCGCCCCGAGATCCTCGTCCTCGACGAGCCGTCGTCGAACCTCGACCCCACGTCCCGGCGGGAGCTCGCCGACATCCTCCGATCGCTCGACGTCACCGTGCTCATGGTCACCCACGACCTGCCGTATGCCGTCGAGCTGTGCGAACGGTCCGTCGTCCTGTCCGAGGGGACCGTCGTCGCCGACGGACCGACCAGGGCAGTGCTGGCGGACGCGGAGCTCATGGCTCGCCACCGGCTGGAGCTGCCGGTCGGGTTCTCGATCTAGGGTGGGGGACATGCCAGCCACGGTGTTCGACCCGCCCGAGCGCTTCGTCGCCGGGACCGTCGGGCCACCCGGCGGCCGCACCTTCTTCCTCCAGGCGAGCGGCGACGGCCGCCTCGTGTCGGTCTCCCTCGAGAAGGTCCAGGTGAGCGTTCTCGCCGACCGGGTCAACGACCTGCTCGACACCCATGCCGAGGGCGCCGCCGTCGAGCCGTCGGCCGACGGGGACACCGCGCCGCTCACCGCCCCCATCGAGGACGAGTTCCGCGTCGACACACTGGCCCTGGCATGGGACCCCGAGCGCCGGGTGGTCGTCATCGAGTGCCACGACCAGGACCCTGAGGAGGCGGAGGAGGCCGACGTGCAGAGCCTGCGGATCGTCCTCTCCCCGCCGTCGGCACGTGCCTTCGCTCGCCGGTGCGCCGCCGTGGTAGCGGCCGGCAGGCCCTCCTGCCCGTTCTGCGGTCAGCCCCTGGACCCGACCGGCCACATCTGCCCCCGTGCCAACGGATACCGACGCTGACATCGTCGAGCTCCTGACGAGCGGGAACCTCACCCCGGTCGGCCGGATCGTCGACTCCTCCAACGGCGCGCTCCTGTGCTCCGTGGGCGATGCCGACGACCCGGTGCTCGCCATCCACAAGCCGGAGGCCAGCGAACGGCCGCTGTGGGACTATCCCGACGGCACGCTCGTCGCCAGGGAGCGGGCCGCCTACCTCGTGAGTGACGCCGGCGGCTTCGACGTCGTCCCGCCCACGGTGCTGCGCGACGGCCCTCTGGGACAGGGCTCGGTCCAGCTGTGGGTCGGACCCGTCGAAGGTGTGCAGGAGCCGCTGGTGGACGTGACGCCGGCGGATGCCGTCCGCGAGGGCTGGGTCGTCGTCCTGGAGGGCGAGACCCCGGCCGGCCGGCCGGTTGTCGTCTCGCACAGTCCCGAACCGGCGCTGCGGACCGTGGCGGTCCTCGACGCGGTGCTCAACAACTCCGACCGCAAGGGCGGCCACCTCCTGCGCGACGGGCCGGTGGTCCGCGGCTGCGACCACGGCGTCAGCCTCGGGGTCGAGCCGAAGCTGCGCACCGTCCTGTGGGGGTGGGCCGGCGAGGAGCTGCCGCGCGAGGACCTCACGCGGCTCGAGATGCTCGCTTCGGCGCTCGAGAACGGTCTGGCCACTGAGCTCGAGACGCTCCTCACGCGCACCGAGGTCCGCGCACTCGCCGAGCGGACGGCATCCCTGCTGCGCACGCGCCGGCATCCGCTGCCCCAACCGGGATGGCCGGCCATCCCCTGGCCGGCGCTGTAAGCTCCGGCGACCGGCGGCACCGGCCATGTCGCAGGGGTCCATCGGCCCGTGGTCGGGCGGTGCCGACCCGGCACGTACGCTTGGCCGGTGAAATCGTGGCCTGCCCCGTTCGTCCCCGCCGTGCCCGGCCACGGTGAGCCGCTGCGGCTCTTCGACACGAGGACCCGTTCGGTGCGCCCGATCGACGCAGGACCCGTCGCCCGGCTGTATGTCTGCGGCATCACGCCGTACGACGCGACCCACCTCGGCCACGCCGCCACCTATGTGACGTTCGACATCGTGGGCCGTGTGCTGCGGGACGCCGGGCACCAGGTCGAGTACGTCCAGAACGTCACCGACATCGACGACCCTCTCCTGGAGCGCGCTGCGCGCGACAGCCGTGACTGGCGCGACCTCGCGACCTCCCAGATCGACCTGTTCCGCGACGACATGACGGCCCTCGCGGTCCTTCCCCCCGACGAGCTCGTCGGCGTGGTCGAGTCGATGGCCGAGATCACCGAGGCGGTGCGGGCTCTCGTCGAGGCCGGCACGGCATACCGGCTGCCCGTGCCTCGGGAGGAGGGTGCGGGTGAGGACGTGTACCTCGACCTCGCCCAGACGCCGTCCTTCGGCGAGGTGTCGGGATGGAGCCGGGACCGGATGACGGCCGTCTTCGCCGACAACGGCGGCGACCCGGAGCGCGTCGGCAAGCGCGACCCCCTCGACCCGCTCCTGTGGCGGGGTACCCGGGAGGGTGAGCCGTCGTGGGACGACGACCTGCTGGGCGCCGGACGCCCGGGGTGGCACATCGAGTGCACCGCGATCTCGTTGCACCACCTCGGGCAGCCCTTCGACATCAAGGGTGGCGGGCGTGACCTCGTCTTTCCCCACCACGAGATGAGCGCGGTGCAGGCCGCGGCGCTCACCGGCGACGACGTCTTCGCGCGGCGCTACGTCCACCAGGCGATGGTGGGCTACGAGGGCGAGAAGATGAGCAAGTCCAAGGGCAACCTCGTCCTCGTCTCCCGGCTGCTGGCCGACGGGGTGGAGCCGATGGCGATCCGGTTGCTCCTCCTCGCGCAGCACTACCGCCAGGACTGGGACTACACACCCGACCTTCTCGAGGCAGCCGAGGCGCGGCTGAGATGCTGGCGCGAGGCGCTCTCGGTGAACCACGGTGAACCGGCCGTCGCCACGCTCGCTGCCGTTCGGGCCGCCCTGTCCGACGACCTCGACACCCGGCGCGCCCTGGCCGCCGTGGACGGGTGGGCGGAGCGGACGCTGACCGCCCAGTGGGACGATGCATCGGCGCCAGGGCTGGTGGCTCGGATGGTCGACGCCGTGCTCGGGGTGCGGCTCTGAGCGCGGACCCGGGCCGCCCACGACAGGACGTGCCCTCACCTGTCAGGATGACGGCGTGACGGACCGGCCGCAGGACCAGGGCGGGCAGGGCCGCGCCCCCCGGCGGATCGAGAGCCTGACGCGGCTCGCCCGGGTGACCAGCGAGCTGGCCATGGCCGACAGCGTCGACACGGTGTCGAAGATCGTGACCTACCACATCGCGGATGCCGTGGGCGCCACGATTGCCGCCCTCGCGCTGTGCGAGGATAACCGCGTCCGGGTCGTCGGCCTGCGCGGGTTGGTCTCGGAGGACGCGGTGCGGTGGGGATCCTTCCCGCTCGACAGTCCTCTGCCGGTCAGCGAGGTCATCCGCAGTGGACAGCGGCTGGTGATCGTCGGAGCTGCCGCGATGGAGGAGCGCTACCCCCACCTCAGCCAGATCGAGCGGGGGGAGCGCACGCTCGTCGTCATGCCGTTGCGGGGGAGCGGCAGGACCTTCGGGGCGATCGCCCTCTCCATCCCGGGCACCCACGGGCCGCCCGCGGCGGAGCTCGAGTTCCTGGAGATCATGGCGGACACGTGCGCCCAGGCGTTCCAGCGGATCGAGGCCTCGGCCGTGGCCGCCGAGCAGACCGCCCGGCTGACGTTCCTCGCGGAGGCGTCCATCGAGCTGGCCAGCAGCCTCGACCTCGACGTGACGACGGCCAAGGTGGCACGTCTCGCGGTGCCGAGGTTCGCGGACTGGTGCGCCATCGACGTCGTGCGCGACGGCCGGCTTCACCGGCTGGCGGTGGCCCACGTCGACCACGAGAAGGTCCAGCTCGCTCAGGAGCTGCAGGAACGGTGGCCCCCGGACCCGTCCAGCCCCACGGGCGTCTGGGGCGTCGTGCGGACCGGGAAGCCCGACCTCATCCACGAGATCACCGACGAGATGCTCGTCGCCGGGGCGCAGGACGAGGAGCACCTCAGGGTGGCCCGCGAGCTCCACCTCCGGAGTGCGATCACCGTGCCGCTCTTCGTGCGGCACCGGGTCATCGGTGTGCTGACCTGGGTCTCGACCGACGAGCAGCGGCTCTACGACGAGGACGACCTGCGGTTCGCCGAGCACCTCGCCCGACGGGCCGCCACGGCGATCGACAACTCCGAGCTGTACAGCCAGACGCTCCAGGCAGCGGAACAACTGCAGCGGGCAGTGCTTCCCGAGGTCGTCCTCGGCGGCGACGGGTGGGAGATCGCCTGCGACTACCACCCCTCCGGCCGGGCGGAGGTCGGAGGCGACTTCTACGACGCCTCCCCGCTCGACGACGGACGCTATGTCCTCTTCCTCGGCGACGTCATGGGGCGGGGTGTGGCGGCGGCGGCCGCGATGGCGCAGATACGGTCCGCGGTGCGCGCCTTCGCCTCGGTGGACCCCACTCCCGCGCAGGTGGTCACGAAGCTGGACCAGATGCTCGCGCGCTACGGGACGGACCAGCTCGTCACGCTCGTGTACCTGCTCGTCGATCGCGTCTCGGGCACCCTCGTCGTGGCGAACGCCGGCCACCCACCGCCGATGTTGCTGCGGGCCGACGGGCACGGGACGTGGCTTCCGTATGCCGACGGTCCGCCACTGGGTGTCACCCCGGCCGAGCGCCGCGAGCACCGCGTGCCGTTCGCCGTCGGGGACACCCTGCTGGCGTACACCGACGGCCTCGTCGAACGGCGGGACGAGGACATCCAGGCAGGGCTCACCCGGCTCGAGCACGCACTCCCACAGCTGTCCCGTGCCTCGCTGGCCGACGGCCTCGGTCGCGTCGTGACCTTGGTGCGGGACACCACCTACGACGACGACACCGCGGTCCTGGCGTTCCGGCGCATGCGCTGAGCCGCGGGCGTCCGCTCCCGCGCCCGTGCCCTTACGGCTCGTCGGTGCCGCGCCGGCGCAGGTAGCGCTCGAACTCCTTCGCGATGGCGTCACCGCTCGCCTCGGGGAGCTCGGCGGTGTCCTGAGCCTCCTCGAGCGACTCCACGTACTCGGCCACCTCGGTGTCCGAGGCGGCCAGCTCGTCGATCCCGCGCTCCCACGCCCGGGCGTCCTCGTCCAGGTCGCCGTGCTCGATGGGCGCGTCGAGAAGGTCCTCCAGCCGGCGCACCAGGGCGAGTGTCGCCTTCGGCGAGGGGCTGTGCCCGGCATAGTGCGGCACCGCCGCCCAGCACGACACCGACGGCACCCCTACCTGCGTGGCCGCGTCGGCAAGAACGCCGACGATGCCTGTGGGTCCCTCGTAGGAGCTCATCTCGAGGTCGTGCCGATGGCGCGTGTCCTCGCTGTCCGACGTCGCCGAGACGGGGATCGGCCGCGAGTGGGCGACGTCGGCCATGAGGGCACCGAGGGTGATGACCATCGAGACGTCGGCCGCCTGCGCAAGCTCCATGAGCTCGATCGCGAACGCGCGCCAGCGAAACGACGGCTCGACTCCCTGGACGAGCACGACGTCCCGGCCCAGGGAGGTCTCGGTCGCGACGAGGATGCGGGTCGTCCGCCAGCTGATCCGGCGTCGACCGTTCTCGAGGAGCACCCGCGGCCGGTTGACCTGGAAGTCGTAGTAGTCCTCGGGGTCCAGCGCGGCGACGACCTCGGCGTCCCACACGTCGGCCAGGTGCTCGATCACGGCGCTCGCGGCCTCGCCTGCGTCGTTCCAGCCCTCGAAGGCAGCGATCATGATCGCGTCCTTCAGCTCGGGCAGGTCCTCCAGCTCGATCACCGCGTCCTCCTGTCGTCTGGCCTCCACCCTACGGCTCCCTAGACTTCCGACCCATGAGCCTGCCCGCAGCCGTTCTCTGGGACATGGACGGCACCCTCGTCGACACCGAGCCGTACTGGATCGCCGCCGAGCACGAGATCGTCGAGGAGCACGGCGGCACCTGGAGCGACGAGTTCGCCCACCAGCTCGTCGGCAACGACCTGCTCGTCTCGGCGGAGTTCATCCGCGCGAACTCGACGATCACGTGGGACCCGGTCCGTATCGTCGACGAGCTCCTCGTGCGGGTCGTCTCGCGGGTCCGTGAGCACGTGCCCTGGCGGCCGGGGGCGCGCGAGCTGCTCGACGCCCTGCGCGCCGAGGGAGTGCCGAACGCTCTGGTGACGATGTCCTGGCGCTCGCTCGCCGACGCGGTGGTCGAGGCCCTTCCCGAGGGCGCCTTCAGGACCGTGGTGACCGGGGACGAGGTGGACCACGGCAAGCCCCACCCGGAGCCGTACCACGCGGCGGCACGGCTGCTCGGTGTCGCGCCCGAGGACTGCGTCGCCATCGAGGACAGCCCGACCGGGGTCCGGTCGGCCGTCGCGGCCGGGGTGCCCACGGTGGCCGTGCCGCACGTCGTGTCTGTGCCGGAGCTGCCCGGCGCCGTGCACATCACGACGCTCACCGGCGTCACACCGCACCGCCTCGGGGAGCTGGCCGAGGAGGCGCGGAAGGCGTCAGTCGTCGGCGGGCACCGCCTCGCCTGACCGGGCGGGGTCGAGCGCGATCGCGTCGGCGCCTTCGGGCAGGGGAGGAGCGGTCCCGCCCCAGGCGGGGCAGAGGTCCCGGAAGTCGCACCAGTCGCAGAGCCGTGAGGTGCGGGGGCGCCAGTCACCGGTGCGCGCCGCGCGCACCACGGCATCCCAGATGGCGCGGACGTTGCGCTCGACGGCGAGCAGGTCGCCCTCGTCGGGCGCGTAGCGGACCACCTCGCCGTTGCCGAGGTAGACGAGCTGCAGCTGGCGGGGGATCTCACCGTGGATCCGCCAGAGGACGAGCGCGTAGAACTTCATCTGGAAGAGCGCCTTGGCCTCGAACGCCTCCCCGGGGGAGCGGCCGGTCTTGTAGTCGACGACCCGCATCGCCCCGTCGGGGGCGACGTCGAGCCGGTCGACGTACCCGCGCAGGGTCAGTCCCTCGACCTCGGTCTCGACGTAGAGCTCTCGTGCGGCCGGTTCCAAGCGCGTCGGATCCTCGAGGTCGAACCACTGCTCGACGAGCGTGCGAGCGCCCGCGAACCAGCTCTCCTCGGTCAGCACCTCGGAGTCCTCGATCATCACGGCCAGCTCGGGTCGCTCCTCGACGAGGGCACGCCACCGGGGCTCGAGCAGTGCGGTCGCGGCGAGCGGCGTGCGCTCGGCGGCCGGCAGGTCGAAGAGGTGCTCGAGCACGGCGTGGACCAGGGTGCCTCGCGCGGCGGCCGGCGACGGCGGACCCTCGAGCCGGTCGATCGTCCGGAACCGGAACAGCAGCGGACACTGCTTGAAGTCCGCGGCTCGGCTCGGCGACAGGGCGGGGGTCATGGGCACACGGTATGCCGGTCCGCCGACACCCCGTCGCCGCCACCCCGCCTCCCCGACCTCGTCTGTCAGAACGCCGCCGATCCGCCCTCGCGGCGGCGTGTCGGCGACACGCCCACAGACGACGTCGGGGAGGTCGGGGAGGCGAGCCGCCGCGTCAGTCCTCGGGCTGGTAGCCGAGGTTGGGGCCGAGCCAGCGCTCGGCGGTGCGCAGGTCCCAGCCCTTGCGGGCGGCATACGACTCGACCTGGTCCCGACCGAGGCGCCCGACGACGAAGTACTGGCTCTCGGGGTGCGCGAAGTACCACCCCGACACCGACGCGCCGGGCCACATCGCCATCGACTCGGTGAGCCGGATGCCGGTGCGCTCCTCGCCCCCGAGAAGGGCCATGAGCGTCTCCTTCTCGGTGTGCTCCGGGCACGCCGGGTAGCCGGGGGCGGGCCGGATGCCGGCGTACTTCTCGTGGATGAGCGCCTCCATGTCGAGCCGCTCGCCCGGGGCGTACCCCCACAGCTCCCTGCGCACCTTCTCGTGGAGCCGCTCGGCGAACGCCTCCGCCAGCCGGTCGGCGAGCGCCTCGAGGAGGATCGCGGAGTAGTCGTCGAGGTCCGCCTTGAACTCCAGGAGCCGTTCCTCGAGACCCAGGCCGGCGGTGACGGCGAAGGCGCCGAGGTGGTCGGCGATCCCGGTCTCCTTGGGTGCCACGAAGTCGGAGAGGCACTTGTTCGCCACACCGTCGCGGTGCTGCCCCTGCTGGCGCAGGCCGTGCACCGTGGTGAGCACGGTCGTCCGGGCCTCGTCCGCGTAGACCTCGATGTCGTCGCCGACCCCGTTGGCCGGGAAGATCCCCACCACCCCTCGGGCGGTGAGCCAGCGTTCCCGCTCGATCCGGTCCAGCATGGCGTTGGCGTCGGCGAGGAGCTTGCGCGCCTCCTCCGATGTCGCCGGGTTGTTGAGGACGTCCGGATAGCGACCCTTGATCTCCCACGCGAGGAAGAAGGGGGTCCAGTCGATGTAGGGGCGCAGCTCGCCGAGGGGGAAGTCCTCCCAGACCCGGGTGAACTGCGTCGCCGCACGGTGCCAGTGCGAGTCCGTGGGCCCGGACCAGCGGTCGCGGCTCTGCTGGGCGAGGAGGTGCGGCCGAACGGGCCGGTGCGCGGCCCAGTCCAGCCGGAGCCGGTTCGCACGCGCCTGCTCGTACGTCGAGAGGGGCCGCTCGCCGGTCTTCGCCGCATGTCGGATCCGGATCGCGTCGTAGTCCTTGGTGACGCCGTCGAGGAACGCCTCACGCTGACCGTCCGAGAGCAGCTGGCTCACGACCGGCACGGAGCGGGAGGCGTCCTTGACCCACACCACCGGGCCGCTGTACTGGCGGTCGACCTTGACGGCGGTGTGCGCCCTCGACGTCGTCGCACCGCCGAGGAGCAACGGGATGGTGAACTCCTGCCGCTCCATCTCGGCGGCCACCCGCACCATCTCGTCCAGGCTGGGGGTGATGAGGCCGGACAGCCCGATGATGTCGGCACCGACCTCCTTCGCCGTGTCGAGGATCTTCTGGGTGGGCACCATGACCCCGAGGTCGACGACGTCGTAGTTGTTGCACTGGAGGACCACGCCGACGATGTTCTTGCCGATGTCGTGGACGTCGCCCTTGACGGTGGCCGTGACGACGAGTCCCTTGCTGCGTTTCTTCGCTGCGTCGTCCTTCTCCGCCTCGATGTACGGGATGAGGTGGGCCACGGCCTTCTTCATGACCCGCGCCGACTTCACGACCTGCGGGAGGAACATCTTCCCGTCGCCGAAGAGGTCACCGACGACGTTCATCCCGTCCATGAGTGGGCCTTCGATGACCTCGAGGGGGCGCCCGCCCGCCGCTGCGATCTCGAGCCGCAGCTCCTCGGTGTCGACGACGACGTGCTCGTCGATGCCCTTGACGAGGGCGTGGGTGATGCGCTCACCGACCGGCAGCGAACGCCACTCGGCGGCAGCCGGGTCCGCCTCCTCCCCGGATGCGCGGTAGTCCTCCGCGATGGTCAGCAGCCGCTCGGTCGCGTCCGGGCGCCGGTTGAGCACGACGTCCTCGATGGCGTCCCGCAGCCGGACGTCGACGGTGTCGTACGGCTGGAGGGCGCCGGCGTTGACGATGCCCATGTCCATGCCGGCCTTGATGGCGTGGAAGAGGAAGACGGCGTGGATCGCCTCCCGGACGGCGTTGTTGCCCCGGAAGCTGAACGACACGTTCGACACGCCGCCGGAGACCAGGGCGTGGGGGAGGTTCTCCTTGATCCAGCGGGTGGCCTCGATGAAGTCCGTGCCGTAGGCGGCGTGCTCCTCGATCCCGGTGGCCACCGCGAAGATGTTCGGGTCGATGATGACGTCTTCGGCGGGGAAGCCCACCTGGTCGACGAGCAACCGGTAGGCCCGGCCGCAGATCTGCTGCCGGCGTTCGAGGCTGTCGGCCTGGCCCTCCTCGTCGAAGGCCATCACCACGACCGCTGCGCCGTACTTGCGGGCCAGCCTGGCGTGGTCGAGGAAGCTCGCGTCGCCCTCCTTCATGGAGATCGAGTTGATGATCGGCTTGCCCTGGGTCACCCTGAGCCCGGCCTCGATCACCTCCCACTTGCTGGAGTCGATCATGAGGGGCACCCGGCAGATGTCCGGCTCGGAGGCGACGAGCTTGAGGAAGCGGTCCATCGCGGCGACGCCGTCGATCATGCCCTCGTCCATGTTGACGTCGATGACCTGGGCGCCCGCCTCCACCTGCTGGCGGGCGACACCGAGCGCCGTCGGGTAGTCCTCCTCGGTGATGAGGCGGCGGAAGCGTGCCGAGCCGGTGATGTTCGTGCGCTCGCCGACGTTGACGAAGAGGCTGTCGGAGTCGATGACGCACGGCTCCAGCCCGGACAGCCGCAGTGCGGGGGCGACGACGGCTCGCTCGCGCGGCTTCCCCTGGGTCGCGGCCTCGGCGATCGCGCCGATGTGCGGCGCCGTCGTGCCACAGCATCCACCGACGATGTTGACGAGTCCGGCCGAGGCGAACTCCCCGATGACGCGGGCCATCGCCTCCGGCGTCTCGTCGTACTCGCCGAAGGCGTTGGGCAGGCCGGCGTTCGGGTGCGCCGAGACGAAGCAGTCGGCGAGGCGGGACAGCTCGGCGACGTAGGGGCGCAGCTCACCCGCTCCCAGTGCACAGTTGAGCCCCACGGCGAGCGGTCGGGCGTGCCGGACGGAGTACCAGAAGGCCTCGGTGACCTGCCCGGAGAGCGTGCGACCGGACGCGTCGGTGATCGTCCCCGAGATCATCACCGGCCAGCGGCGGTCGTGCTCCTCGAAGAGCGTCTC
>CALCXF010000111.1 GCA_937907685.1 uncultured Nostocoides sp.
CGCCGCGAACGGGTGCGAGGATGACCCGGTGACGACGATCCTGTCCATCCAGTCATCCGTCGCCTACGGCCACGTGGGCAACTCCGCGGCGGTCTTCCCGCTCCAGCGCCTCGGGGTCGAGGTCTGGCCGATCCACACCGTCCACTTCTCCAACCACACCGGCTACGGCGCGTGGCGTGGTCCGCTCATGGCGCCGGAGGACGTGCGAGAGGTGCTCACCGGCATCCAGGAGCGCGGGGCGCTCACCGAGGTCGACGCGGTCCTCTCCGGCTACCAGGGCGGCGAGCAGATCGGCGAGGTCATCCTCGACGCGGTCGCACGCACCAAGGAGGCCAACCCCGGCGCCATCTACGCCTGCGACCCCGTCATGGGCAACGCGGCGTCCGGCTGCTTCGTCCACCCCGCGATCCCCGTCCTGCTCCGCGAGCGGGTCGTCCCCCACGCCGACGTCATCACGCCGAACCAGTTCGAGCTCGGTTTCCTCACCGAGACCGACCCCGGCTCCGCGAGCGGGTCGTGCCCCACGCGGACGTCATCACGCCGAACCAGTTCGAGCTCGGCTTCCTCACCGAGACCGACCCCGCCGACCTGGACTCCACCCTCGACTCCGTGGAGCAGGCTCGAGCGATGGGTCCGTCGACGGTCCTCGTCACGAGCGTGCTGCGCCCGGACCGCCCCGAGGGCACCATCGAGATGCTCGCGGTGCAGGGCGACGGCGCATGGATCGTCCAGACACCCCACCTACCGCTCAAGGCCAACGGGTCGGGCGACGTCACGGCCGCGCTGTTCACCGCGCACCTGCTCGACACGGCGGATGCCGGCGTCGCCCTCGGTCGCACGGTCTCGAGCGTGTTCGACCTGCTCGAGCGCACCCATGAGTCGGGCCGCCGGGAGCTCCAGGTCGTCCAGAGCCAGGCGCAGATCGCCAACCCCCGCATGCAGTTCGCGGTCGAGAAGGTTCGCTGAGCCTGAGCCGGCGGGCCCAACCTCGCCCCTCCAGCGGGCCGGCTGAGCACGCCGTGCTCCACGTGCTTCCCCAAGCCGGGCATTCAGAGCACGACGAGGTCGTCTCGATGGATGACCTCGCGCTCGTACGCAGGGCCCAGCTCACGGGCGAGGTCACGGGTCGACCGCCCCAGCAGCCGTGGCAGCTCGGCCGATGCGTAGTTCACGAGCCCTCGCGCGATGACGCTGCCGTCGGGCGCGCAGACGTCGACGGGATCCCCCGCAGCGAACGCCCCGTCGACCGACGTGATCCCTGCGGGCAGCAGCGACTTGCGCCGCACCGTCACCGCCGCCACGGCCCCCTCGTCGAGGAGCAGCCGCCCTCGCGCCGTCGTGGCATGCGCGAGCCACCGCTTGCGCGATGCCCGGGTCGCTGCCGCCGGAGCGAAGACGGTGCCGACATCGGACCCGGCGAGTGCCTCGCGGACATCGGTCAGGCGGGTGAGGAGCGTCGGGATGCCGGCCGCACCGGCGATGCCCGCCGCCTCCACCTTGGTGACCATGCCCCCGCTGCCGACGGAGGAGCCGGTGCCGCCGATCGTCACGGCGTCGAGGTCCTCCGTGGTCGCGACGAGGGGCACCCGCCGGGCCCCGCGCCGTGAGGGAGGGCCGTCGTACAGGGAGTCGACGTCGGTGAGGAGCACCAGCCCCTGAGCGCCCACGATGTCGGCGACGAGAGCAGCCAGGCGGTCGTTGTCCCCGAAGCGGATCTCATGCGTCGCGACGGTGTCGTTCTCGTTGACGATCGGAACGATGCCGAGCTCCAGGAGGCGCTCCATCGTCCGACGGGCGTTCGTGTAGTGCGTCCTCCGGGTGACATCGTCGGCCGTGAGGAGCACCTGCCCCACCGTGAGCCCGTGGGTCGAGAAGGCGGCCTGGTATGCCGCGACCAGGGCGCCCTGTCCGACGCTCGCCGCCGCCTGCTGCGTCGCCAGATCCCCCGGCCGGCGGGCCAGTCCAAGCGGCCCGAGGCCGGCCGCGATGGCCCCGGAGGACACGAGCACGACCTGCCGACCCGAGTTCCGGCGCCCGGCGAGCACGCCGACGAGCGTGTTCAGCGCATCGACATCGAGGTGACCACCGTCGGGGCTGGTCAACGAGGACGAGCCGACCTTGACGACGAGGCGCTGCCCGACGCCCACGGCGCGCCGCAGGTCGGCGGCGGTGTCCGGCATCCGGATCAGTCCTCGTCGTCCGCCGACGCCCAGTGACCCGCGCGACGCTCCTCCGCGAGCGTGTCACGGGCGGCCGTCTGCGCGTCCTTGCGGGCGTGGAACTCCTCGCGACGCTCCCCTCGCGTCTTGCGCCCTTCCTGGTCCATGCGCAGGTCGGTTCCGCGGGGCCCCGAGAGGAGCTCGGCTCCGGCCGACATCGTCGGCTCCCAGTCGAAGACGACGGCGTTGTCCTCGGGACCGATGAGCACGGTGGAACCGGACACCGCCCCGGCCTTGAGCAGCGCCTCCTCGACACCGAGCCGGTTCAGCCGATCGGCGAGGTACCCCACCGCCTCGTCGTTGGAGAAGTCGGTCTGCCGGACCCAGCGGGTCGGCCGCTCGCCGAGCACGCGGAACAGCTCGCCGTCGGGGGTGTTCTCGCGCCGGACATGGAACCCCGAGTCGTCGACGGCCCTGGGGCGGAGCACCACCCGGGGCCGCTCGGCCACCCGTGACTCGATCTCCGCGCGGGCCGCGAGCACGTGGCGAGCGAGCGCGAAGCTGAGCTCCTTGAGCCCGGTGTGGGCGACCGCTGACACGATGTGCACCTCGAGCCCACGCTCCTCGAGCATCGGCTTGACCATCTCGGCGAGGTCTCGAGCCTCCGGGACGTCGGCCTTGTTGAGCACCACCACGCGCGTGCGTTCGGACAGCGGCCGACCTCCCAGCGCGTCGTCCGCGACGTAGGCGGCGAGCTCCTCCTCGATGACGTCGAGGTCCGTCATGGGGTCGCGCCCCGGCTCGAGGGTGGCGCAGTCGACGACGTGGACGAGCACGGAGCAGCGCTCGACGTGCCGCAGGAACTCCAGGCCGAGTCCCCTGCCCTCGCTCGCACCCGGGATGAGCCCGGGGACGTCGGCGACGGTGTAGCGCTCGGAACCGGCCGTGACGACGCCGAGGTTCGGCACGAGGGTCGTGAACGGGTAGTCGGCGATCTTGGGGCGGGCGGCCGAGAGCACCGACACGAGCGACGACTTGCCGGCGCTCGGGAAGCCGATGAGCGCGACGTCGGCGATCGACTTGAGCTCGAGCACGATGTCGAGGGCCTCGCCCGGCTCACCCAGCAGCGCGAAGCCGGGAGCCTTGCGGCGCGGGCTGGCGAGCGCCTTGTTCCCGAGGCCGCCACGGCCCCCACGCGCGACGACGAACGTCGTGTCGTGGCCCACCAGGTCGGCGAGGACCGAGCCGTCGATGCGTTTGACGACGGTGCCCTCGGGCACCTTGAGGACCAGGTCGTCGCCGTCCGCGCCGTTGCGCTCGTCCCCCGCCCCCGGCTTGCCGTTGGCCGCCTTGCGGTGCGGGGTGTGGTGGTAGTCGAGCAGCGTCGTCGCCTGCGGGTCCACGGCGAGGATGACCGATCCCCCTCGCCCGCCGTTCCCCCCGTCGGGGCCACCCAGCGGCTTGAACTTCTCCCGCTTCACCGAGGCCACGCCGTGGCCACCGCTCCCGGCGGCGACGTGCAGCACGACGCGGTCGACGAAGCTCGTCATGCCGGGCGCTCCTCTGGTTGTCCCCGACCTCGTCTGTCAGATCGTCGGCAACGCGCCGCTGGAGCGGCGTGTCGGCGACATTCC
Organism: uncultured Nostocoides sp.; assembly: GCA_937907685.1. Taxonomy (GTDB): domain Bacteria; phylum Actinomycetota; class Actinomycetes; order Actinomycetales; family Dermatophilaceae; genus Fodinibacter. Next base: position 3,794 of record CALCXF010000111.1, read on the forward strand.
CACAGACGAGGTCGGGGAGGCGGGGTTAGGGGCATCGGGGGTGGGATGCCGTGAGGGGCGGGCCTTCGCGGGCCCGCCCCTCACGACGTGGTCTGGTGCCAGGTGGTGGGCACCCGGCATACGCGTCACTCGGCGGCGGCGGTCTCCGCCGGCACGATGTTGACGGTCTTGCGCCCACGCTTGGAGCCGAACTTCACCGCGCCCGCGACGAGCGCGAAGAGGGTGTCGTCGCCACCGCGGCCGACGCCGTCACCGGGGTGGAAGTGGGT
>CALCXF010000112.1 GCA_937907685.1 uncultured Nostocoides sp.
TGCTCGACGGCGCCAGCCGGTGGAAGATCTTCATGACGATCATCGTGCCGCTGTCCCGCCCGGCGCTGGCCACCCTGGCGCTGCTGACGTTCCTCGCGAACTGGAACGACTTCCTGTGGCCGCTGTACGTCCTGTTCAGCCCCGAGCGACTGACGATCCAGCCCGGGTTGTCCACGCTGCAGAGCGCGTACACCACGGACTACGCGACGATCATGGCCGGTGGCGCCATCGCCAGCATCCCGGTGCTCATCCTCTTCCTCATCAGCCAGCGCTTCGTCATCGAGGGCATCGCCCGCGGCGGGCTCAAGGGCTGAGGGTGGGGGACGACTCCGCGGCCCCTCCGGACCTCGCGGCGGAGGCGGAGCTCTCGAGAGAACACGTCGAGGGACCGCCTCCGCCGCCGGTCCTGTGGGACGGCTACTGCGCCGACCCCTTCGTCCTGCGGGCGGAGGACGGCCGGTACGTCATGTACGGCACCGCGCCCGCCCTGCTGCCGGATGGGCGCGCCTTCCAGACCCTGGTCAGCGACGACCTCGACAGCTGGACTCCAGGCGGCGGCGCCCTCGTCATCGGGGACGAGGTCCCGCCGGGGACCGAGTGGTGGGCCCCCGAGGTGGCCTACGCCGACGGCAGGTACTGGATGTACTACTCCCGCGGGGTCGGTGACAGCGGCCACCAGATCCACGTCGCCTCATCCGCGGATCCCACCGGTCCCTTCGAGGATGTCGGTGCCTCTCTGACCGCCGAGCTGCCCTTCGCGATCGACCCGTCACCCTTCCAGGACCTCGACGGTCGGTGGTGGCTGTTCTACGCGACGGACCTCGTCGATGGGAAGCGCCCGGGCACGGTGCTCGCGGTCCAGCGACTTCGCACGATGACGGAGCTCGAGGGCAGCTCGAACGTCATCCTCAGGGCGTCGGCAGACTGGCAGCTCTACCTTCCGAACCGGTTCATGTACGGTGCCCACCACGACTGGCACACCCTCGAAGGACCGACGGTGACCCACCAGTCGGGTCGCTACTGGATGCTCTACTCGGGCGGGAACTGGCAGACCCCCGGATACGGCGTCGCGGCCGTGACGGCGCCGGAGGTCGAGGGTCCGTGGCACGAGCTGGAGCCGGCGGGCCCGTTCATCACGAGTGCGAGCACCGGTCTCATCGGCCCCGGGCACTGCAGCCTGGTGCGTGACGAGTCGGGACGGATCCACATGTTCCTCCACGCCTGGGACGAGACAGGAGCGCGCCGCCGCCCGCACCGACTCGTCCTCGACCTCGACGGGGAGCGGCCGAGGGCGTCGACCTGAGAGCTGCGAACCCGGACGGCTGGTCTCAGTGCCGGAGGGCCTTGCCCTCGACGTAGTCTGCAAGCCGGCGCCCGGCCTGGTCACCGAAGAGGATCTCCGCCACCTCGCGCAGTCCCGGTGAGCCGAGGATGTCGCGGTCCCGGACGACGAGGTCGATCTTGGACCGGCGGCGCATGAAGTCGTCGAGCGTGACGATCATCTCGTGCTCGGCAGCGTTGTAGAGCTCGGCTCGCAGGTAGTCGGCCGATCCCATGATGTCCTCCCCCATGGTCGGGTCCGCGCGGATCGCCTCGAGGAGGCCGAAGGCGCGGCGACCGTACCGCCTCCAGAGCCGGTCGGTGAGCGGCTCCGTGCCCGGTTTGGTGCGCAGCGAGTCCAGCCGACAGAGACGGGCCTGTCGGTAGAACTCGGTGCGCGTCGCCGACGCCGGCTCGCCGTACCAGTTGCGCAGGTCCTTCTCGAGGGGCACACCGAGCGACTGCACGAGTGCGGCGACCTCCTCGCCGACGTTGAGGCAGTCGGTGAGCTTGCCCCCGAGCACCGTGACGACGGCGCGCTCGGCGTCTCCCTCCACCTCGTGCCTGCGCGAGAGCGAGGTCCAGTCGGCATCGCCCTGGTCACCGGACCCTCGCCGCACCACGAGCGGACGGACCCCCGAGCGCTCGGCGATGACGTCGTCACGAGTGAGCGGCTCAGGTCGGTCGAGCCGGGCGTTGATCTGGTGCAGCAGGAAGTCGCGGTCCTCGTCCGTGACCTCGGTGTACGGCGAGTCCACTCGCGTGTCGGTCGTTCCGATGACCGACCTGCGACCCATCGGGATGACGTAGAAGAGCCGCTGGGTGTCGTCGAAGAACGCGAGGACGCGGTCGTGCCGGGTCGTCGTCAGGCGCGGGACGACGAGGTGGATGCCCTTGGAGTAGAGGATGCGGTGCTCCGTCGTGAGTCCCCACGACGCGTTGAGGTCGTCGACGAAGGGGCCGGCGGCGTTGACGACCACCCGAGCGGTGGTCGTGAGCTCGTCCCCGGAGTCCGTGTCCCGCAGGCGGCACACCCACCGGTCGCCCACCCGCTCGGCGGACACGAGCTCCACGTAGTTGGCGACGGCCGCACCGGCCTCGATCGCGGAGCGGACGAACGAGAAGACGAAGCGGGAGTCGTTGTCGACGAGGTAGGCGTCCTGGTACTGCACCGCCCCCCGGGCGGTCCTGGTGTCGATGACCGGCTCCACGGTCTCGAGCTCCCCTGCGCCGAAGACCCGCGGCCGTCCCGTGCCGAAGAGCCCGATCCCCCAGTACGCGGTGGCGCCGAGGGCTGCGAACCAGGGCCGGTAGGGCGCCGTCTCGTCGAGCGTCGCGAGGAAAGCGATCTCCTTGATGTTGTCCGGATAAGCCTTCATCAACCGGTTGCGCGAGCGACAGAGCCCGAAGACCAGGGGCAGCTCGTAGTTCTCGAGGTACTTGAAGCCGCCCCAGACGAGGTTCGAGGACTCCTGGCTCGTGAACCCGCCGAAGTCACCGCGGTCGATCAGGGCGACGGACGCGCCCCGCCCGGCGAGGGCCGCTGCCGACACAGCACCGTTGATCCCCGCGCCGACGACGAGGACGTCGAAGACTCCTCCGGAGACCCGGGCCAGGTTGGCGCGGCGCAGCAACATGTCTCAAGCGTCCCAGATGAGCCCCGCGGCCCTTGCGGTGAGGTGGCGCTGCTCGGCGAGGTTCGTCGTGAGCCGGGCGGCATCGAGGTAGTGCCTGCGGGCCGCGGTCCGGTCGCCCCGCAGCTCGGCGACATGGCCGCGCACGGCCCGGAGCCGGTGGTGCCCACCGAGGGGGCCTTCGAGCCCGTCGAGGACGCTGTCCGCGGCGTCGGGGCCCTCCACCTCGGCGAGTGCGACCGCCCGGGCCAGGGTGACGAAGGGACTCGGCGCGATGCGCTCGAGCAGGCCATAGAGGGCGAGGACCTGCGACCAGTCCGTGTCCTCGGCACGGGTGGCCCGGTCGTGCACTGCCGCGATCGCCGCCTGGAGCTGGTAGACGCCCGTCGGCCCGTGCCCCACGGTCGAGTCGAGCAGTGCCGTGCCCTCACTCACCAGCGAGAGGTCCCACAGTGACCGGTCCTGTTCCGGCAGTGGGACGACCTCGCCATCGGCACCCACCCGGGCTGGTCGCCGCGCCTCGAGGAGGAGGAGCAGGGCGAGCAGGGCGGTCACCTCGGGGTCGCCGGGGACCAGCCGGTGGGTGAGACGCGCCAACCTGATCGACTCGGCGGAGAGGTCCGTGCGCGTCAGCTGAGGACCGGACGTCGCGGCATACCCCTCGTTGTAGAGGAGGTAGAGCACCGCCAGGACGCGGGCGACCCGCTCGTCGAGCTCGTCGGGATCCGGCAGCGAGAAGGCTTGGCCGCTGTGGCGCACCTGTCGTTTGGCGCGCGAGATGCGCTGGGCCATGGTGGCCTCCGGGACGACGTACGCCGCGGCGATCTCCGCCGTGGTGAGGCCTGCCACGGCTCGAAGGGTGAGCGCGACCGCTGAGGCGGGGGGGAGGACCCGGGGGCCGCACATGAGCAGGACGGTGAGCGTGTCGTCGTAGTGGACCACGTCGGCTCCCCCGGGCTGGGCCGCGGCCCATGCCCGCTCGCGGGCGCTCCGTGCCTTCTCGCTGCGCTGAGCGTCGAGAAACCGGCGGGTGGCGGCGGTCACCAACCACGCACGAGGCTGGGCGGGGATGCCGTCGCGGGTCCATGCGGCGTGGGCCGCGAGGAGCGCCTCCTGGACGGCATCCTCGGCGGACGCGAAGTCACCGGTACGCCGCGCCAGCACGCCGACGACCTGCGGCGCCACCTCGCGCAGCAGGTCCTCGACGCCCGGCCCTCCGGCCGGGGGTCCGGTGCTCAGCGCCTGCCTCCGGCGCCCTCCATCCACGTCACCATCTCCGGGACGTCGGCCGGCCGGCTGTCCATCACCCGCCGCACGTGGATCGGCTGTTGGAGGGGGGTGCCGCCGGGCCCGGGGACGGCGGAGATGAGCCCGGCGATCTCCAGAGCCCGCTCCTCGGAGTCGACGTCGACCATCTGGTAGCCGGCGACCCACTCCTTGAACTCCTGGAACGGACCGTCGGTGACGACGTGGTGGCTGCCGTCGGAGGTGACGAGGTGTGCGGCGTCCGGCGGGGTGAGCACCTCCGACTGGAGCAGCTCCCCGGTCCCGACGAGGGTGTCCCGCAGGGCGGCGTAGTAGTCGAGATGCGCGGTGATCTCCTCCGGCTTCCACTCGTCCATCGGCGTGTCGACGACACCGGGCTCGAACGTGACGATGAGCAGGTACCTGGCCATGGGGCCATCCTTCCGTGGGGCGGGCCGATGGGGCCCGCTGTCGATACTGACACCCCTTGGACGGAGCCGCCGCGACGATCTCGACACGCGTGCTGCGCCCGCGACGCTCTCAGGGCGAGAAGCGGATGCCGGTGAGCTCCTCGCTGCGCTCCCAGAGCCGGGCAGCGAGGAACTCGTCGTCCGCCCACCGGCTGCGCCTCGCCGGACCGACCGGCCCCCGGGTCTCCCCGAGGATGCTCGACGGCCCGGAGTACGAGCCCGGCTCGGCGACCGTTGCGGCGTGGAGGACCGCCTCGGCGCCGCGATCCGGACCGGCAAGCACGACGCGACCCACGACCGGGCCGAGACCACGCACCACGGGATTGGATCCCATGCCGTCCGCGCTCGTGAAGAGGCGAGTGTTCGAGACGCCGGGGTGGGCGGCCGTCGAGGTGACCGGCGAGCCGGACGCGGTGGCCCGTCGCTGGAGCTCCAGGGCGAACAGGAGGTTGGCGAGCTTGGACTGGGCGTACGAGGTCCGTGGGGAGTAGCCCTCCGGGGGGTTGCCGTCCAGGACCCGCGCGTCGCCGCCGTGGTGGGCGAGCGAGGAGACGGTGGTGACCCGAGGGGCCGAGGCCTCGCGGAGCCGGGGCGTCAGGAGACCGGTCAGGGCGAAGTGTCCGAGGTGGTTCGTGGCGAACTGGAGCTCGAAGCCGTCGGTTGTCGTGCGGTGCCGCGGCGGGGACATCACGCCGGCGTTGTTGACGAGGATGTCGAGCGGCTGGTCCACGCGGGTCGCGAGCTCGTGCACCGATGCGAGGGAGGCGAGGTCCAGGCACTCGACGCCGACCCGGCCGGTTGCCGCGACGCCAGCGGCCGGGTCGTTGGAGCGGATGAGGTCAGCGACCCGCGCGCCGGCTGCGGTGTCGCGCACTGCCAGGAGCACAGCGGCACCATGCCGGGCCAGCTCACGAGCGACGACCAGGCCGATTCCCGAGGAGGCGCCGGTCACGAGTGCGGTTCGGCCGGTGAGGTCACCGATCTGGTCCGGGGTCCAGCGCATGTTCGGCCTCTCGTCGCGATAGCAGGGGGCCCAGTATCCGTCGTCCCGA
>CALCXF010000113.1 GCA_937907685.1 uncultured Nostocoides sp.
GGGCGACCCCAGCACGAGAGGTGTCAGACGCGCACTCCACCGCGCCCTTGGCCCCCCCCTCGGGCGACACCAGCACCAGAGGCTGCCAGACGCAACACTCCACCGCCGCTGAGACGAACCTGTGGTTACGTTTTCGTAGGTTACGGTCGCGTAGGTTACGCTCGGGTACGTGAGTGCACCCGCTGTCACCCGACCAGGCCCCGCCCCGGGGGTGACCCGTCCACGCTTGGGCGCCCCCACGGCGCCCGGCCCGGTCCGCACCCTCCTGCGCAGCGGCCGCCGGGTCGCCGAGCTGCTTGCTACACCCCTCGTTCCTGAGGACTACCTCGACCTCCTGGACCCGCTCCGCTCCGGCGCCGACCTGCGAGGCCGGATCGTCGAGATCCGTCCCGAGACGGCCGACGCCGTCACCCTCGTGATCCGCCCGGGCCGCGGGTGGCTGGGGCACGTGCCCGGTCAGTACATCCGGATCGGGATCGACATCGACGGCGTGCGCCACTGGCGGGCCTACAGCCTCACCCACCGCGCGGACGGTTCGCCGGCGGCCGGCATCCCCAAGGACTGCATCGCCATCACGACCAAGGCGATCCCTGACGGCAAGGTCTCCACCCACCTCGTGCGTGAGGCGCGCCCCGGCACCCTCGTCATGCTGGACCAGGCGACCGGGGACTTCACCATCCCCAGCCCGGCCCCCGCCAAGGTCCTCTTCCTCACCGCGGGCAGCGGCGTCACCCCCGTCATCGGGATGCTGCGCAACCACCTCGGCGAGCTCGCGGACGTCGCCCAGGTGCACTGCTCGCCCACCGCCGGGGACGTCATCTTCGCGCGGGAGCTCGAGGCGTATGCCGCAAGCGGTCGCCTCGCGCTCACGGTCAACCTCGACGACGAGCACGGGGTCCTGGACCTCGCGCGACTCGACCTCCTCGTGCCCGACTGGCGCGAGCGCGAGACGTGGACCTGTGGCCCCACCGGGCTGCTCGACGCCGCGGAGCGGCACTGGGCCGACTCCGGCATCGCCGACCGCCTGCACACGGAGCGCTTCCGTCCGACGGTCGTGGAAGCGGGCGAGGGCGGCGAGATCACCTTCCTCACCAGTGACGTCACCGTGGATGCCGACGGCAGCACCCCGATCCTGGACGCCGGCGAGGAGGCCGGCGTGCTCATGCCGAGCGGATGCCGCATGGGCATCTGCTTCGGCTGCGTCGTCACGATGCGACAGGGCGCGGTGCGCGACCTGCGCACCGGGGACATCACCCTCGTCGAGCCGGGCGACGAGCTGCCCGTCCAGACCTGCGTCAACGCCGTCGCCGGCTCGTGTGACATCGAGCTCTAGACCCGCACAACCCCCACGACAACCCGCGCAAGCGCCACGACCGACTCCTCGAGCGAGACCGGAAGGACCACCCCCATGACCCTCGCCCCAGCACGCCGAGCCATCCCACCCACCGAGGCGCACCACAGCGGCGCGCAGCACGCGTCGAGCAAGCCCCGCGGGATCGACCCCCGCCTGTCGGTGACGAGCGACACCGTCCGGCCTCCGCGGCCGGCATACAAGAAGTCCGGCCGGCCCAATGCGGATGCCCACCTCAGCCCCGAGGACATCGAGGCGATCGGCGTCGAGCTCGACGCCCTGCGCAAGGAGGTCATGGACAGCCGCGGCGCCCGTGACGCCGCGTACATCCGCAAGGTCATCGCGACCCAGCGCTACCTCGAGATGGGCAGCCGGGCGTTGCTCCTCTTCTCCGGCGTCAAGGTCAGGGGCGTGCGACCGGCCTGGTGGCTCGGAACGGCCGGCCTCTCGGTCGCCAAGATCCTCGAGAACATGGAGATCGGCCACAACGTCATGCACGGCCAGTGGGACTGGATGCGTGACCCCAAGATCCACTCGACGGCGTGGGAGTGGGACAACGCGAGCCCCTCCTCGCAGTGGAAGCACAGCCACAACGAGATCCACCACACCTTCACGAACGTCCTCGGCCGTGACAACGACCTGGGCTACGGCATCCTGCGTGTCGACGAGGACCAGAAGTGGAACCTCTTCTTCCTCTTCCAGCCCATCTGGCACGTCGGCAACGCCCTCCTCTTCGAGTACTCCATCGCCGCGTACGACCTCGAGCTCGGGCGCTACGTCGCGACGAAGAAGCGGATGAGCGAGGACGAGAAGGCGAAGTTCAGGGGCGACGCCAAGGAGGTCGTCGACAAGATCAAGCGCCAGGCGACCAAGGACTACGTCGCGCACCCCGCCCTCTCGGCCGCGACCGGCTCGGCCCGCACCACGCTCACCGCCAACGTCGTGGCCAACCTCGTCCGCAACGTGTGGACGAACACCGTGATCATCTGCGGTCACTTCCCTCCAGGGATCGCGACCTTCGAGAAGACGTCCATCGAGGGCGAGACCCGTGGTGAGTGGTACGTCCGGCAGATGCTCGGCTCGGGCAACATCAGCGGCTCCAAGGCCATGCACGTGATGACCGGCAACCTCAGCCACCAGATCGAGCACCACCTCTTCCCGGACATGCCGAGCAACCGGTATGCCGAGATCGCCCCGCGCATACGGGACCTCATGGAGCGGTACGACCTCCCCTACGTCACCGGCAGCCTCGGCAAGCAGGCGGCGTCGGTCTACTGGAAGGTCGTCGAGCTCTCGCTGCCCAACAAGGTGGAGGGCCGACGGCGCCGGGACATCGTGCGGCTCGCGGCGAAGAAGGCCTGGCGGAAGAAGTCGCTCGGCCGGTTCTGAGCAGGGCCGCTCGGGCTGCATCGACGCTCGCGGGTCAGCTCTCGGGCCGGACACGAGCAACGTGACGTCGACGCCCACAGCACAATGAGCCCGTGGCTGAGGTCCTCGGTGGCTCCGTCGCGGCCGCGGCCCTCATGGCCACCGCTGCGCTGCTCATCGGCTTCTCCAAGACCGCGATCGGCGGCCTGGCGGTGATCGCCGTCGCCATCTTCGCGACGCTCCTCCCGGCGAAGGAGTCCACGGCGGCGATCCTCATGGTGCTCCTCGTCGGGGACGTCGTCGCCTGCTGGCACTACCGCCGGGACGCCGACTGGCGACTCATCCGGCGACTCCTGCCGGCGGTGCTCCCCGGTCTCGTGCTCGGGGCGCTGTTCCTGCGGGCCGTCGACGACACCACCCTCCGGCGGGCGATCGGCGGCGTCCTGCTCGTACTCCTGCTCCTCCAGCTCTGGGTGCGCACCCGAGGCGACGGTGAGCCCTCGGAGGCACACCGGCATCCGGCGGCCTCCTGGACTGCAGGGGCCGGCATGGGGTTCACGACGATGACCGCGAACGCCGCGGGCGCCGTGATGACGCTGTACCTGTCCGCCTCCGGCATCGAGAAGCGGCAGTTCGTGGGCACCAACGCCTGGTTCTTCCTCCTCGTCAACCTCACGAAGGTGCCGTTCTCCGTCGGCTTGGGGCTGCTCCACGTCGACGACGTCACCCGGGCGGCCCTGCTCGCGCCGGTCGTCGTGCTCGGCGGGCTGGTCGGCTACGCCCTCGTGCGCCGGATCAGCCAGCGGCGCTTCGACGTCGCCGTGCTCCTCGCGTCGGCGCTGTCGTCGGCGGTGCTGCTCCTCGGCTGATGCCTGCCCCGATGCCTGCCCCTCGACGGCGCCGTCTGCCCTGTTGAGTGCTGCGGTTAGCGTGGGCGGCATGCCCGAGCATCCGTACGCCGTCGTGGGCGGCGGTCCCGCGGGGGGTGCGGCGGCCCGCGCGCTGGCGGCCGCGGGGGTGGACGTCGTGCTCCTCACGGCCGAGGACCGGCCACCCTACGACCGGACGGTCCTGTCGACCGACGTGTTGCTCGACCCCGACGTGGCCGTCCCCGAGGTCTGGCCACCGGGAGCCGAGTGGCGGGCACGCATCGACGTCCGCACGCGGACGCCGGTCGCCGGCCTCGACCCCGACAACAGGGTCCTGACGACGGCAGCGGGCCGACGGCAGCGGGCGAGCAGGTGTCCTTCGAAGCGGTGCTCCTGGCACCAGGAGCCGAGCCACGCCGGCTCAGGGTGGCGGGATCGGACGGGCCGGGGGTGCACCACCTCCGGGACACGGGTGACGCCCTCTCGATCTCCCACGCCCTCGGTCGGGTTCACCGCCTGGTCGTCGTGGGCGGAGGGGTGCTCGGGCTCGAGGTCGCGGCCGCGGCGGCGATGCGGGGGGTCGACGTGGAGGTCGTCGAGGCGAGGCCGCGCGTGCTCGGCCGGGGCGTGCCCGCGCCGATCGCCGCGTGGATCGTCGCCCTCCACGAGCAGCACGGCGTCCGGGTACGCACGGGGGCCGCGCCGGATGCCGTCCAGCGGTCCCCTGATGGCGCCGTCAGAGGCGTCCGGCTCATCGACGGGACGGTCCTGCCCGCAGATGCGGTCGTCGTGGGAATCGGGATCGAGCCCCGTGAACACCTGGCGCTCGTTGCCGGGCTCGCCTGTGACGACGGCATCCTCGTCGACGCGTCGGGGCGGACCTCCCACCCCGCGGTGTTCGCGGCGGGGGACGCCGTGCGGATGCGACGCACCGGCGAGTCCTACGGCATCCGGCTGGAGTCCTTCTCGGCCGCCGGGCGACAGGGCGAGGTGGCGGCGCACACGATGCTCGGGCGTGACGACACCTTCGCCGACGTGCCGTGGTGGTGGTCGGACCAGTACGACGCGACGCTCCACTCGACGGGCGTCGCGACACCGGACGCTCGGGAGGTGCTTGTCGGCACTCCCGAGGCGCCACTCGTGCTCTCCATGGCCGGCGAACGGCTCGTCGCGGCCTGTGGGGTGGGCCATGGGCCGGAGATCGCCCGGCCCGTGCGCGCGGCGGGGCGCGTCATCGCTGCCCGCGGCCGGGTCGACGTCCGGGAGCTGCGCACCTCCGGCGGCGACCCGGCCTCCCTCACGGCGGCCTTCCGGGCCGCCGCTCGAGCCTCGGTCTGACCGAACCGGCCCGCTCGAGGGCTAAGCGGCGGGCGGGTCAGGTGTTCTGCGGGAAGCCGAGCTCGATGCCGCCGTGGCTCGGGTCGAGCCAGCGCGAGGTGACGACCTTGCCACGGGTGAAGAAGTTCACGCCCTCGACGCCGTGCGCGTGGCTGTCGCCGAAGAGGGAGTTCTTCCACCCCCCGAAGGAGTAGTAGGCCATGGGCACGGGGATCGGCACGTTGACGCCGACCATGCCGACCTCGACCTCGTTCTGGAACCGGCGGGCGGCGCCTCCGTCGTTCGTGAAGATGGCCGTGCCGTTGCCGTACGGGTTCTCGTTGATCATCCTCAGGCCGTCGTCGTAGGACGTGACACGCACGACGGAGAGCACCGGGCCGAAGATCTCGTCCCGGTAGACCGACATCTCCGGCGTCACGTGGTCGAAGAGCGTCGGCCGGAGGAAGAAGCCCTCCCCGTCGGCGTCCACGTCACCCTCCCGGCCGTCGACGACGAGCGTCGCGCCCTCCTCTGTGCCGGCGTCGAGGTAGGAGGTGACCTTGTCCCGGTGCTGCGCGGTGACGAGCGGGCCCATGTCGCACGTGCGGGAGCCGTCCCCGGTGACGAGCTTGCCCATCCGGTCGGTGATCTTGCTGACGAGCTCGTCGGCGATCGGCTCGACCGCGAGGAGCGCCGAGATGGCCATGCACCGCTCGCCGGCGGACCCGAAGCCGGCGTTGATCGCCGCGTCGGCGGCGAGGTCGAGGTCGGCGTCGGGGAGGACGAGCATGTGGTTCTTGGCGCCGCCGAGGGCCTGCAC
>CALCXF010000114.1 GCA_937907685.1 uncultured Nostocoides sp.
GCACGGGCATCGCGGCCATCGTCGTGCAGTTCGGGTTGGCGACGATCCCCTTCGGGATGTCGTCGAGGTCTTCGGAGTTCACCTCGGAGACGACGAGCGGCACGTCGGGGTCCTTGCGCCACGCACTCGAGTTGTCGACGACGATCGCGCCCGCTGCCGCCACCCGGGGCGCCCATTCCCTGGACGTCGCACCGCCGTTGGAGAACAAGGCGACGTCCAGGCCGGAGAAGTCCGCTGTCGCGGTGTCCTCGACGGTGATGTCCTCGCCCTTCCACGGCAACGTCGTGCCCGCGGACCGCGCGCTCGCGAAGTACCGCATCTCGTCGACCGGGAAGCCCCGCTCGTCGAGAAGGGTGCGCATGACGTTGCCGACCTGCCCGGTGGCGCCAAAGACTCCGATTCGCATGTCGGCCAGTCTAGGGAGCGGTCCGGATGCCGTTCGCATCATGTCATCAGTCGGCACAGCTCCCGCTCGAGGCGGCTGCGAATGAGTGGTCGACGCGGCGTGGGCGGGTGGTGCCGAACGCGCTGTCGACGGCCCGCCCGCTTTCCCGACCGGGAATCGCTCGTCGGACTGCCCCAGCCGAGAAGCGGTGGGGGCTGGGACCGGTACGTCCGACCCAGAGGCGTGGTCAGCAGGACCTCCCTCGGCCGCGGCCCGGCACGATCACGACATGGAGAACCTCCGCCACCGCTGACAGTGCTGCGCCACCCGGGGGCTTCCTTCACGTGGTTACAGCGGGCGCACTTGCCGGAACCGTTGCTCCAGTCGGTGGCTCCACCCTGACGGGCCGGTCGGGTGTGGTCCGCGTGGGCAATCGGCGCGTTGCACCACGGGGTGGTGCAGACGTCGTCACGCAGCACGAGCATCCGACGCAGCAGCCGCGGAAAGATCCGGCGGCGGGAGTCCATCGCGACCAGGTCCCGCCCGTCCGGTGTGGTGAACACGCGCCGCAGCCACACCGACGCGTCCGGCGCCTCCCGCACCCAGGCCTGAGCCACCGGCGCGGGCACCGACCCGTGGCCGGGAACCCGCCCCGGCTCGGACACCGACCGGCTCGGGTCGCCGATCCCCAGCAGGGAGCGGTCAGTCATCACCAGGTGCACCTCCACCGGCTGGACCTGGCCGGCCGACCGTCCCGACAGGAGTCGGGTGGCGGTGTCCGCCATCACCGCGCCGGTGCCCCGGCCGTCGGCAGCCTCCTGCGCGCGATGCCCGGACACCACGTTCGAGGCGTAGCCCTTGAGTGCGGCATACGCCCCGATCGCCTCGTGGCTCGGCGCCAAGACGGTGAGGTACGCCATCCCGTCCCGCGCGGCGCGGACGCTCACGCGCCGCGAACTCGCGGCCCGCTCCATCCGCCGGGTCACCGCCGCTGCGTCCAGCTCCGCCGCGACCCGGCGTGCCGCACGCCCAGCCGCCTGAGGGCTCAGCCGCCCCAGCACCGGACCCAGGCGTCGGTCCAGCTCGGACCGGTCCGGCGCGGTCAGCATCGCCGACTCCTGGGCCACCTGGATGACGTGCCGCTCGCCGATCACGCCCTTGGACAGTGCCGCCAAGGTGATCGGCAGCTCCATCACCAACGCCCGGCTCACCCGCACGAACCGGTCACCCAGCGACGGCGACTCCCGTCGTGCCAACCCCACCTCCGAGCCCACCGACCGCACGGCATCCCGAGGCGCCACACCTGCCCGTGACTCGCCGAGCGCGTGCACCGCCCGTGCCTGCGTCGCCGACGCCGCCCCTTTGAGCCGCTCGAGCTCGGCGACGAGATCCACCCGCTCGCGGTCGCTCAGCGAGGCCGGGTCCACCGTCGCCAACCGCCACCGGGTTTCCGCCACCCATGACGCAGGCGACGTCGTGGACGTGGTCGTCCCTGTCCCCGTCGCACCCGATCCCCCCGCCATGCAACAACCGTACATACGTTCACCGACAGCCGGTCCTGCACCAGCGGTCGAGCGGACTCCCCTGCTCAGAACCCCAGGCGACCGAGCTGTTTGGGGTCGCGTTGCCAGTCCTTGGCGACCTTGACGTGGAGGTCGAGGTGGACGCGCTGACCGAGGAGGTCCTCGATGCCCCGGCGGGCGTTGGTGCCGACCTCGCGCAGCCGGGACCCTCCGCGGCCGATGACGATGGCCTTCTGGGAGTCGCGCTCGACGAAGACGTTGACCCGTACGTCGAGCAAGGGGTTGCCCACCTGCCGACCGTCGCGCGGAACGATCTCCTCGACCACCACCGCCAGGCTGTGCGGCAGCTCGTCACGGACGCCCTCGAGGGCTGCCTCGCGCACCAGCTCGGCGATCATCGTGGTCTGCGGCTCGTCCGTGAGGACACCGTCCGGATAGAGGGGACCGGGAGAGGGTGGCAGGTGCTCGGACAGCACCGCTGCGACGTCGTCGACCTGGTCCCCCCGCGTGGCCGAGCACGGAACGATCGCCGCCCAGTCCCCGAGCTGGTCGATGGCGATGAGGTGCTCCGCGAGCCGCCCGCGGTCGACGGTGTCGGACTTGGTGGCGATCGCCACGACGGGGGTTCGTTTCCCCCGCATGATCTCCGTCAGCTCGGCCGCGATGAACTGGTCCCCGGGCCCCACCCGCTGGTCCGCCGGCACGCAGAAGCCGATGACGTCGACCTCGAGCAGCGTCTCCCGGACGAGGTCGTTGAGCCGCTCCCCGAGAAGCGTCCGCGGCTTGTGCAGGCCGGGGGTGTCGACCAGGACGAGCTGGCTCCCCTCCTTCGTGACGATACCCCGGATCGTGTGCCGGGTCGTCTGCGGCTTGCTCGACGTGATGGCGACCTTGCTGCCCACGAGGGCATTGGTGAGCGTCGACTTGCCGGCGTTCGGGCGACCGACGAGACAGGCGAACCCGGCGACGTAAGCGTCATGGCTCATCCGGCCCGCTCCTCCAGCACGGGCAGCCCCTGCCCGTGTGGCTGCTCGACGGGCTCGACCGGCTCGACGACGACGGTGGCGATGCGGTGCCGGCGACCGGACATCCGCTCCGCGGTGAGGCGCAGCCCGGCCACCTCGCACGTCGACCCGAGGATGGGCACGCGCCCGATCGTCTTCGCGATGAGGCCGCCGACCGTGTCTACCTCGTCCTCGTCGAGATCCAGGTCGAACATCTCCCCGAGATCGTCGACGTGCATCGTCGCCGACACCCGCATCCGGCCGTCCCCGAGGTCCTCGACCTCGGGAGCCTCGCGGTCGTACTCGTCGGTGATCTCGCCGACGATCTCCTCGAGGATGTCCTCGATGGTCACGAGCCCCGCAGTGCCGCCGTACTCGTCGACGACGACGGCGAAGTGGGTCTGGTCGCGCTGCATCTCGCGGAGCAGGTCGTCGACCGGTTTGCTCTCCGGGACGAACGGCATCGGGCGCATGAGGTCGGTGACCGGCACCGACCCAGCGTCCGGGTCGGCGTTGAGCCGCCGGATGACGTCCTTGAGGTAGAGCAGGCCCACGACGTCGTCGACGTCCTCGCCGAGGACGGGGATCCTCGAGAAGCCGGAGCGGAGGAACAGGCTCATCGCCTGCCGGCACGTGCGGTCCTCGTCGATCGAGACCATGTCGGTGCGCGGCACCATGACCTCGCGGGCCAAGGTGTCACCGAGCTCGAAGACGGAGTGGATCATCTCGCGCTCCCCCTGCTCGATGAGGGCGGAGTCGCGCGCCATGTCGACGAGGTCCCTCAGCTCGCTCTCGCTCTCGAAGGGGCCGTCCCGGAAGCCCTTTCCCGGGGTCACGGCATTCGTCACGGCGATGAGCAGGCGCGAGAACGGTCCGAGCACCCTGCGGAGCCACAGCGTCAACGGAGCCGCGGCGAGCGCGACACGGGTGCTGTGCTGCGCACCGAGGGTGCCCGGGGACACCCCGACGACCGCGAACGAGATGAGGGCCATGATCGCGATGGCGACGAGGAACGGCTGCCAGGTGCCGTCGACGCGGTCGACGACGGCCAGCGTCACCATCACCGCAACGGTGGACTCCGCGATGACCCGCAGGAAGGACAGGACCGAGAGGTATGCCGCGGTGTCACCGACCACGCGCACGAGCGCCTTCGCGCCGGGCCGTCCCTCGTCGAGGAGCTCGTGCGCGCGCGCACGTGACATCCGCTGGAAGGCAGCCTCCGCGGCGGAGATGAGGAAGGCGACGAGGGTCGCGACCACTGCGGCCGTGACGAGTCCGGTCATCGCCGTCGATGCCTCATGCGCTGGGCCGGCCGCGGGTCGCGAGGAAGGTGAGGAGCAGCTGGCGCTGGAGCTCGAACATCTCCTTCTCCTCCTCGGGAGTGGCGTGGTCGTAGCCGAGCAGGTGGAGGATGCCGTGCGTCGTCAGCAGCAGGAGCTCCTCCTCCGTGGCGTGGCCGGCCTCGCGGGCCTGCTTCGCGGCGACGCTCGGACAGAGCACCACGTCGCCGAGCACCCCCTCCGCCGGCTCGGATCCCTCGCGCCCCGGCCGCAGCTCGTCCATGGGGAAGCTCATGACGTCCGTCGGTCCGGGCAGGTCCATCCACTGCACGTGGAGCGTCTCCATGGCTGCCTCGTCGACGAGGCGCAGGCAGAGGTCCGCCTGCGGATGCACCCGCATCTGCTGAAGCACGTAGCGGGAGCACGCGACGAGCTCGAGCTCGTCCATCACGACGTCGGTCTCGTTGAGGACGTCGATGCTCACCTGCGTGGGCCCTTGCGCTGCTTCTCGTCCCAGCGACCGTAGGCGTCGACGATCTCCCCGACGAGACGGTGCCGGACGACGTCGGATGCCGTGAGCTCGGCGAAGTGCACGTCCTCGAGCTCGTGGAGGATGTCGCGCACGACGCGCAGGCCGCTCTGCGTGCCGCCGGGCAGGTCGACCTGGGTGACGTCCCCGGTGACGACCATCGTCGAGCCGAAGCCGAGCCGGGTGAGGAACATCTTCATCTGCTCGGCTGACGTGTTCTGTGCCTCGTCGAGGATGATGAAGGAGTCGTTGAGGGAGCGCCCACGCATGTACGCGAGGGGGGCGACCTCGATGGTGCCCGCAGCCATGAGGCGAGGGATCGAGTCCGGGTCGACCATGTCGTGGAGCGCGTCGTAGAGCGGCCGGAGGTACGGGTCGATCTTGTCGTTGAGGCTCCCCGGCAGGAACCCGAGGCGCTCTCCCGCCTCCACGGCCGGCCGGGTGAGGATGATGCGGTTGACCCGCTTGGCCTGGAGGGCGGCGACGGCCTTGGCCATCGCCAGGTAGGTCTTGCCCGTCCCTGCCGGGCCGATACCGAAGACGATCGTGTGCTCGTCGATCGCGTCGACGTAGCGCTTCTGGTTCAGCGTCTTCGGGCGGATCGTGCGGCCACGGCTGGAGACGATGTTCATCGTCAGCACGTCGGCAGGGCGCTCCGAGGTCTGGGCGCGCAACATCTGGATCGAGCGCTCCACCGCGTCGCGGTTGAGCGGCTGACCGCCCTCGAGGACGTCGAGGAGCTCGTCGACGAGGCGCTCGACGAGCGCCACCTCCGCGCTGGGACCGGTGATGTGGAACTCGTTGCCCCGGACGTGGATGTCCACCCGGGGGAACTGCCGCTCCATCGTGCGCAGCAGCTCGTCGCGGGGGCCGAGCAGCGTCACCATGGCGACGTCCGGGGGGACGACGACCGTGTGTTGCGGGACGTGGGGATGGTCGGTATGGGCGTCAGTCATCGTGGGCCAAGTCTACGAGCGCGACCGACGTCCGGCGCACCAGAACGCCGTCGGGTCATCCCGGAGGCCATCTGAGCTCCCGCCCCCCGAGGACATGGAGGTGGGCGTGGAACACGCTCTGCTGCGCCGCCGCGCCGGTGTTCGCCACGATGCGGTAGCCGGGCAGGTGCTCCTGGCCGGCGACCGTCGCAGCGAGCCCGACGGAATCCGCGAGCTCGCCGGGCGAGGCCGTCGCGAGTGCGGCGAGGTCGGGCACGTGGCGCCTCGGGACCACGAGCACATGGGTCGGCGCCTGCGGATCCAGGTCGCGGAAGGCCAGGGAGTGCTCCGACTCGGCGACCACGTCGGCCGGGATCGTCCCGGCGACGATCCGGCAGAAAAGACAGTCCTCGGGCACGTTCTCGCTCATGTCCGCACAGTATGACGGCGGGAGGCCGCTCATCGAAGGGAGAGGAGATCCTCGTCGCGGACCGCGTCGAGGGACAGCGTGCGGTAGCCCTCGCTCTCGAAGAGCACGGTCAGCCGGTCCGGCTCAGTGCTCATGACGAGGCCCGCGCCCCACTCCCGGTGGTCGACCTCACGCCCCACCGGGAAGGGGTCGCCGACGCCGTCCGTCGAGCGCTCGGCGTCCCAGGTGGTGGCCGTGCCGTCCTCGCAGGTGTCGCAGTGCCCACACGGCTCGTCGAGGTCCTCCCCCAGGTAGCCCAGGAGGTAGCGTCGTCGGCAGCCCGTCGTCTCGGCGTACCCGCGCATCATGTCCATCCGCGACTGCAGGACGCGCTGGCGCGACTCCGCGAGCGCGACGGCTCGCCGGACGGCCTGCCCTGGCGTGACGTCCTCCGCGCGAGCTCCGGACCGGTTGACGCGCACGGCGCCGGCCTGCTCCAGGAGGTTGAGGGCGCCGGTGACCCGTCGAGTGGAGGCGTCGACGTGGCTCGCGAGCTCCTTGCTCGACAGCTCCGCTGCGGCGCGTCGCAGAACCTTCATGAGGCGCCCGAGGAGCTCTTGGTCGGCTCCGCCGCCGGCGTGGAAACGGTGCATCCCGAAGTCCTCCGGCCGGTAGAAGAGAATGGCCTCGGCCGGCTCCCCGTCCCGCCCTGCCCGCCCGATCTCCTGGTAGTAGCCCTCGGGTGTCTCGGGAGTCGCCGCGTGGACGACGAACCGGATGTCCGGCTTGTCGATGCCCATACCGAAGGCCGAGGTGGCCACGACGACGTCGGCCGACCCGTCGCTGAACCCCAGGTGCGCCTCGCGCCGTTCGGCTGCCCCCATGCCGCCGTGGTAGGCGACGGCAGACCACCCTCGTTCTGCGAGGGCCGCGGCATACGCCGTCGTGTCCTTGCGCGTGGCGACGTAGAGGAGCCCCGGTCGGGGCAGCCCGCCCACGGTGTCGACGACCGCCTGGCGGCGCTCTCTGTCCTCCACGTGACGCCGCACGTCGAGGTGGAGGTTGGGCCGGTCGAAACCGCGGACGAGGACGAGGGCGTCGCGAAGCCGGAGGCGCGTCACGATCTCCTCGCGCACCGGTGGCGAGGCCGTGGCGGTCAGCGCCAGCAGCGTCGGACGGCCCAACCGCTGCGCGACCGCCCCCAGCGTGAGGTAGTCGGGTCGGAAGTCGTGGCCCCAGGCCGAGATGCAGTGCGCCTCGTCGACGACCAGCAGGTTGACTCCGCGGGCCCGCAGCCGCTCGAGGACGTCGTCGCGCGCCAGCTGTTCGGGCGCCAGGAAGAGCACGACGGGCTGATCCGCATCGACAGCCACCCACGTCTCATCGGTCTCACTGGCCGCCTGCCTGGAGTTGAGCACCCGGCCCGGCGGAGCACCTGGCGCCTCCGCCAGTGCGGCCACCTGGTCCCGCTGGAGCGCGATGAGAGGGGAAACGACGACGGTGAGGCCGCCCTGCACCGCTGCGGGGAGCTGGTAGAGCGCCGACTTGCCGTGTCCCGTGGGCATGACGGCCAGCACGTCGCGACCGGAGAGGGTCGCCTCCATGGCCTCGGGCTGACCGCTCCTCAGGGACGGGTACCCCAGGACCTCCTGTGCTGCTCGGATCAGGTCACGCGTCTCACGACGGCGAGCCATCGCCACCCGTCGGCTCGTCGTCGTCGAGGGCGTCGAGCCCGTCGGGACGCTCCGACTCCGGAGCGTTCATCGTGGGCTCGGAGTCCTGGTCGTCGCCGAAGTCGTCGACGCTGGGGTCCAGGCCCTCACGGGGGGTGTTCTCGGTGTCGTCCATGGGTGCCCCCTACCCGACGGGGTGCGGAACCAATCCGTGGGCACGGTCAACCGGATGGGCGGGCCGCGCGTCAAGGACACGTGACAATGACCACCATGGGCGAGCACGGCAGCGCGCAGCGCGAGGCCGACGATGCCGTGACGGAGCTGTATGCCGCCCACTGGCAGCCGCTCGTCCGGCTCGCCTGGCTGCTCCTCCACGACGCGGGGGAGGCCGAGGAGGTCGTCCAGGACGCCTTCGTGGCGCTGCACGCGCACTGGTCGCGTCTGCGCGACCCGGCGGCGGCCGCGGCATACCTGCGGCGGGCCGTCCTCAACGGGGCGCGCTCCGCTCTCCGCCACCGTGGGGTCAAGGAGCGGTGGGCCGCCTCGGTGCGGGGCGGTCCGGACGATCCCGGAGCTCGGACCGGGCCCAGCGCGGAGGAGTCGGCCGTTGCCGGGCTCTCTCGCGAGTCCATCCTCGCGGCCCTCGGGCGGCTCCCCACACGACAACGAGAGGTCCTCATCCTGCGCTACTACCTCGACCTCGGTGAGGCCCAGATCGCCGACGCCCTGGACATCTCCCCGGGCTCGGTCAAGACCCACGCGAGCCGCGGCCTGGCGGCCCTGCGCAGCGGGACGGAGTGGACATGAACGACGACGAGCGCATGGTCGACGCCCTGCGGGTGGCGCTCGACGAGCAAGCCGCACTGCTCGAGCCGGGCGACCGGCTGGACGAGATCCTTGCCACAGCGCGCCCGTCGCGGTCGGCCTGGGCGACCAGCTGGTGGCTGCCGCTCGCGGCCGCTGCTGCCGTGGTGGCCGTGGTCACCGGCGTCTGGCTCGGCCTCCCGGACGGGTCGGACCCCGTCCCCGCCAGTAGCGACCTCCCCCTGCCCACGTCGAGCCCTCTCACCAGCCCGTCCGCAGGCCCCACGACGACCCCCTCCGCCGGACCCACCGAAAGCGGCGCACCAT
>CALCXF010000115.1 GCA_937907685.1 uncultured Nostocoides sp.
CGCGTCGTTCCGGGCTTGCGGCCGCCCGGGCCCCACCGCCCCAGTGCTGCGCTGCTCGAGCGGCGTGGTGGGCAAGCGGATGGAGCGTCTCCCTGCTCCACCTTGCACCACTGCATCTGACCTGCGGTGATGGAGGGTGATCGCATGATTTTGGCGCTGATTTCCGCTCCGGTGAAGCGTTTGTGGAGTAAAGTGGGGGAATCCGGCGCAAGCGGGCGGTCCGGTGAGGGTCGAGGAGGTGGCGCGCGTGGTGGAGTTCCTGGGCACCCACACGCCCCGGCTCGACGAGAAGGGACGGCTGTTCCTCCCCGCCCGCTTCCGGGCGGCCCTGGCAGAAGGTCTCGTCGTGACGACTGGTCAGGAGAACTGCCTCTACGTCTTTCCCACCGAGGAGTTCCACCGCATCTCGACCCTCATGCAGGGGACGTCGGGATCCTCCCGGCAGCTCCGGGACTTCGTGCGGGTGTTCCGTGCGCGCGCGCACCCCGACGTGCCTGACCGCCAGGGCCGCGTGACGATCCCCGCCTCCCTACGGGCGTACGCCGGTCTCGAGAAGGAGTGCACGGTCATCGGCAACGGCGCCCGGCTCGAGGTCTGGGACTCCGGTGCCTGGTCCGACTACCTCGCCGAGGTCATGCCCGCGTACTCCTCCTACTCCGTCGGCTCGGAGGAGGTGGTTCCCGGCCTCTGAGCCTTCCCGCAGACCTCCGCGGCACGGACCTGAGAAGACCGCCACCCGACCCGACCGCTGGCCTCCAGCCGAACCGTCTCCCGACGCGACTTCCCCCGCGCCGGGCCCGGATCGGATGGGGACCAGCAGCCGGGTCGCACGCACCAGCCACCGGCACGCCCACCGTCGCAGCCCCACCAGCCCAGCACCACGAACCCACGCACCGCAGCCACCGATCGAGGAGCACGATGAGCAACCGAGGAGACGCCGCCGACCGGCACGTCCCCGTGCTGCGCGACCGCATCGTCGACATACTCGCCCCCGCGCTGCAGGCCGACGGCGCGGTGTGCGTCGACGGCACCCTCGGAATGGGCGGGCACGCGGAGGCGATCCTCGAGGCCTGCCGTGGGGCCCGTCTCATCGGCATGGACCGCGACGAGGAGGCGCTGGCGCTCGCCGGCAAGCGGCTCTCGCGTTTCGGCGATCGATTCGTCGCCGTGCACGCGGTCTTCGACGAGATCACCACTGTCCTGGCCGAGCACGCGGAGGGCACCGCCCGGGGGATCCTCTTCGACCTCGGGGTCTCCTCGCTGCAGCTCGACGAGCCCGACCGTGGATTCGCCTACCGGCATGACGCACCCCTCGACATGCGGATGGACCAGTCGACCGGCAAGACGGCCGCTGACGTCCTCAACACCTACTCCCAGCCAGAGCTGGCCCGGATCCTCCGGACCTACGGTGAGGAGCGCTTCGCAGGCCGGATCGCCTCGGCGATCGTGCGCGAGCGGGAGAAGGCACCGTTCGAGACCTCCGCCCGGCTCGTGGACCTCGTCCGCACAGCGGTCCCCGCGGCGTCCCAGCGCACGGGTGGCCACCCCGCCAAGCGCACCTTCCAGGCGCTGCGCATCGAGGTCAACGCCGAGCTCGCCGTCTGGGAGCGTGCCGTCTCGGCCGCGATTGCCGTCCTCGCGCCCGGCGGCCGGATCGCGGTCCTGTCCTACCACTCCCTCGAGGACCGCATCACCAAACAGGCCCTTGCCGCTGGAGCGCGCAGCCGGAGCCCTGTCGGGATGCCGGTGGAGCTGCCCGAGCACGCGGCATACCTCCGGCTACTGACCCGCGGGGCGGAGGGACCGGGCGAGCCCGAGCAGCGCCTCAACCCCCGATCGGCGTCCGCCCGGCTGCGCGCGGCCGAACGCCTCGTCCCCACCGCAGCGGGGGTGTCATGAGCCAGCTCGCCGCCCTGCGGCCGCAGCCACGACCAACCGCGCGCCGCCCCGGAGCGACCCCGCGTCAGCTCAAGGTCGTCGCGCCGCCGGAGATCCAGGGAAACGGCACCTTCCTGGCACTCTGCATCCTGCTGCTGCTCGGCGGTTTCGTCGGAGTCCTCGTCCTCAACACCGCGATGGCGAAGGGCTCCTTCACGATGCGGGACCTCCAGCAGCGCTCGGACGCGCTCGCCGACTCACAGGACTCGCTGCGCCACTCGATCGACGCGGTGTCGGGACCGGGGCCGCTCGCCCAGCGGGCGCGCTCACTGGGGATGGTGCCGGCCGAGACGGCCGCGTTCCTGCGGCTCTCTGACGGCAAGGTGCTCGGCGTGGCGAAGCCGGCCGCGACGAACACCCGGTTTCGCGTCGTCACCGAGTCCGAGCGGCCGGCACGACGAACCACGGTCCCGAGCCCTGCGACACCGACAGTGACGCGCCCGAGAGCGGGGACCCCAGGGGCAGCCTCGACCGGCGACCCTGTTGCTCCGCCGCCGACGACATTGCCGGCCACGACCACGCCAGACACCACGTCAGCAACGACAGCGCCAGCCACGACCGGCGGCCGGGGCTTCGCGAGGTCCACCAGTCCGCCCACCACAGGAACGACGGCGGACCCCCCGTGACCCAGCGCAGGAAGCCACCGCCCCAGGGAAAGCCGCGGTCCCGTCCCGCAACGCCCCCTCATCCGAACAGGACGCCACGTGCCCCCACGGCACGCCGTGCCGCCACGACACGCCGTCCCCCCGCGACGGCAGAACCGGCTGCGCGCCCCCGATCCGGTGCCGCCCCGTCGGGCCGCACCGGCACCACGGGACGCACCCGAGCGGCCGGCACCACGGGCACGGCTCCCCGGTCGGGCACCGCCCCCCGGTCCAGCACGGCTCCTCGACCCGGCACGGCTCCCCGGTCGGGCGGAACCTCTCGCTCCACCTCCACCCGCCTCCGCACGCAGCGCGGCCCGGCGGCGCACCGATCCGGCGCGGGAGGGTCGGGTCGACGGCCCCGGTCTCGCCGTGGGAGCTCGCCTGCGGGCAGCCCCCGGAGGCGCATGCGCTTCCTCACCATGGCGACGTTGTTCGTCCTCAGCATCTTCGCGGCCCAGCTCGTGCGGATCCAGGGCTTCGACGCCCACGCCGTCGCTGAGGAGGCGCAGCTGAAGCGGGAGGCGGCCCAGATCATCCCCGCGATGCGAGGCACCGTCCTCGCGTCGGACGGGACGGTGCTCGCGTCCAGCGTGGTGCGCGAGACCGTCGTCGTGGACCAGCAGGCGGTGTGCACGTTCGGCACCGGACTGCACGAGTGCGACCCCGCCCGATCAGCCGAGGCCGTCCGCCAGGCGGCCACGCTGCTGGCCCCACTGCTGAACACGACTGCCGCGGAGCTCGTGCCCCAGCTGACCGGCACCAACCGCTATCGCATCCTCAGCCGGGACGTCACGCCGTTGACGTGGAACACGATCGAGAAGCTCGACATCCCCGGCATCTACCGCGACCGCCGGGAGACGCGGTCCCAGCGCACCTATCCCCAGGGCACGACGACCGCGGCCCTCGTCGGCTACGTCCTGGAGAACGGCGAGCCCGGTGGTGGGGTCGAGCTGATGATGCAGGAGCAGCTGCGAGGGGCACCTGGGCGCCAGACCTTCGAGCTGGGGCGCGACGGCACCGTCATCCCGATGGGCGAGAGCACCGTGGAGCCGGCCGTCGACGGACGGGACATCACCCTCACCGTCAACTCCAATCTCCAGTGGTACGCCCAGAACGCCCTGGCGCAGCGCATCAAGGAGACCAAGGCCGTGTCCGGCACCGTCGTCGTCATGGACGCGAAGAGGGGCGACCTGCTGAGCGTCGCCTCGTACCCGACGTTCGACCCCAACAGCGATGTGGGCAAGAAGGGGGCCAAGCTCGGGAACGTCGCGTTCTCGGACGTCTTCGAGCCCGGCTCGACCTCGAAGGTGATGACCATGGCTGCCGCGCTCGAGGAGGGAACGGTCACTCCATCGACGCCGGTCATCATCCCGAACCGCCTGCGGCGCTACGACAAGAGCTTCAAGGACAGCCACGAGCACCCGACGCTGTACCGAACCGTCGCCGGGACCCTCGCGGAGTCGAGCAACATCGGCACCGTGCTCGTCAGCGAGACGATGGCCCCGAAGACGCTCGAGACGTACTTCCGCCAGTTCGGCCTCGGCTCCCGGTCCGGCGCCGGGTACCCGGGGGAGTCACGCGGACTGCTCGCCAGGAGCGAGGACTGGAGCGGGACCACGAAGGCGACCGTCGCGTTCGGGCAGGGCCTCTCCGTCACGGCGATCCAGGCCGCGTCGGTGTTCCAGACGATCGCCAACAACGGGGTCCGCGTGGCGCCCCGGCTCGTGGACAGCGTTGCGGATGCCGACGGAACGGTGACGACGATGCCGGAGTCGCCGTCGACCCGCGTGGTCTCGCAGCGCACCGCCAACGACGTCAGCCGCATGCTCGAGGGTGTGGTGAGTCCGGAGGGAACGGCCGAGGAGGCCCAGATCTCGGGCTACCGGGTCGCCGGCAAGACCGGCACCGCCGAGTACTACGACGCAGAGGCCGGCAGGTACAACGGCCGGACCGCCAGCTTCATCGGGTACGCGCCGGCCGACGACCCGCAGATCGTCGTGGCGGTCATCGTGCAGAAGCCGACCTACCCGTTCTTCGGCGGGTACGTCGCCGGGCCGGTCTTCAAGGACGTCACGACGTATGCGCTGCAGGAGCTGAAGATCCCGCCCACAGGTGCGAAGCCGCCCAAGGTGACCCTCCGGGTCTCCCCGGAGAAGGCGCTCGCGGACCCCACCCTGCTGCGCGACGGCCGCAAGCGCGCCGGAGGGTAGGGTCGGTCAGCGTGGCCGTTCCCCGACCCCAGCACCTCCGCCGCACCCCCATCTCCGAGATCGCAGCCCTCGTCGGCGCGCCGGACCCACGCTCGGAGGTCGTCGTCACCGGGGTCACGCTCGACTCACGCGCCGTCCTTCCCGGTGACCTGTATGCCGCCCTCCCGGGTGCTCGCACGCATGGTGCCGACTTCGCCGGGTCCGCGGCCGAGTCCGGCGCGGTGGCGGTGCTGACGGACCCGGCGGGAGCCGACCTGGTCCTTGGATGCGGACTGGACCTCCCCCTTGTCGTCGTCGACCACCCTCGTCAGGTGCTGGGGGCCACGGCGGCTCGGGTCGCGGGGACCGAGCACCCTCCCCTGCGCCTCGTCGGCGTGACGGGCACGAACGGAAAGACGACGACGGCACACCTCGTGCACTCGGCGCTCACGGCTCTCGGTCGGCGGGCCGGCCTCATCGGCACAGTCGAGACCCGCATCGGGGACGTGCGTCTCGACAGCGTGCGCACCACCCCCGAGGCACCGGAGCTCCACGCACTCCTCGCCGTCATGGTGGAGCGGGGGATCGACAGCTGCGTGATGGAGGTGTCGAGCCACGCCCTGGCCCAGCACCGCGTCGACGGGGTCGTCTACGACGTCGCCCTGTTCACCAACCTCTCGCAGGACCACCTCGACTTCCACGCCGACATGGACGACTACTTCGCCGCCAAGGCCTCTCTCTTCGCCCCGGAGCGGGCGCGGCTCGGCCTCGTCTGCGTCGACGACCCGTGGGGCCGCCGCCTCGTCGAGCGCTCGGGGATCCCCGTGCACACCATCGGCTCGACGCCGGGCGCGGACTGGAGGATCGGGGTGACGGCAGACGACGCGGCCACCTTCCGGCTCACCGGCAAGGGAGTCGACCTCCACCTGAGGTCGGCTCTCCCCGGGGAGTTCAACGTCACGAACACCGCGATGGCCGCCGCCGCCCTCGTGCTCCTCGGCGAGGACCCGGCCGAGGTGGCGGAGGCCGTGCTCCGCGACCCGAGGGTGCCCGGACGAATGGAGATGGTCCCGGCTCCGGTAGACGGCCCGGCGCCGCGGGTGGTGGTCGACTATGCCCACTCGCCGGAGGCCATCCGCGCCGCCCTCGAGGCGTTGCGACCGACGACGCCGGGCACCCTCGTGTGCGTCACGGGTGCGGGCGGGGACCGAGACCGCGACAAGCGCCGGGCGATGGGCGCCGCCGCCGCGGAGGTGGCCGACCTCGTCGTGCTCACCGACGACAACCCCCGCTCGGAAGACCCCGCTGCCATCCGGGACGCACTGCTCCAGGGTGTCGAGTCGGTCCGAAGCGTGGGGCACGCGACGGCCGTGCTGGTCGTCGGCGACCGGAGGGAGGCGATCCGCCGGGCGGTCTTCAGCGTCTGGGCCGAGGGCACGGACGCCACGGTGGCCGTCGTCGGAAAAGGGCACGAGAGCGGGCAGGACGTGGCCGGTGTCGTGCACCCGTTCGTGGACCGCGACGAGGTGCGGGAGGCGCTCCGCCTGGCCGCGCGTGGGGACGTCGCGTGATCGCGATGACCCTCGACGACCTCGCGGCCGTCACCGCCGGGGTGGTCGTCGCACCCCCGGACGTCGACCCGGACCTGGTCGTCGACGGACCTGTCGTCACCGACTCCCGTGAGGCCGGTCCCGGCGGTCTCTACGTCGCCCGGCTCGGGCAGCACGCAGACGGGCACGACTTCGCCCAGGCGGCTGTGCAGCAGGGAGCCGTCGCTGCACTGGTCACCCGGGCCGTGGACGGAGTGCCCTGTGTCGTCGTCCCGGACACCCAGGAAGCGTTCGCGGCGCTCGCGCGCGAGGTCGTCCGTCGCGTGCCGGGGCTCGAGGTCGTCGGCATCACCGGTTCCTCTGGCAAGACGAGCACGAAGGACCTCCTCGGGGCGGTCCTCGGCGCGGCCGGCCCCACCGTCGCCCCTGTCGGGTCGTACAACTCCGAGGTGGGGGTGCCACTGACGGTCTGCCGGGTGAGCAGCGAGACGCGGTTCCTCGTCGTCGAGATGGGGGCGCGAGGCGTCGGCCACATCGCCTACCTCACGAGGATCGCTCCGCCGAGGATCGGCGTCGTCCTCAACGTGGGCACGGCCCACGTCGGGGAGTTCGGCTCCCGAGAAGCGATCGCGCGCGCCAAGGCGGAGCTCGTCGAGGCCCTGCCGCCGGACGGGCTGGCCGTGCTCAACGCCGACGACGCCGCCGTCCGCCGGATGGCCGCGGCCACGTCTGCCGCGGTCCTCCTCGTCGGAGAGGCCGACGACGCGGACCTCCGGGCCAGCGACATCCTCCTCGAGGCCACAGGCCGGCCGACGTTCACCGTCCACACAGCGGACGGGACCTGCAGGCTCCATCTCCAGCTCGTCGGACGCCATCACGTGGGGAATGCGCTCGCTGTGCTGGGGGTCGCTCTCGAGCTGGGGATGCCGCTCGAGCAGGCCTGTGCCGCAGTGGAGTCGGCTCGTGCCACGAGCAGGTGGCGGATGGAGGTCACCGAGCGAGCCGACGGAGTCACCGTCGTCAACGACGCCTACAACGCGAACCCCGACTCGATGCGGGCCGCACTGACGGTGCTGGAGCGGATGGGTGAGGGGTCCCGCACGTGGGCGGTGCTCGGCACGATGCTCGAGCTCGGCGAGGAGGCGGTGGCGCTGCACGCCGAGGTCGGTGCCGAGGTCGTCGCCCGCGGTGTCGACCAGCTCGTCGTCGTGGGGCCCGACGCGGCACCGCTGGCGGCGGGCGCACGGGAGGCCGCCGGCACGCGTGAGGCCGCCGGCGCAGCGGAACCGGTCGGCACGGCATCCGGCCTCGTGGCGGGGCGGATGACGCACGTCCGCGAGGTCGCGGACGTCGACGAGGCAGAGCGGCTGCTGCGTGCCGAGCTCCGCCCGGGTGACGTGGTCCTGTTCAAGTCGAGCCGGGACGCGGGACTGCGGTTGCTCGGAGACCGGCTGGCGGGCCCGAGGGAGGAGCACGCGTGAAGGCTGTGCTCCTCGCGGCCGTCATGTCGCTGGTCATCTCCCTCTTCGGGACCCCGATGCTCATCCGCTTCCTCGTGCGCAAGGGCTACGGGCAGTTCATCCGGGACGACGGGCCCACCTCGCACCACACCAAACGCGGGACCCCCACGATGGGCGGTGCGGTGATCGTGGCGAGCTCCCTTGCGGCGTACGCGATCGCGCACCTCGTGACCGGCCAGAAGCCCACCGTCAGCGGCCTGCTCGTCCTGTTCCTCATGTCCGGGCTCGGGTTCGTCGGCTTCCTCGACGACTTCATCAAGATCAGCAAACAGCGCAGCCTGGGTCTCCGGACGGGTGAGAAGCTGGCCGGTCAGACGCTCGTGGCCGTCGTGTTCGCGATCCTCGCACTCCAGTTCCCCAACGACTCCTTTCGCACACCGGCCTCCACGTCGGTGTCCTTCGTCCGGGACACCGCGCTGGACCTGGCCTTCGCGGGGACGCTCGTCGGGGTCATCCTCTTCGTCGTCTGGGCCAACATCATCGTCGCGGGCACCTCCAACGGCGTGAACCTCACCGACGGGCTCGACGGCCTCGCGACGGGCGCCTCGGTCATGGTCTTCGCGGCGTACGTCCTGATCGGCATCTGGCAGTTCAACCAGAACTGCCAGTGGAACCCGGGCACGAAGTGCTACGAGGTCCGCGACCCCCACGACCTCGCGATCGTCGCCGCCTGCGGCATGGGCGCGTGCTTCGGCTTCCTGTGGTGGAACGCGTCACCGGCCAAGATCTTCATGGGCGACACCGGTTCACTCGCGCTCGGTGGCGGTCTCGCGGGGCTGGCCATCCTCAGCCGCACCGAGCTCCTCGTCGTCATCCTCGGCGGCCTGTTCGTCACGATCACCCTCTCGGTCATCATCCAGGTCGTCAGCTTCAAGACCACCGGACGACGGGTGTTCAGGATGGCACCACTGCAGCACCACTTCGAGCTGCTGGGGTGGCAGGAGGTCACGATCGTCATCCGCTTCTGGATCGTGGCCGGACTGTTCGTCGCCCTGGGCCTCGGCCTCTTCTACGCGGAGTGGGTGGTGGGCGCGGGATGACCGGGGTCCCCTCCGACGACCGCCTTGGTGGGCTGACCCACCGTGACGCCCACTGGGCTGGGCTGCGTGTGCTCGTCGCAGGGCTCGGAGTGAGCGGGTTCGCGGCGGCTGACGCCCTGCTCGAGCGAGGCGCGGAGGTCACCGTCGTCGACGTGGAGGAACCGGCTGACGGCACGATCCTCACCGACCGGGCTCGCATCCTTGACATCCTGGGGGCCCGTCTCCACTTCGGTGCCGACGCCGTCGGCCGGATGCCGGAGACACCCGTCGACCTCGTCGTCACCTCGCCGGGGTGGCGGCCCGACCAGCCCCTGCTCGCGGCGGCGGCCGCAGCGGGAGTCCCCGTCTGGGGGGAGGTGGAGCTCGCGTGGCGGATGCGTGCTCGGGAGGGGGCGGCGCCCTGGCTCACGGTGACCGGCACCAACGGCAAGACGACGACCGTGCAGATGCTGGCGTCGATCCTCGGCGCTGCTGGGCTCCGCGCCCGCAGTGCCGGCAACGTCGGCACTCCGCTCCTCGAGGTGGTGTTGGACCCCGAGCCCTTCGACGTCCTGGCGGTGGAGCTGTCGAGCTTCCAGCTCCACTGGTCGCAGTCGATCGCGCCGCAGGCCTCCGTGTGTCTCAACGTGGCCCCCGACCACGTGGACTGGCACGGCAGCATGGAGGAGTACGCCGCAGCCAAGGGGAAGGTCTACGAGCGGACCGAGGTGGCCTGCGTCTACAACGTCCAGGACGACGCCACCCGGCGCCTCGTCGAGGCGGCCGACGTCCAGGAGGGATGCCGTGCAGTCGGGTTCACCCTGGGCGTGCCCGGGCTCTCGGAGCTGGGGCTCGTGGACGACGTGCTCGCCGACCGGGCCTTCGTGGAGCAGCGGCGCACCGCGGCCGCCGAGCTCGCGACGGTGGACGACCTCCGAGGGGACCTGCCCGAGGCCCCTCCCCACCTCGTCGCCAACGCGCTCGCCGCCGCCGCTCTCGCCCGGGCGCACGGCGTCCCAGCGGGTGCGGTCCGCGCGGGACTCCGCACGTTCACCCCGGAGCCGCACCGCATCGCCGAGGTCGGCACCATCGGGGGCGTCCGGTGGGTCGACGACTCCAAGGCCACGAACCCGCACGCCGCCCGAGCCAGCATCACGGCATACGAGCACGTCGTGTGGGTCGCCGGCGGCCTGCTCAAGGGCGCCGACGTGGGCGACCTCGTCGTGGCTGCCGCCGACCGACTGCGCGGTGTCGTGCTGCTCGGCGCGGACCGCGCGGCGATCGCCGACGCGCTCGCTCGACACGCGCCGGATGTCCCCGTCGTCGACGTGGAGCGCACGGACACTGGTGCCATGGACCTCGTGGTGAGGGAGGCCCTCGCGCTCGCGCACGAGGGGGACGTCGTCCTGCTCGCGCCCGCCGCGGCGTCGATGGACATGTTCTCCGACTACGGAGCGCGCGGCGACGCCTTCGTCCGAGCCGTCCGCCGGCTTGCCGCGGGGGAGTAGCCGGTGACCAGCGCAACTGCGCCGGCGCGCGCGGGCACCCGCCCCGGCTCACGCGTCGCGGGGTGGCTGGCGCGCTTCGACTCCCCCGTCACGACCTACTACGTCCTCGTCTGCGTCACGGGGGCCCTGGTCATCTTCGGCCTCATCATGGTGCTCTCCGCCTCGGCCGTCGTCTCGCTGGACAAGACGTCGTCGGCGTACACCATCTTCCTCAAGCAGGCCGGCTTCGCCGCGGTCGGCGCGGTCGCGCTGGCGGTCGCGTCGAGGATCCGCGTGGCGGGCTGGAAACGCCTGGCCCTGCCGGTCCTCGTCGTCGGCATCGTGCTCCAGCTGCTCGTCCTCACCCCGATGGGCGTGGACGTCAACGGCAACCAGAACTGGCTGCGGCTCGGGCGGCTCAGCGTGCAGCCGTCCGAGGTCATCAAGGTGGGGCTGGTGCTCACCGGTGGCCTCGTGCTCGCGGCCAAGCGCAAGAGCCTCCACTCCTTCAGTCACGTCCTCGTGCCCTACCTCGTGCCCATCGCCGCCGTGAGCATCGCCGCCGTCGTGCTCGGCCACGACCTCGGGACGGTGCTCGTCCTCGGTGCCATCGTGGCTGGCGTGCTGTTCGCGGCTGGGGTTCCGTTGCGGTGGTTCGTGATCGCCGGCCTACCCTTCGTCGGGGTGGCCGTCGCGTTCATCGTCACGAGCCCCAACCGGCTGGGCCGCTTCGATGTCTGGCTCGGCCGGGACACCAACGAGTTCGGTGCCGCCCGGCAGCCGCTGCACGGGCGTTACGCCTTGGCCGACGGTGGCTGGCTGGGGCTGGGGCTCGGTGCCAGCCGCGAGAAGTGGGGTCTGCTCTCCGAGCCGCACAACGACTTCATCTTCGCCATCATCGGCGAGGAGCTCGGCCTCCCCGGCACGTTGGCGGTCCTCCTGCTCCTCGCCGGCCTCGCCGTCGCGAGCTACCGGCTCGTGACGCGGACCGACGACCTGTTCGTCCGGGTGGCGACGGCGGGCGTCATGACGTGGATCGTCGTGCAGGCCCTCATCAACATCGGTGCCGTGATCAACCTCCTGCCGGTCATCGGGGTGCCGCTGCCGCTGGTGTCCTCCGGCGGCTCATCGCTCGTCACCACGATGTTCGCTCTCGGCATCCTCCTGTCCTTCGCACGGTCCGAGCCAGGGTGTGCCGAGGCGCTGTCCGCGCGGCCCTCGGCCCTGCGCCGCTCACTGGCGGTGCTGCCGGCTCGTGCCCGGTCCCGCGGCCGGAGGTCCACGTCGTGACCGCAGGCCCCCGGTCGGTGCTCCTCGCAGGTGGCGGCACCGCCGGTCACGTGTCGCCGCTGCTCGCCCTCGCCGACTGCCTGCGCCGGCGTGATCCTGACGTGGGTGTCACCGCCCTCGGCACGGCCGCCGGCCTCGAGTCCCGGCTCGTGGCGGAGCGCGGCTACCCGTTCCTCGAGGTGCCCAAGGTTCCCTTCCCGCGGCGTCCCTCCGGGGACCTGCTACGCCTGCCGGCCAACCTGCGGCGGGCCGTGCAGGCCGCGGGCGATGCCCTCGACCACACCGCCGCGGACGTCGTCGTGGGATTCGGCGGGTACGTCGCGGCTCCGGCGTACCTCGCCGCCCGCCGGCGGGGAACACCGGTGGTCGTTCACGAGCAGAACGCCAGGCCCGGCCTCGCGAACAGGCTGGGCGCGCGCATCGCCGCCGAGGTGGCGGTGACGTTTCCGGGCACCCCCCTGCCGGACGCCGTCGTCACCGGAATGCCGCTGCGCCGCGAGATCACGACGCTGGACCGCCGGACGACGCGTGCCGAGGCACGTGACCGCTTCGGCCTGTCCGACGGACCGACCGTCCTGGTGACGGGGGGGTCACTGGGGGCGCAGCGCCTCAACGACGCCTTCGCCGACGCCGCCGCGCAGCTGTCCGTGGCGGGCGTGCAGGTGCTCCACCTCACCGGGGCGGGCAAGGACTTCGTGCCGGATGCCGTCGAGGGCGCGCACTACGTCGTCCTGCCGTACTGCGACCGCATGGACCTGGCGTACGCCGCCGCGGATCTCGTCGTCGCCCGCGCCGGTGCCAACACGGTCTGTGAGATCACCGCCGTCGGACTGCCCGCCGTGTATGTCCCCCTGCCCATCGGAAACGGAGAGCAACGGCTCAACGCGAGGACCGTCGTGGGCGCCGGCGGGGGTCTCCTCGTCGACGACGCGGAGGTCACTCCCGAGTGGGTGACCCGAGTCCTGCAACCGCTGGCCCTCGACGCGACTCGGCTCAGGGCGATGGCCACCGCCGCGGCCGCGGTGGGGACGCGGGACGGTGACGAGCTGCTCGCCGACCTCGTCGTGGCGGCCGCAGCCGGGCGGCGCTGACGTGGACGGCGTCAACGCCCGGTTCAGGTTCACCGATCCTCTTCCATCCGTCGAGGAGCTGGGCCGGGTGCACCTCATCGCGATCGGCGGAGCCGGCATGTCCGGGGTCGCTCGGCTGCTCCTCGCCCGTGGTGTCCCGGTGTCGGGCTCGGACGCGGCGAACGGCCCGGCTCTCGAGTCGTTGCGAGCCAGCGGCGCCCGTGTGCACGTGGGTCATGACCCGTCCCACGTCGAGGGCGCGGACACCGTCGTCATCTCCTCCGCGGTACCGGAGGACAACGTCGAGCTGGGGGCAGCGCGGTCGGCGGGGCTGCCGGTGCTGCATCGGGCCCAGGCCCTCGCCGTTCTCATGGGTGGCGCACGACGGGTTGCGGTCGCCGGCGCGAACGGCAAGACGACGACGACATCGATGCTGACCGTGGCCCTCGTCGCAGCGGGCGACGACCCGTCCTTCGTCTCGGGGGGTGAGATCGCACAGCTCGGGACCAACGCAGCCCTCGGCACGGGTGAGGCTTTCGTCGTGGAGGCTGACGAGAGCGACGGCTCGTTCCTCGCCTACCGGCCTCACGTGGCGGTCGTGACGAACGTCCAGGCGGACCACCTCGACTTCTACGGCACGCTGGCCCGGGTCGAGGCCGCGTACGAGGCGTTCACCGACACGATCACCGACGACGGGTGCCTGGTGGTCTGCCTGGACGACCCGGGCGCACGGGCGCTGGGTGAACGTGCTTCTGCCCGAGGGGTGTCCGTCGAGACGTACGGCTTCGGGGACGGCGCGGACCTGCGGGTCCTCAGCACTGCCGCCGACGGCCTCGGATCGCGGTCCGTCGTGCAGCACCGGGACCTCCGACGTGACCTCGAGCTCACGGTGCCGGGGAACCACAACGTCCTCAACGCGTGCGCGGCCTACCTCGGGGCCGTGGTGGGGCTGGGTGCCGAGCCGAGTCCGGTTCTGGACGCTCTTGCCGGGTTCACCGGGGCCCGGCGCCGTTTCGAGGTGCGGGGGTCGGAGATGGGCGTGACCGTCGTCGACGACTACGCGCACAACCCCGCCAAGGTCTCGGCCGTCGTCGGCACCGGAGCGGACATCGTCCGGCGCAGGGGCGGGGCGTTGCACGTCATCTTCCAGCCGCACCTGTACTCCCGTACGCGTGACTTCGCCCATGACTTCGCCAGGGCGCTCGCGCCGGCCGACCACGTCGAGCTCCTCGACGTCTATGGAGCTCGTGAGCAGCCGATGGCGGGCGTGACCTCGAC
This sequence comes from uncultured Nostocoides sp., assembly GCA_937907685.1. GTDB lineage: Bacteria > Actinomycetota > Actinomycetes > Actinomycetales > Dermatophilaceae > Fodinibacter. The sequence continues at coordinate 13,989 of CALCXF010000115.1, forward strand.
ATTGATCGGCGACCAGCTCGCCGCCCTGCCGGGGGACCGGACTCTCGTCGTCGGGCCGACCCGGGAGGGGGCCGTGGCCTCGACGGCAGGAGCCGCCCGACGCGGTGACCTCGTCCTCGTCGTCGGCGCCGGCGATGTCACGGCGCTCGCCCCGCTCGTCCTCGACGCCCTTCGCGAGCGGGATGGGGATGACCGGTCATGAGCGTCCGCACGACCCGCACCCACCACTCGACAGCGTCGCGGCAGGGCGTCCCGTCCGCGAACCGCTTCCGGGAGCGTGCCCTGTCCAACCGCCGCCGTCCCTGGCGGCGGGCGCTGCGTCTGCTGACCGCTCTCGCGGCTGCCGGCGTCCTCGTGTGGGCCGTCGGGTGGAGCACGGTCCTCGGCGTGGAGGAGGTCCGGGTGTCCGGGGTCTCGGGCGAGGAGGCGGATGCCGTCACGGCCCTGGTCGCCGTGCCGGAGGGCACCCCGCTGGCGCGCGTCGACACGGATGCCGTTGCGGCCAGGGTCCGCGGTCGGGTGTCGGTGGCCGAGGCCTCCGTGCGGCGCACCTGGCCGCGAGCGCTGACGGTCGACGTCGTGCCCCGAACGGCCGCCATCGTCGTGAGGAACCCTCAAGGTCGACTGGAGGTCGTGGATGCGAGCGGGGTGGCCTTCGGGACCGTCGCCGCCGCGCCGCCGGGCGTGCCGGTCGTCACCGCCACGGGATCGGCGGGGACCAGTCGGGAGGCGCTCCTCGCCGCCCTCTCGGTGGTGCAGGCCCTTCCCGACGAGCTGAGCCGCGACGTGTCGGCCGTGACGGTGACCAGCGCCAACCTCGTGAGGTTCACGCTCGGCACCCGCACCGTCGTCTGGGGTGGAGGGGAAGACGCCGCCCGCAAGGTGGCCATTCTCACGGTGCTCCTGAAGACCAAGGCGAGCGTCGTCGACGTGAGTGCGCCGGAGACGCCGGTTACTCGCTGAGCCGGTCTTGTCCCTCCGGTCTCCGACGCAGTGAGGACACCTGTGTGACCGGTGGGGCCGGTGGGTCGGATGCCGGAGGGCATGCGAGGATTTCCTCCGAACATGTGGCGACACGCCCGTCGTGTCGTTGCCTGTCCTCGGGGGCCGACCTAGCGTCGTGCCATGGAACCGTGACCGGACCGTTACTGTCAACCTCACGTTGAGGGTTTCGGTGCAGCATCCGACCGAAGTTCGTGACACCAGTGGAAGGCCGCATCGTGGCAGCACCCCAGAACTACCTCGCCGTCATCAAGGTCGTCGGCATCGGCGGCGGCGGGGTCAACGCCATCAACCGGATGATCGAGGTCGGCCTCAAGGGAGTCGAGTTCATCG
>CALCXF010000116.1 GCA_937907685.1 uncultured Nostocoides sp.
TACAACGTGCTCCAGGAGCTGAACCTCCCGCGGATCCCCGTGGACGAGGGCACCGCCACCACCGCCGGGGTCATCACGCTGGTGGCCATCCTGCTGGTCACGCTCCTCGGTGCGGTGGTCGGCGGCAAGCTCGGCGAGCGCTACCACCGCAAGGTCGACCGCGCCGGCTTCTGAAAGGACCCCCTGCCCCCCGCCACTCGCAAGCTCGTATCGGGACCCTGCAGGGGGCCTTACGCTGCGCGTATGTGCCGGAACATCCGCCCGCTCTCCAACTTCGAGCCGCCGGCGACCGACGACGAGGTCCAGGCCGCGGCCCTCCAGTACGTGCGCAAGATCAGCGGGACGACGAAACCGTCCCTGGCCAACCGCGAGGCGTTCGACCGCGCCGTCGCCGAGGTCGCGGCGGCCTCCACGCGGCTGCTCGACGCCCTGGTGACGACGGCGCCGCCCAAGGACCGCGAGATCGAGGCGGCGAAGGCCCGTCAGCGGGCAGCGCTGCGCTACGGCACCTGACGCCGGGGTTCGATTGCGCGCAACCGGCATGACGTCGCTCCGCCGGGGGTAGTGGGGGCTCCTCCCCCTCCCTCTGCAAGGAGCTCGTCATGGCGCGCAACACCCTGTCCCGGACCCTGCACGACCTCGGCCTCTCCGCCTGGTTCGGAGGCACGCTCGCCAACGCCGTCGCGCTGAACGCCGCCGCCGGCGAGGCCGGGAGCGACTCCGCCACCGGCCGGGTGGCCAACGCCGGCTGGGACCGGTGGACGCCGGTCAACGCCGCCGCGATCGGCGCGCACCTGATCGGCAGCGTCGGCCAACTGCGCGCCAACAAGAAGCGCGTCACCGCCCAGCAGGGTGTGGCCGGCATGTCGGCCCTCAAGACCCTGCTCACCGCCGCCGCGCTCGGCGCCACGGCCTACAGCCGGGTGCTCGGCCAGCGGGTCTCGGCCGCCGAGAACCCGCCGTCGAAGCGCGGCACCAAGCCCAGCCGGCGGGCGAAGGCCGTACAGCCGGACGTCGCCGCCGCCCAGGAGCAGCTGGACATACTGCAGTGGGTCATCCCCGCCCTGACCGGTGCGCTCGTGGCCGTCAGCTCCTACGCCGGCGAGCAGCAGCGCCCCTCCGAGGTCGCCCAGGGCCTCTCGACCCCCCAGACCCTCCCGGCGCCCGAGGGCCTCTCCACCCCTCAGACCCTCCCGGCGCCCGAGGGTCTCCCGACCAGCTGAGCCCGTCGCACGCCCACCGCGCCACATCTCACGGGGGAAGGCCCATGACCGACATCGCCCATGACACCCGCCGCAACTCGCGGTCGGAGGGGGCCACGCGCTGCCCCGACTGCACCGACGGGCTGGGCCAGCCGCGGCCGGTGAAGCCGGGCTCGTTCCGCGAACGGATGCACAGCAACCCCGGCCTGTTGCTGTCCTGGCGGATCGGGGTGTTCCTCGCGGGCCTGCTCTTCGTGCTGCTCGGCATCGCGCTGACCGCCCTGCCGGGCCCGCTCACCATCCCGCCGGTCCTCATCGGTCTGTGGATCTGGTCGAGCGAGTTCCAGTGGGCCGCACGGTTCTTCGCGGTCTTCAAGCGCAAGGCGCAGGACGCCTGGCAGCACGCGAGGCAGCACCCGGTGTCCTCCGCAGCGATCACCGTCGGCGGGCTCGCGGCCGCCGGCGTGGCCTTCTGGGCGGTCGGGCACTTCCAGCTGGTGGACCAGGCGAAGGTGGCGCTCGGCCTCTGACCCCGGTCGACACGTCGCCCGATCGACTGTTCGACGTGTCGACCCGTCACCCGATTCGCGGGTTCCCGTGCGATCGGGCCGTCCACCGGGCATACATCCCCTGTTCACCGGGGCGGTGTGCCCCGGTCCAGGACGAGGGGTGGCCATGACACAGGTGGATGGTCGGCCCGCGACGGACGCGGGAGACGGCGAGACTCGCAAGGAACGTATAGACCGCGAGCTGATGGAGCTGCTGAACGAACTCCGGGTGGCCCTGCCCGGCGTCCAGTTCCTCTTCGCGTTCCTGCTGATCGTGCCGTTCCAGCAGGTGACGCAGGGCGCCGACGAGTTCCAGCGCGACGTGTACTACGTCGCGCTGCTGTCAGCGGCCATCACGACGGCCTTGCTGATCGCGCCGGCAGCCCAGCACCGCGTGCTCTTCCGGCAGAAGGAGAAGGAGGCACTGCTCCACCGCGCCAACCGGTCGGCGTTCGCGGGGCTGGTCGTCCTCGCACTCGCGATCTCGTCGGCCGTGCTGCTGGTGGTCGACGTCCTGTTCTCCCGCACCCAGGCCTGGGTCACGGCCGGCGCCGTCGCCGCACTGCTCCTGTGGTGGTGGGTGCTGGTGCCGTTCTGGCAGCGGGCGCACAGCGACCAGCCCCCGGACGACTGACCGGTCAGCGACCGTCGCTCGCACGGGACGGGACCGCGACGGGGCGGCGGACCGCGTGGGCTAGAACTGCTCCATGAGCACGACCGCGGATCCGTTCCGCCTCCGCCAGGCCCGCTTCGCCGAGCTGAGCCCGTTCGAGGTCTACGCCCTCTGCCGGCTGCGGGTCGACGTCTTCGTCGTGGAGCAGCAGTGCCCCTACCCGGAGCTCGACGGCCGCGACACCGAGCCCGCCACGGTCCACCTGTGGCTCGAATCCGGGGGCGAGGTCGCGGCGACGATCCGGGTCCTGGACGACGGTGCGACGCGCGCCATCGGCAGGGTCGCGACCGGCGCCGGGTTCCGCGGGCAGGGGCTGGCCGCGCGGCTGATGCACGAGGGCATCGCGCTGTGCGAGGGCTTCCCGATCACGCTCGGCGCCCAGGCGCACCTGCAGGGCTGGTACGAGCAGTTCGGCTTCCGGCTGAGCGGACCCGGTTACGTCGAGGACGGCATCCCGCACGTCCCGATGCTCCGCGAGGCGGCGTGAGCGCCGACGACGCCGCGCTCCTGCTGACGGCAGCCGACCGGCTCGAGGCGCTGGCCGCGCGCACGACACCCGGGGACTGGCGGCTCGGCGGCCTGCTCGCCACCCGACCCGAGGTGATCGCCCACGGGGCGGACGGCGGCACCGAGCACGTCGCCGAGGCACGGGCGCGGACCGCCGAGTGGATCGCCGCCGTCTCCCCCGCTCTCGCCCCGGCTCTGGCCGGGTGGCTTCGCGCGGCAGCCGCGCAGGAGCCGACGGATCCCGAGGCTGCCGGCTTCGCCCGGGTCCTCCTCCGGCGACTCGTGGCGACGGCAGACGGTGAGACGTCTAACGATTAGCCGTCTAATCTTCGGGGGGTGACGCCTGACGGGGACTCCCTCAGCCTTCTGATCGGGCGGGTGGCCAAGCAGCTGAACCGGGCGTTCGACGACGTCCTCGTCGCCGCGGGAGGGTCTACCCCCACCTGGCAGGTGCTGCACGCGCTGGCCGCCGGCGACCACCGGACGCAGGCGGACCTGGCTTCGGCGATCGGTGTGCGGCAGCCGACCCTCACCCACCACCTGGACGCGATGGAGCGGGCGGGACTCGTGTCCCGCGCGCGCGAGGACGGCAACCGCCGGGTCCAACGCGTCACCGTGACGGAATCCGGTCGGCAGCTGTTCCTGCGCCTGCGCCGCGCGGCGGCGTCCTTCGACGGCCGGCTGCGGGCCGGCCTCGACGACGGCGACGTCGCCGAGCTCCGCCGGCTGCTCGCCCAGCTCGCGGAGAACTCCTGGCCGGACTGAGTACCGCCGATCCCGCCGCGGGTGCACGCTGAGGCCCATGCGGGAGGCCTTCGCCCACGATGCCGTCATCGTCCTGGAGGACGGCGGCGACGAGCGCGCACCGGGCGGGGCGATCACGGTCGCCCTCTGCGGCAGCTGGTCGCACGAGCCGCCCTGCCCGCTGGCGCCGCACCACACCCGCGTCCACCGCACCGACGGCGAGCTGACCGTCCGGGTGCTCTTCGCCGCCGATCCCGCGGACGAACCGCGCGTGCGCGCGCTGGTCGAGGAGGTGCTGGCCCGCGGGTGGGGCGACACCCCCGACGGCCGCACCTGCTGGGACCTCGTCGACTCCGGCCCGGCAGAGGTGAGCGAGGACGAGCAGGCACACGCCCGGCGGCTGCTGCGGGGCTGAGGTCAGCCGCCCAGCTCGGGCCCGCAGGCCGCCGCCCGCGCCAGCAGCAGGGTCCGCTCCCGCTCGTTGCGGGTCAGCGACGCCGCCCGCTCGAACTCCGCGCGCGCCTGGTCCCGCCGGCCGAGCTGCTCGAGCAGGTCGCCGCGGACGGTGGGCAGCAGGTGGTAGCCGGCGAGCGCCGGATCCCCGGCGAGCGCGTCGACCAGTTCGAGACCGGAGTCGGCGCCGTAGGCGCGGGAGACGGCCACCGCCCGGTTGAGCTCCACCACCGGCGAGCGGGTCATCTCCGCCAGCGCCTCGTACAGCGCCGCGATGCGGGCCCAGTCGGTGTCCTCGACGCTCGTCGCGCGGGCGTGGCAGGCGGCGATGGACGCCTGCAGCGCGTACGGGCCGAGCGCCGCATCGGACTCCTCGGCACGCCCCAGTGCGGCGAGCCCGCGGCTGATCAGCACGCGATCCCAGGCCGCCCGGTTCTGGTCGGTCAGGGTGATCGCCTGGCCGTCGGGACCCACGCGGGCGGCCAGCCGAGACGCCTGGATCTCCATGAGGGCCACCAGCCCGTGCACCTCCGGCTCGGCCGGCACCAGCCCCGCGAGGATCCGGCCCAGCCGCATGGCCTCCTGGCACAGCGACGGCCGGATGAGGTCCTCCCCCGCCGTCGCCGAGTAACCCTCGTTGAAGATCAGGTACAGCACCTCGAGGACAGAGCTCACCCGGGCGGTGAACTCCGCGCCGGCCGGCGTCTCGAACGGCACGTGCGCGGCCGTGAGGGTGCGCTTGGCACGGACGATCCGCTGCGCCAGCGTCTTCTCCGGCACGAGGAAGGCCCGCGCGATCTCGCCGGTGGTGAGACCGCCGACCAGCCGGAGGGTCAGAGCCACGCGGGCCTCGCGCGAGAGCACCTGGTGGCAGGCGATGAAGACCAGCCGGAGGACGTCGTCCTCGACCGTCTCGTCGAGGGCGGCGGCCCAGTCGGGGTCCTCGGCCTCGTCGAGCTCGCGGCCGAGCTGCTCGGTCTTGCGCCGCAGGGTGTCCGCGCGGCGGAAGGCGTCGATCGCCCGGTGCTTGGCGGTGGCCATGAGCCAGGCACCGGGCTTGGCGGGGACTCCGGTCCCCGGCCAGCTCTCCAGGGCCGCGACCAGCGCGTCCTGGGCGAGCTCCTCGGCGAGCCCGACGTCGCCGGTGACGCGGGTCAGCGCACCGACGATGCGGGCGGACTCCATGCGCCAGACGGCGTCGACGACGCGGTGCAGGTCCGTCGTCGACGCCGTCGGCACCGGAGGCGGGGTCATTCGCCGCGCTGCTGGGCGACGGTCTCGCGCAGCGCGTCCTCCTTCTGCTGGAGCTCGTCGGTGAACGCCTCGCCGAAGTCCTCGGCGGTCGAGAACGGCCGGATCTCCAGCTCACCGCCGCGGAACGGGGCTTTCCGGGCCCACTCGATGGCCTCCTCGCGGGAGGAGACCTCGAAGACCCAGTAGCCGGAGACCAGCTCCTTGGTCTCGGTGAACGGCCCGTCGATGACCGTGGCGTTGCCGTTCTCGTCGAACCGCACGCGGGCGCCGTGCTTGCTGGGCCGCAGGCCGTCGCCGTCCAGCATGACGCCGGCCTTCACCAGCTCCTCGTTGTAGGCGCCCATCGCCTCCAGCATGTCCGTGCTCGGCAGCGCGCCCTTCTCGCTCTCCTCGGTCGCCTTGACGATCACCATGAAACGCATCGCGAGATCTCCTGTCGTGGAAACGGAGGCCGGTCGTGGCGACCGGCGCGAACCCCGTTCTGCTGACACGTCGAACGACGATCGCCGGAATCGACACGTCCCGCCAAGATTTTTTCAGACCCCTGGTCGACGGCCCCTCACCCGGGTGTCGCACCGCGGTCGCCCCGGGTAGGGACCGGCGCATGGGCGACGACGGGGCGACGGGCGGATTCGCCGAACGACTGGGCGCGCGGGCGGAGGTGGCCGAGGACGGGTCGGCCCGCGTGGCGTTCAGCGCTCGGGACGAGCACCTCAACCAGGCGGGCACGCTGCACGGCGGCGTCCTCGCCACCCTGGTCGACACCGCGATGGGCGCTGCCGTCCGGTCCGCCGTCGGCGAGGACGACGTGCCGGCGACCAGCCAGCTGACGGTCACCTACCTGCGGCCGGGCAGCCCGGGCGACCTGACCGTGACGGCGCGGGTGCGGACCCGCGGCGAGCACCTGACCGTCACCGAGGCCGACGTCGAGCAGGACGGCAGGAGCCTGGTGCACGCCGTCGCGACGTTCGCCCTACTGCACGAGTGAGACCGCGGCGGACGCCGCCGCACGCCCGGCACCCGACGACTCGTCGGAGGTCTCCCGGGCCGCCAGGAAGATGATCAGCCAGACGACGAGGACGACCACCAGCACCACGCCGGCCACGAGGACGACGAGCCGCCGGCCCGCCGCCCCGCGACGGGTGACCTCGTCCGGGTCGTTGGTGGGTGCTGCCGGTTCGCCGCTCCGCCCTTCCCCGCCTCGCGCGGGATCCGACTCGCGACCGTCGTCGGCGACAGACATGGCGGGACTCCCTCCCGTTCGCGGCCCCCGCCGCACGGCGGGGCCGCTACCCGGTTGGGTTCCCCCTCGGGCCGCGACTACGCCTGCCGCGTGCTCCCGAGTGGGCGCCCAGCACGTGGTCGCCGTGTCGGGATGTCGCCGTGTCCCCTGGTCGACTTGTCGACCGCGCGATCGACGTGCACCCGCGCGGGGGACGCGCAGGACTGGCGCACCTGAGTAGCGTCAGTGGCGACATCCCTGCTGCCCTGGAGGCACCCCGTCGCTACGTGGCCCGGACGCTGCGCCGAAGCCCATCTGGGCTGCCCCTGCCGGGGCGACCAGAACATCCACGAGGAACGGTCCAAGGAGATCACCGAGGCGCGCGCCCACGCCCAGGACTCGGTGGAGTGCCCCGAGTGCGGAGCGGCGACCACCCCGCTGAACATCGTCACGTGGGGCCACTGCCGGTCCTGCCGGACGGCGCAGTCGCGGGAGATGTACCCCCTCCGCTGGTGAGCGGCCGCCTCCGCTTGCGCGCGGGGGGCACCATCGGGGGCATGACCACAGCGACATGGAACGGGACCGTCATCGCCGAGTCCGACGACATCGTGACCGTGGAGGGCAACGCCTACTTCCCACGCGACGCCGTGCGCGACGAGGTGTTGCGCCCGTCGGAGACCCACACCGTCTGCCCCTGGAAGGGCACCGCGTCCTACTTCCACCTCGATGTCGACGGACAGGTCAACGAGGACGCCGCCTGGTACTACCCGACCCCCAAGGACGCCGCGCAGGAGATCACCGGCCGGGTCGCCTTCTGGCGGGGCGTCGAGGTCCGCTGAGTCAGCGACCTGGGCGGCTGCCGGCCAGGTCGCGCGCGCGGTCGGCGGAGTCGCTGTCCAGCAGCCGGGCGATCGAGTCCTGGAAGGCGTCGTAGGCCTCGTCGGGCGTCATCCCGAGGGCGGTCCCGATCTGGTCCCAGCCGGCCCCGCCGCGCAGCGCGGCACGGATGCCGATCAGCTGGCTGTCGTGGGCCTTCCGGGCGACCACCTCGCCGAGGGCCAGCAGCTCCAGCGCCTCGTAGGTGTCCAGCGACGTGTCGACGTCCTTCAGCGCGGTCGCCCAGTCGTCGTCGTCGATGTCGCGCACGGTGTTGAGATCGGTGCTGCCGCTGTCGCGGCGGCTGAGGAAGTCGAGTCGCGTCGCGGCCGTCGGGAGCGAGAACTCCGCTTCCAGGGCCTCGGGGGTGATGCTCATGCCCCGAGACTTCCCCGTCGGCAGGGGCGGGCCAAACCCCCGCCCCGCGTGACCCCGGATACCTCGCCGGCGCTGGCGGGGCGCTACGCAGTGGGCACGAGTCGACACGGCGGGGGGCGCGGCACTGCCGCCGGCTCCCCCGGCGGCCCAGCGTCCCTGACCGGCGGACGGCGCCGGCTCGTCTGGCTGCGGTACGCGAGAGCGACGTGAGACGCGGAAGGGCCGCACCCCGTGGGGTGCGGCCCTTCCTGGTCCTTGCTCAGGCGTCGACGCCCACGGCCTCCTTGGCCAGCGCGGCCAGCTGGGTCTGGGCGGCGCTCACGACGTTCGCCCGGCCCTTGTGGGCCTCCTCGTAGTTGATGACCACGCGGATGTCGTGCGCGTCCTTCAGGCCCTGGATCGCCTTGATGGCGTCGCCGACCGACAGGTTGTCGAAGTGCTTGATCGGCAGCTCGGACGCCGAGACGTCGCCGAACTCCTCGCGGGCGGAGCGGGCGGCCTTGGCGGCGTCCGTGTTGCCCTCGCGGTTGGCGACCTGCTCGGCGCGGCGCAGCGTGGCGCTGCGGCCGGCGGTGAGCGCCTCGCGAACGGCGTCGGTGAGCTTCACGGCCCGATCGGTGACGGCGGAGAACCGGTCGGAGGTCTCCTCACCGGCGTGCTTCGCCGTGTCGACGGCGGTGTTCACCGTGTTGGCCCAGAAGCGGACCGGGGCGTTGACCGCGCGGGCCACGCCACCGGCGACCTTCTGCACCGGGGTGGGCACGAGGGCCGCGGGGCCACCGAGCGCCTCCTCGGCCAGGACCACGGTCAGCCACTCGACGGTCGCGCTGTGGGCCTCGATGAGCTTCTCGGCGAGCTCGTGCACCGTGGGCTGCCCGGCCTGCTCGGCGAGGACCTTCACGTAGGTGGCGCGGTCGAGCAGCTGGTGCTCCAGCGACAGGTCGGTCAGCAGGGCCTCCTCGAAGGGAGCGGCCTGCTCGAAGGTGGCCTTGAGGATGGCGCCGAGGCGGCCCAAGGCGGGGGTCACGACGTCCGGCACGCCACCGAGCGACCGCAGGGCCTCGGTGATCTCGATCGTGCGGGCTGCGGCGTTGTCGGCGTTCTGCGTGAGCTCGCGGCGGACGGCGTCGGTCCGGGCCTGCGAGATGCGGGTGCGCGCAGTCTGCTCCTCGGTCTTCGTCAGGAGGACGAGGGCGCGGAGCTGGTTGACGATCTTGTTGTTGTCGGTCATGACTCCTGCATGCCCACCTCTCCACGGGTGCTAACTCCAGCAAGCGCATTGCTAGCAGTGAGGCTCGTCACGCGGTACGGGCTCGGTACCGCCCTCCGGTGGCGACTACCGCGGCACAGCGCGGCACCCGGCACCGCGCGGCGGCACCGGCCAAGCGGCCGGACGGCGCGGTCAGGCGGACGGCGGGCGGTACTCGTCCCCGACGCCGAGGATCTC
>CALCXF010000117.1 GCA_937907685.1 uncultured Nostocoides sp.
CGCATGACCGCCGACGCCTTCGCCGCATCCGGGCGGTAGTAGCCGCCGATGTCCGCGGGCGAGCCCTGCACGGCGATGAGCTCGGCGTCGATGGCCTCGGCGTTCGAAGCCAGCTGCTCGGCGACCGGGGTGAAGGTGGCAGCGAGCGCGCCGTCCTCGGTCTGCGTCGCGAGCTCGTGGGCCCAGTAGCAGGCCAGCCAGAAGTGGCTCCCGCGGTTGTCGATCTGGCCGACCCGACGAGCGGGGGACTTGTTCTCGTTGAGCAGGCGCTCGGTGGCCCGGTCGAGTGCCTCACCCAGCACGCCGGCCCGGGCGTTGCCGCGGTCGGCCTCGTGGCGGAAGCTCTCCGCGAGCGCGAGGAACTCGCCGAGGCTGTCCCAGCGCAGGTAGTTCTCCTGCACCAGCTGCTGCACGTGCTTGGGGGCGGAGCCACCCGCGCCGGTCTCGAACAGCCCGCCGCCGTTCATGAGCGGCACGACCGAGAGCATCTTGGCGCTGGTCCCGAGCTCGAGGATGGGGAACAGGTCGGTGTTGTAGTCGCGGAGCACGTTGCCCGTCACCGAGATGGTGTCCTCTCCGCGCCGGATCCTCTCCACGGAGAGCCGGGCTGCCTCGACGGGGGGAAGGATCCGCAGGTCCAGGCCCTCCGTGTCGTGGTCGGCGAGGTAGGTCTCGACCTTGGCGATGAGGTTGCGGTCGTGGGCACGCGACTCGTCGAGCCAGAACACGGCCGGCGTCTGCGCCGCACGAGAGCGCGTGACCGCCAGCTTGACCCAGTCGCGGATGGGGGCGTCCTTGGTCTGGCAGGCGCGCCAGATGTCACCGGCCGCGACCTCGTGGGACGTGAGCACCTCGCCGGCGGCGTCGACCACCTCCACCCGCCCCTCGCCGGAGATCTCGAAGGTCTTGTCGTGGCTGCCGTACTCCTCCGCCTTCTGGGCCATGAGGCCGACGTTGGGCACCGAGCCCATCGTCGCCGGGTCGAACGCGCCGTTCGCCCGGCAGTCGTCGAGGACGGCCTGGTAGATGCCGGCATACGAGCTGTCCGGGATGACGGCGAGGGTGTCGTGCTCCTGGCCGTCGGGGCCCCACATGTGGCCGGACGTGCGGATCATCGCCGGCATCGAGGCGTCGACGATGACGTCGCTCGGGACGTGGAGGTTGGTGATGCCCTTGTCGGAGTTCACCATGGCCAGGCGCGGACCCTCGGCGATGCCCTTGTCGATGGCCGCCCTGATCTCGTCGCCGTTGGGCAGGGCCGAGAGGCCGTCGAGGATGCCGCCGAGCCCGTTGTTGGGAGAGAGGCCCGCCGCCGCCAGGTCGGCCCCGTGGCGCTCGAAGACCTCCGGGAGGAAGGCGCGGACGACGTGTCCGAAGATGATCGGGTCGCTGACCTTCATCATCGTGGCCTTGAGGTGCACGGAGAACAGGACGTCCTCGGCCTTGGCACGGGCGATCTGCTCGCGAAGGAACGCGTCGAGGGCAGCAGCCCGCATGACGGTGGCGTCGACGACCTCGCCCTCGAGCACGGTCACCCCGTCCTTGAGCACGGTGGTCGTGCCGTCGCTCCCGACGTGCCGGATGGTGAGGGTGTCGTCGCCTCCGAGCACCACGGACTGCTCGTTGGAGCGGAAGTCGTCCCGCCCCATGGTGGCGACGTTGGTCCTGCTGTCACTGGTCCACGCTCCCATCGAGTGTGGGTGCCGGCGCGCGTAGTTCTTCACGGCGGCGGGAGCCCGCCGGTCGGAGTTCCCCTCACGGAGCACCGGGTTCACGGCGCTGCCCCTGACCCGGTCGTAGCGCGAGCGGATGTCACGCTCCTCGTACGGCGCTGCCCTTGACCCGGTCGTAGCGGGAGCGGATGTCACGCTCCTCGTCCGTCTGCGGGTCGTCGGGATAGCTGGGGAGTCCGTATCCCTGGGACTGGAGCTCCTTGATGGCGGCCTTGAGCTGAGGCAGGGATGCGGAGATGTTCGGCAGCTTGATGATGTTGGCCTCGGGTGTGGTCGCCAGCTCGCCGAGCTCCGTCAGGGCGTCGCCGATGCGCTGCTCTTCGGTGAGGCGGTCGGGGAAGAGGGCGAGGATGCGGCCGGCGAGGGAGATGTCCCGCGTCTCGACGTCCACGCCGGCCGAGGACGCGAAGGCCTGGACGACCGGGAGGAACGAGTACGTGGCCAGCATCGGCGCTTCGTCGGTGAGCGTGTAGATGATCGTGGCCATGGGTCATCTCCGGTGGTGTCGGCGAGCGGGGACGCTGCCGGTCAGGCTATCGAAGGTGGACCGACCGTCGTGATCGTGGGCAGCGTCTGAGAGGCTATCGGGATGGAGCTACGGAGGGTCGCCCCCATCGTCGGCCTGTGCGCCCTGCTCGTGGCCGACCTCGTGCTCATCGTGCTCGCCTTCCGCCCGTCGGTGGTGCAGGCGGGAGGTCGGGGGGCCCCCGACGCGGCCTCGCCGTCCTCCACCTCATCCCCCTCGGCGTCCGGGTCCAGCGCGGCGCCGTCACCGGGGGCCGGCGTGAAGGCCGTGCCGGTGGAACGCTTCGTGACGGCGGTGAGCGCGACCGCCGCCTGGGTCGTGGAGGCCGGTTCCTGCGCGGAGCCAGGCAGGCTCTGGGTCACCAGCGACGCCGGGGACTCGTGGTCGCAGGAGGAGCTGCCGGGACGGGTGCTCCGTGCCCGACCGGACTCGGCCACCGAGGCGTTCATCACCGGCGGCGACGAGAAGTGCGACCTGCGGCTGTGGAGGACCGTGGACGGGGGCGCCGCGTGGGGTGAGCCCCAGTCGGCGGCGGAGGCGTGGTCCCGCTCGCCCGAGGACGCCAAGGCCGTGCACACACCCGCCGACGAGCTCGAGCAGCCGTGCGCGGGCGGCCGGGTGCTCGACCTCACCGGCCTCGGCGCCGCTCGTGCCTCCGTCCTCTGCGACAACGGGGACCTGCGCAGCACCACGGACGGCGGGGGGACGTGGGCCGAGAGCGCGACGGTCAAGGGCGGCCTCGCGCTGACGCTGACGGAGACCGGGACGGGAGCGGTGGTCCGAACGGACGCCTCGTGCCAAGGCGTCGTCGTCGTGCCGGTGACCATCGGCAAGCCCAAGGGCGAGGGCACGTGCGTCAAGGCCGCGGTTGCTCAGGGCAAGGTCTCGATCTCGGCATCCGGCAAGGGATGGTGGCTCCTCGTCGGCGACCGGCTGCACAGCTCCCCCGACGCGAACGGGCCGTGGAAGCCGACCGGCGAGGACCTCACGAGCTGACGGCCGGGCGCGGCCTCTCGCGGTGGACGCCGGACCGCGAACGACGCTCAGCTGTCGCGGTGGGCGGCAGCGCCAGGGGTGACCGCGAAGCACTCCGGCTCCGGCCACTCTCGCTCGGCGAACGCCTCACGGACCGCGAGCTCCGCATCGGTCACGGCACCCGACGGCACGAGCGCGATGCTGGAGCCGCCGAAGCCGCCGCCGGTCATCCGGGCCCCGAGGGCACCGGCTGACCGGGCGGCCTCCACCGAGACGTCGAGCTCCGCGCAGCTCACCTCGTAGTCGTCACGCAGGGAGGCGTGGGAGGCGTCGAAGAGGCGCCCCACCGCCCCGAGGTCGCCAGCCCGCAGACGGTCCACGACGTCGCGCACCCGCTCGATCTCGGTGACGACGTGCCGGGCCCGCCGGCGGAGCTCGTCGTCGGACAGTCGACGCAGTGCCCCGTCGAGGTCGCGGGGGTCGACGTCACGCAGGGACTCGACCTCGAGCTCGGCGGCGGCGCGCTCGCACGCCGTGCGGCGCTGGGCGTACTGCCCGTCGTTGAGCGCGTGCTCTGCCCTGGTGTCCGTGACGAGGAGCACGAAGCCGTCACCCTCGGGCCCCCGGAGGTCGAGGGGCACGTGGTCGGTGCTGCCACTGCGGCAGTCGAGCAGGAGCGCGTGTCCCTCCCGGCAGAGCAGCGACGCGGACTGGTCCATGCCCCCCGTCGGTGCGCCGGCGACCTCGTTCTCGGCGCGGACACATGCTGCCGCGAGCCGGGCACGACCCGTCTCGTCGCCGAGGAGACCCAGGCCGCAAAGGTCACTGACGGCAGCGCCGACCGAGCACTCCAGGGCCGCCGAGCTCGACAGGCCACCGCCGAGGCCGAGGAGCCCCAGGCCGCAGAGATCACTGACCGCAGCGCCGACCGAGCACTCCAGGGCCGCCGAGCTCGACAGGCCACCGCCGAGGGGCACCTCGCTGTCGACGGCCACGTCGAGACCGCCGACATCGTGTCCGTCGGCAGCCAGTGCCCACATCACACCGGCGACGTATGCCGTCCAGCCGGAGGGCGTCCCCGGCCCAACCTCGGCCAGCCGGACCTCCACCGTCTCACCGGTCTGGGCAGAGTGGGCGCGGAGGAGGCCGTCCACGCCCGGCGAGCACGCGGCATACGTGCGCTGCGGCAGCGCGATGGGAAGCACGAGGCCGTCGTTGTAGTCGGTGTGCTCGCCGATGAGGTTGACCCGCCCGGGGGCCGACCAGACCCCCTCCGGATCGGCTCCGAACACCGCGCGGTACGTCTCGACGACCCGGTTCATGCCGCGAAGTCTAGGAGTGCGAGCACTGACAGAATGTGCTCCATGTCCACCCCCGCACCGGCCGCTTCGGCACGCCCACGCATCCTCTCAGGGATGCAGCCGACGAGCGACTCGCTCCACCTCGGCAACTACCTCGGCGCGCTGGTGAACTGGGTGGGCCTGCAGCGGAGCTTCGACACGTATTACTTCGTCGCCGATCTCCACGCCCTCACCGTGCCGACCGACCCCGAGGTGCTGCGCCGTCGCACCCGGGTCACCGCGGCTCAGTTCATCGCCGGTGGTGTCGACCCGGAGACGTCAGCGGTGTTCTGCCAGAGCCACGTCGCCCAGCACACCGAGCTGGCATGGGTGCTCGCCTGCCAGACGGCCATGGGTGAGATGAGCCGGATGACCCAGTTCAAGGACAAGACCGCCAAGGGGCAGAACGCCAACGTCGGCCTCTTCACCTACCCGGTGCTCATGGCGGCCGACATCCTCATGTACGACGCGGCCTTCGTCCCGGTCGGGGAGGACCAGCGCCAGCACCTCGAGATCACCCGCGACCTCGCCGAGCGCCTCAACAGCCGCTTCGGGGACGTGCTCACGGTGCCGGAGCCCTACATCCTCAAGGAGTCCGCCAAGATCATGGACCTCCAGGAGCCCACCGCGAAGATGAGCAAGACCGGGTCGAGCGAGAAGGGCATCCTCGAGCTCATGGAGGAGCCCGAGCGGCTGGCCAAGAAGATCCGCTCGGCGGTGACCGACACCGAGTCGGACATTCGCTACGACCCGGACACCAAGCCGGGCGTCTCGAACCTCCTCGTCATCCACTCCGTGCTGTCCGGAACGTCCCTGAAGGATCTCGAGGAGGAGTTCGCCGGGCGCGGCTACGGCGACCTCAAGAAGGCCGTCGGCGAGATCGTCGTCGACGCGGTCACGCCGTTCCGCGAGCGGATGACCGAGCTGCTCGACGACCCCGCCGAGCTCGACCGGATCCTGGCTCGAGGTGCCGAGCGCGCCGCCGCGATCGCCGACGCGACCATGTCGCGGGTCCGGGAGGCCGTGGGCCTCCTCACCGCGGCGCGGTAGGGTCCCTGCCCATGCCGATCCACGGCGTCGCCGTCACCATCCCGGAACCCTGGGGCCCCCGGCTCCAGGCTGCCCGGGAGGAGTTCGGAGACCCCATGGCGGCCGCGATCCCGCCGCACGTGACGCTTCTGCCACCGACCCTCATCGCGCCGCACCTCATGGGGGAGTTCCTCGGCCACCTGCGTGCGGTCACCTCCGTGGTCGAGCCGTTCGCGATGATCCTGTCGGGGACCGGGACCTTCCGGCCGGTCTCACCGGTCGTGTTCGTCCAGGTGTCACGCGGGATCTCGCACTGCGAGGCCCTGGAGCACGCCGTGCGGTGCGGACCCGTCGAACGGCCCCTCGACTTCCCCTACCACCCGCACGTCACGGTCGCCCACAACCTCGACGAGGCGTCGCTCGACCGCGCCTTCGAGTCGCTTGCCGCGTTCCGGTGCGGGTTCATGGTCACCGCGATCGAGCTCTACCAGCACGACGACGACGGGGTCTGGAGGGTGCTCGACTCGTTCCGGCTGGGCGGCGACGTCGCGACGGTCCCCGAGCGACGTCGCGCGGTCGCGCCGTGACGGCGAGCATTCCGGGGTTCTGGGCGGTCGTGCCCGCGGGTGGTGCGGGGACCCGACTGTGGCCGCTCAGTCGGGCCGCTCACCCCAAGTTCCTCCTCGACCTCACCGGCACCGGCCGGACGCTTCTCCAGGGAACCGTGGACCGGCTCACGCCCCTCACCGACGAGCGGGTCCTCGTCGTCACCGGGAAGGCTCACGCGGATGCCGTGCGCGCCCAGCTCCCCGGTCTGCTGCCCCACCAGGTCCTCGCCGAGCCGTCACCGCGCGACTCGATGGCCGCGATCGGTCTCGCCGCTGCTCTGGTCGAGCGGCGGGACCCCGAGGCGGTCATCGGCTCCTTCGCCGCCGACCACCTCATCCCCGATGCCGGCGCCTTCGCGGACGTCATCCGGGAAGCCGCCGAGGTGGCCCACGACGGGCACCTCGTGACGATCGGCATCGAGCCGACGAGCCCCTCCACGGGCTTCGGGTACATCCGCACCGGGAGGCCCCTTCCTGGGGCCCGCACGGCGCGACGGGTCCTCCAGTTCGTCGAGAAGCCGGATGCGGAGCTTGCTGCACGATATGTCGCCTCCGGGGAATACCGCTGGAACGCAGGCATGTTCGTGGTTCGGGCCGCCATGCTGCTCGACCTCCTCGAGCGGTGGCACCCCGACCTCGCGACGGGGCTGCGCGAGGTCGCCGCCGACCCGAGTCGCCTGCCGGACGTGTGGCCGGGCCTGACGAAGATCGCGATCGACCACGCCGTCGCGGAGCCCGCGGCGGACGCCGGCCGGGTGGTCGTCGTGCCGGCATCCTTCGCCTGGGACGACGTCGGGGACTTCGGGAGCCTCGCCACCCTCGTCCCGCCGGACGACGGCGGGGTCGACCTGCGCGTGCTGGGGGACCGCGCGGACATCACCTCGCTCGACACCAGTGGACTCGTGGTCGCTGCCGGGGGCCGGAGGGTTGCCGTGGTGGGCCTCGACGACGTGGTGGTCGTCGACACCCCCGACGCGGTCCTCGTGACGACGCGCGCGCGGGCCCAGGACGTCAAGGGCGTCGTCGACCAGCTCACGGCATCCGGCCGCAGCGACCTCGTCTGACCGCCGCCGACCTCGTCCGACCCGGGGCCGGTCGGCTGCTCGTCGCACTTCAAGGTCCGGGCCCGGGGCCTGAGGCAGTCACTCGGGTCAGGCGACGTCCCGGTGGCGGTACGCCGCCCCGCCCAGGACGACGAGTACCGCTGTCACTGCCACCAGCGCGAGCGAAGGGACGACCTCGAAGGTGCCGCCAGGGAGCTGGGAGAGGTGGGTGAAGGGTGACGCGTCGAGGAGCCACGACGGCAGCCGCATCGAGGGTCCGAGCTCTCCGACGAGGAAGGTGACGAGCAGCACGGCCCACGCGAACGGCGCAAAGCGGGGAACGGCCCCCCCGAGCGCGGCCGCGACCGCGATGAGCACCCACACCGCCGGGAGCTTGGCGAGCGAGGCGCCGACCGACTCACCGAGCGAGGGTGCGAGCTCGGTGACGGCGGGCCCCACCACACCCAGGACGACGCCGAGGACCACCATGAGGAACGTCGTCAGCGCCAGCGGCACCGCGACGTTCGCGGCATACCACCGGAGGCGGCTCGTCGGTGTCGACAGCACCACCTCTCCGAGGCCGCTGCGCTCGGCGCCGACCAGGCGCAGGGCCAACGCCACCCCGACCGCGGCGACGGCGGCCGAGATGAAGCCCAGCTCGGTCGAGACGAAGATGTCCTCGACCGTGCCCGCCGATCCGCCCAGCTGCTCGAGGAAGTCGGAGACCACCGGGTCGTCGGCCAGGTCGGCGACCGAGCCGAGCAGCGAGCCGACGACGACACCGCCCAGGGTCAGCCCGAGGGTCCAGCCGACGATCGTGCCCCGAGCCATCCGGGTCGCGAGGCCGACCGGTCCCGAGAGGATCCGGCCCGCGCGCGCCGGACCGGTGCGGGCCGGGATCAGCCCTGCACCGAGGTCGCGCCGCTCGAGGACCGCCACGCCGACGACCACGCCGGCGACCAGCGTGGCCAGCCCCAGGAGGAGCACCCACTGCCGGTTGGCCCCGTAGGCCTCGACCCTCCCGGCCCAGCCGAGCGGCGAGAGCCAGCCCAGGGCGTGGAGCACCGAGCCGTCGTCCGCCGAGTCGGCCAGTGCCCGCAGCGCGTATGCCGCGGCGAGGAAGCCGAAGCCCAGACCCGCGGCGCCCCGCGTGGTCGACGCCAGCTGCACGGCGACGGCGGTGACACCGACGGTGGCGAGCCCGGCCGCGAGCCAGGCGACACCGAAGGCCACGCTCCCGGGGACATCCATGCCCAGTGCAGCCAGGCCGGCGGCCGAGAGTGCGCTGGCCGCCACCACGGCGACCGTCGCGAGCGTCACGGCGGCGGCCAAGGGCGACCAGCGTCCGACGACGCCGGAGCCGAGCAGCTCCAGCCGGCCCTCCTCCTCCTCCGTCCGGGTGTGACGCCGCACGACGACGAACCCCAGGACGGCGACGAGGAAGGCACCCATCATCACGGTCTTGAAGACGGCCAGGGCATCCGCCGTCTGGGACGCGAGCGGGCCGTACATCGCGATGATCGAGGGGTTGGTGAGGATCCCGGCCAGACCGGCGGCCGCTGACTCGTCGTCGGGGTAGAGCTCCAGGGTCGTCTGCGCCGAGCCGACCGAGAGCACCACGAGCCCGATGACGCTTGCCGGCACGAGGATGCGATCCCGCCGCCAGGCGAGGCGGAGGAGGTCTGGTGCCCCGGCCAGTCGCGTCATCATCATGCCGGTTGGGGTTGGTAGCGCGCGAGGAACAGCTCCTCGAGCGTGGGTGGTTGGCAGGTCAGGGTCTCCACGCCGTGGCTCCCCAGAGTCGCGACGAGGTCACCGAGGTGCTCGGCGTCGACCGAGCACCAGACCTCCGCGCCGTCGACCCTCGCGTCGTGGGTTCCGGGCCAGGCCTCGAGCTCGGCGAGCGTCGGAGCACTGCGGAGGAGCGCATGGACGCGGGTGCGGCTCAGGTGGCGCAGGTCGGCGAGGCTGCCGCTGTCGACGATCCGGCCCGCACGCACGATGCTGACCCGGTCGCAGGCCTTCTCGACCTCGCTGAGGATGTGGCTCGACAGCAGTGTGGTCCGGCCGGCGTCGCGCAGCGCCAGGAGCTCTGCCTGGAAGACCCCCTCCATGAGGGGGTCGAGCCCGGCCGTCGGCTCGTCGAGCACGAGGAGCGGGACGTCGCTGGCGAGCGCCGCCACGAGGGCGACCTTCTGCCGGTTGCCCTTCGAGTAGGCCTTGCCCTTCTTGGTCTCGTCGAGCTCGAAGCGCTGCACGAGGCGGCGGCGCCGGGCCTCGTCGATGCCACCCCTGAGCCGGCCGAGCAGGTCGATGACCTCACCGCCGGTGAGCGTGGGCCACAGCACCACGTCGCCCGGCACGTAGGCCAGCGACCGGTGCAGCTCGGTCGCCTCGCGCCACGGATCCCGGCCGAGGACGGTGCCCGTGCCGCGGTCGGCCCGCAGCAGCCCGAGGAGGATGCGGATGGTCGTCGACTTGCCCGAGCCGTTGGGTCCGAGGAACCCGTGCACCTCCCCCTCTCGCACGGTGAGGTCGAGACCGTCGAGGGCGACGGTGTTGCCGAAGGCCTTGTGGAGGCCGAACACGGAGATGACGTCGGTCATGCCACTCACATTACGCGTTTCAGAAGATTGTGAATAGTGTAAACTGGCGGTATGCAGCCCCGTGCCGCCGCCGCGCCAACCCGCGACCCGGCGTTCACGGATGCGGTCGAGCACCTCGGTGGTGCTCTCGCCGACGCCGGGCTCTCCCGGCTGCCCGCTCGTGTCTTCGCCGCCCTCCTGGCCACCGAGGACGGACGCCTCACGGCATCAGAACTGGCCGCCTTGCTGGGAGTGAGCCCCGCCGGCATCTCGGGGGCGGTGCGGTACCTGACCCAGGTCCGGATGATCCGCCGCGAGCGCGAGCGCGGGTCTCGACGGGATGTCTATGTCGTCCTCGACGACGCCTGGCACGACGTCCTCATGCAGAAGGACCAGATCTACGCCCCCATCCTCGCGGCCCTCGTGGCGGCCCGTGGCGCGGTCGGCAAGGACAGCCGAGCCGGGCAGCGGATGCAGCTGTCCGTGGAGTTCCTCGAGTTCATCCAGCGCGAGATGGACGGCATCGCGCGTCGCTGGGACCAGCACAAGGCGGCCCGAAGGTCGACCGCCGGCGAGTAGACTCGGCCGCCTGATGAACGACGATGCCCTTCTCGCCGCCCTCGGCGAGCGCATCACCTCACTGGCAGCAGAGCTGATCGACATCCGGCGGGACCTCCATGCCCATCCCGAGCTGTCCCGCGAGGAGACGCGCACGACCGACTGCGTGGCTCGCCGCCTCGACGCCTCGGGCGTGGGTGTCCGCCTGCTCCCCGCGACCGGGCTGCTCGCGGACATCGGGGCGGCCGACGCGCCCTACCGGGTGGCGCTGCGCGCCGACATGGACGCCCTCCCGGTGCGGGAGCGGACCGGCCTCGACTTCTCGTCGCGGTTCCCCGGCGTCTGCCACGCCTGCGGCCACGACCTGCACGTGGCGGCCCTGCTCGGTGCGCTCCTCGCGCTCAAGGAGTGTGAGCCGGCCCTCGTCGAGCGGGGCGTCGCCGTGCGGGGCATCTTCCAGGCCGCGGAGGAGATCATGCCGGGTGGGGCACACGACGCCATCAGCGCGGGCGCCGTCGACGGCGTCCACGCCGTGTTCGCGATTCACTGCGACCCCAGCCTCGACACCGGCGAGGTCGGCCTGCGCGAAGGGCCGCTGACGGCGGCGTGCGACCAGGTCACCGTCTCGCTCCACGGCAGGGGAGGGCACACGTCGCGCCCCCAGGCGACCGAGGACCTCACCTACGCCCTCGCCAAGGTGGTCACCGACGTGCCGGCCGCGCTCTCGCGCCGACTGGACCCGCGGGCCGGGGCCGCGCTCGTCTGGGGCACGATCAACGCCGGGCGGGCCGCGAACGTCATCCCCTCCACGGGGGAGTGCCGCGGGACGCTGCGCATGCTCGACGCAGCGGCCTGGCTGACGGTCGGGCCGCTGCTCGAGGAGATCGTCCACGCGGTGGTCGAGCCCTACGGCGTCCAGGCGAAGGTCGAACGCGTCAAGGGCGTGCCACCTGTCGTCAACACCGCAGAGGGCATCGAGGCGTTCCGGCTGGCCTCGTTGGCGAGCGGGATGCACCCCGTGTCCACCACCCAGTCCCTCGGCGGCGAGGACTTCTCGTGGTATCTCGCCCACGCGACCGGGGCGATGGCCCGTCTCGGCACCCGTGCTCCCGGGGGTCCGACCTTCGACCTGCACCAGGGCGACCTCGTCGTCGACGAGGACGCCGTCGCGCTCGGCGCCCGGCTGCTCGCGTCCGTGGCGGTCCTGCGCCGTTCGGGGTCAGGGGACCACCAGCCGCTGGAGGCCACGTGAGCGAGTCGCGGACGACGGCCACGGATCCCGACGGCATCGACTGGCCGGCCCTGCACTCCGAGGCCCTCCGCATGGCGGGGCTCGCGTACGCGCCCTACAGCCGGTTCCCCGTCGGCGTGGCCGGCCTGGTCGACGACGGCCGGGTCGTCTCCGGCTGCAACGTCGAGAACGCCGCCTACGGAGCGACGCTCTGCGCCGAGTGCGGGATGGTGTCGCAGCTCCACGCGACCGGAGGCGGCGTGCTCCGCGCCGTGTGGTGCGTCGACAAGCACGGCGACACCCTGATGCCGTGCGGCCGCTGCCGCCAGCTGCTCTGGGAGTGCGGCGCACCGGACACCCAGCTCCAGACCCCCACCGGCATCCTCTCGATGCGCGAGGTGCTGCCGCAGGCCTTCGGCCGCGACGTGCTCGAGGCCGTCGCCCCCGTCGACTGAGCCTGCCCGACGTCGTCTGTCAGATTGCCGGTCGACGGCTCGCGGAGCGGCGTGTCGCAGCACCGCGACAGACGAAGTGGGGGTGGTTCCGGCCCTGCGATGATGTGCCGATGAGCGAACCCTTCGACGCCGTCGACGTCATCATCACCAAGCGCGACCGGCAGGAGCTCACGGACGACCAGATCAACTGGGTGATCGACGCCTACACCCGTGGCGCGGTGGCGGACGAGCAGATGAGCGCGCTGGCGATGGCGGTGCTGCTCAACGGGATGACCCGGCGCGAGATCTCCACGTGGACCGCGGCGATGATCTCGAGCGGAGAGCGGATGGACTTCTCGTCGCTCTCGCGCCCGACCGCCGACAAGCACTCGACCGGCGGTGTCGGAGACAAGATCACGCTTCCGCTGGCACCTCTCGTCGCCGTCTTCGACGTCGCGGTGCCCCAGCTGTCCGGCCGCGGTCTGGGCCACACCGGCGGCACCCTCGACAAGCTCGAGTCGATCCCCGGCTGGCAGGCGTCCCTGAGCAACGAGGCGATGATCCGGCAGCTCGAGGACGTCGGCGCCGTCATCTGCGCCGCGGGGTCGGGCCTGGCCCCTGCCGACAAGAAGCTCTACTCACTGCGCGACGTCACCGGAACCGTCGAGGCGATCCCGCTCATCGCCTCGTCCATCATGAGCAAGAAGATCGCCGAGGGCACGGGCGCTCTCGTCCTCGACGTCAAGGTCGGCACTGGTGCGTTCATGAAGAACCGCGACGACGCCACGGAGCTGGCACGGACCATGGTCGACCTCGGCACGGATGCCGGTGTCAGCACCGTCGCCCTGCTCACCGACATGTCGACACCGCTCGGGCTCACGGCCGGCAACGCCCTCGAGGTGCGTGAGTCGACCGAGGTGCTGGCCGGGGGAGGCCCTGCGGACGTCGTCGAGCTCACCGTGCGCCTGGCCGAGGAGATGCTCGAGCAGGCCGGCCGCGGTGGGCAGGACGTCGGGGCCGCTCTCCGCGACGGACGGGCGATGGACGCCTGGCGCCGGATGATCACCGCGCAGGGTGGCGACCCCGACGGCCCCCTCCCGGTCGCCGGCGACACAGATGAGGTGCGGGCTGGGAGCTCCGGCGTGCTGTCCACCCTCGACGCGTATGCCGTCGGAGTCGCGGCGTGGCGCCTCGGTGCCGGCCGGGCCCGCAAGGAGGACCACGTCCAGGCCGGCGCCGGCGTTGAGATGCACGCCAAGCCCGGGGATCCGGTCGAGCAGGGCGACCTGCTGCTCACCCTCCACACCGACACCCCGGAGCGCTTCGAGCGCGCCAAGGCGGCGCTGGAGGGAGCGGTCACCATCGCACCCGAGGGCACGCACGTCCCCCGCACGAGCATCGTCCTCGACAGGATCGCCTGATGACCGCCACGGCGGCCGTGACGCCGACCATCGTCGCCCGCGCCCCGAAGGCGCTGCTCCACGACCACCTCGACGGCGGTCTGCGGCCGGCAACGGTCGTCGAGCTGGCGGAGGAGTCCGGCTACGCCGACCTTCCCGCGACCGATGCGGACCAGCTCGGCCGCTGGTTCCGGGACGCCGCGGACTCGGGTTCGCTGGAGCGCTACCTCGAGACGTTCTCGCACACCGTCGCCGTCATGCAGACACCCGAGCAGCTTGCCCGGGTGGCCCGTGAGTGTGCTCTCGACCTCGCCGCCGACGGAGTGGTCTACGCCGAGTCCCGCTTCGCGCCCGAGCAGCACATCACGGCGGGCCTGTCGCTCGAGGAGGTCGTCGAGGCCGTCCTCGCGGGGTTCCGGGCGGGCGAGGAGGAGGCGCGCGCGGCCGGCATCCCGATCCGCATGGTCACGCTCCTCACCGCCATGCGCCACGCGGCGCGCAGCCGGGAGATCGCCGAGCTCGCGGTGCGCTACCGCGACGACGGCGTCGGCGGGTTCGACATCGCAGGCGCCGAGGCGGGCTTTCCTCCCACCCGCCACCTCGACGCCTTCGAGTACCTCCGCCGTGAGAACGCGCACTTCACGATCCACGCCGGTGAGGCCTTCGGGCTGCCGAGCATCTGGGAGGCGATCCAGTGGTGCGGTGCCGACCGGCTCGGTCACGGCGTGCGGATCGTCGACGACATCGCCGTGGACCACGCGGGGGCGGCGACCCTCGGTGGCCTCGCGGGCTACGTGCGGGACCGCCGCATCCCTCTGGAGATGTGCCCGAGCTCCAACGTCCAGACCGGAGCCGCCGACTCCGTTGCTGCACACCCCATCACATTGCTCAAGACGCTCCTGTTCCGAGTGACCGTGAACACCGACAACCGACTCATGAGCGGGACCTCCATGACCCGCGAGATGCAGCTCCTCGTCGACGAGGCCGGCTGGACGATCGAGGACCTCCGGTGGGCCACGATCAACGCGATGAAGTCAGCGTTCCTGCCGTTCGACGAGCGGCTCGAGATCATCGAGCACGTGGTCAAGCCCGGGTATGCCGCACTGGGCGCCCACGTCTGACCGCGCGCCGGTTGCGGGTCAGGCGGTCAGCGGCTGAGCGGGTCCACCGGGAGGAGGCGTGCCCGCAGCTGCTCCTCCCGCCACAACCGGTCGAGGTCGCGACGTCGGCGCTCGGCCACGACGGCGGCGAGCAGGAGCTCGGGATGCACACCGCCGGGCGGCGGTGGGCTGACGTGGGGGATCACCGCGGACAGCAGCTCGAGGCCGAGCCGATGTCGTGACTCGGGCATGAGCCCCGGCGCTCGGGAGAGGAACTGCCGCACCGCCACCGTGAGCCCCGAGGGGAGGGAGGAGATGTCGCACGAGCGTGCCCACGACTCCAGGGCGGGCGGCATCCCGGGCGGTGGGGCGAGCCGCAGCCTCGCCCGCTGCGACACGACGACCGTCCCTGCCGCCATGTCCCCGAGCCGCTTGGCCCGTGGGTGCACCACCGAGGCCACGAGGGCCGGGACACCGATGAGCAGGTATATCTCGACGTAGCCGACGAGCGCCCGGACGATCGCATGGCGCCCGGTCGCCGGCCCGCCGTCGTCACGGACGGCGCGCAGCCCGAGAGCCATCTTTCCCAGGGTCCGGCCGCGGGTCGCCGTCTCGACCATGGCCGGAACGCCGACGAGGACGAGGGTGCTGTAGACGATCGCGACGATCGTCACGAGGGCTTCGGAGGCGGCGCCGATGGTCAGTGAGAAGACGACGAAGCCGCCGATGAGCAGGGCGACCGCGACGACCACGTCGATGACCCCGGACGCCATCCGCGCCGCGACGCTCGCCGCGGGGACCTCAACGGCGACCCCTTCGCCGGTGACGAGGTCGTCACCGGCGTAGCTGCGGTAGCCGCCCGGGTCGCTCACGCGGCGATGCTAACCCGCGCCGCCGGACCCCTGGTGCGCGGCCGATCGCCAGCCGGCAGCGCGGCACCGCCGTGCCCGGGCACCGACCTGCCGCCGGTGGGCCGGATGCCGCGAGCTGCCGGCGGTTACGCTTCGCCGGTGGACCTCGACGCCTACCTCCTGGTGCATCAGCCGCAGTGGGCGCGCCTCGAGGAGCTCGCCGGGCGTCGGCGCCTGACCGGCGAGGAGGCCGACGAGCTGCTCGACCTGTACCAGCGGGTGTCCACGCACCTGTCCGTCGTGCGCTCAGCGAGCCCCGACCCCTCCGTCGTGGCCTACCTCTCGTCGGTGCTGGCACGCGCGCGGATCGCGTCAGCCGGCGCTCGCACCTCCACCTGGGCGGACCTCCGCGGCTTCTTCACCCGGACCTTTCCCGCGGCGCTGTACCGGACGCGGTGGTGGTGGGTGTCGACGGCCCTCGGCAGCATCGTCCTCGCGGCCCTCGTGACGTGGTGGGGTCTCGACAACCCCGAGGTGTGGACGAGCCGGATGACACCGGCCGAGATCGAGGCGTACGTCGGCACCGACTTCGAGAACTACTACTCCGAGTTCCCGCATGCGGAGTTCGGCACGCTCGTCTGGGTGAACAACGCCCGTGTCGCGGCCCTCTGCATCGCCCTGGGCGTCCTCGGCCTGCCGGTGCTCTACGTACTGGCGTCCAACGTCGTCAACGTCGGCGTGGCCGCGGCGCTCATGATCACCAACGACCGGGCCGGTCTGTTCTTCGGGCTCATCCTCCCGCACGGGCTGCTGGAGCTCACGGCAGTCTTCGTGGCGGCGGGAGTGGGACTGCGGCTCTTCTGGTCGTGGGTGGAGCCCGGCCCCATGGGGCGGCTCGAGTCCTTCGCCAAGGAGGGGCGCACGGCGATCGCCGTCGCCCTCGGGCTGGTCGTCGTCCTCCTCGTCAGTGGTGCCATCGAGGGCTTCGTCACGCCCTCCGGCCTGCCGACCTGGGCGCGCATCACCATCGGGGTCACCGCCGAGGTTCTCTTCCTCGCCTACGTGTTCGTCGTCGGACGCGCCGCCGTGCGGGAGGGTGTCACCGGTGACGTCCTCGCGCGGGATGCCGGTGACACCGCTCCCGTGACCGCCGCCTGACCGGCGGCAACCCCGGGTTCGCCCCACGTCAGAGGAGGCCCTGGCGCTTGAGCATGAGGTAGTGGTCGGCGAGGCGTACCGGTAGCTCGTCGGGCGGGGCGTCGAGGACGTCGACGCCGAGCTGGCCCAGGGCCGCGGCCGTCCTGCCCCGGAGGGCCATGGTGCGCTCGGCGGCCGCGGCACCGTAGACCGCGGCCGTGGTCGAGCGGGCCCCGCGCATGCCGGCCACGGCGGGGTCGGCAACCGACGCGACGACGACGCGGTGGTGGGCGGCGAGCGCCGGAAGCACCGGTAGGAGCCCCTCCTCGGCGGCCGAGGACTCCAGTGCGGTGAGCAGCACCACGAGTGCGCGGTGCGAGCCGAGCCGCATGACCTCGGTGGCGAGCGCCGACCAGTCGGCCTCGACGAGCCGGGCCTCGACAGGCGCCAGGGTGCTGATCGTGTCGTGGAGCAGGCGTGCTCGGTCGGTGCCTGACACCCGTGCCAGCACGACCCGGTCGCCCGCGAGCACCTGGACCCGGTCGCGCGCGTGTCCGGCCAGTGCGGTGAGCAGGAGCGCGGCGTCCATCGCCGCGTCGAGCCGGGGGGCGTCGCCGATGCGGCCGGCGCTCGTGCGGGAGGTGTCGACCACGAGGACGAGCCGGCGGTGCTGCTCGGGCTGCCAGGTGCGCACGACGAGGTCCCGTCGCCGGGCCGTGGCCCGCCAGTCGATCGAGCGCACGTCGTCGCCCTCGACGTAGTCGCGCAGGCTGTCGAACTCGGTGCCCTGACCGCGGGTCCGGACAGCAGCGCGACCGTCGAGCTGGCGGAGCACCGCGAGCCGGCTGGGCAGGTGACGTCTCGAGGGGAAGGGGTGGAGAGCCCGGACCGCTCCCGGCACCTCGAACGAGCGCTGGCGGGCAGCGAGCCCGAGCGGCCCGAGCACCCGCACGGTCACCCGGTCCGCCACACGGTCGCCGCGGCGGGTCGGCACGAGGTGGGTCGTGAGGCGCACCCGTTCGTGAGGGGGCACCGCGAGGTCGTGCACGGCGTCGACCGCACCGGCAGACGGCGGCCAGGCGTCCCGCAGGAGACCCCGGACACCACGGTCGGAGGTGTTGGTCACCCACAGCGTGCTCGTCGTCGCCTCGCCGAGCCGTACCGGCGCCGGCTCGTCGCGATCGAGGTGCAGCTCCGTCGGCCGGGTCGCGAGGACGAGGTCGAGGACGACGAGCAGGAGCACGACGAGGGCCCACCACCGGACCGTCGACGCCTGCGGCCACAGCGCCACCGGTGCCAGTCCCGCGAGGGTCAGCACCACCGTGCGCCAGGTGATCGCCATCAGCGCGGGACGGGCACCGACCCGAGCGCGCTGTCGAGCACGGCTGTCACGCCGACGCCCTCGAGCTCGGCCTCGGGCCGGAGCGAGAGGCGGTGAGCAAGGGTGGCGTGCGCCAGAGCCTTCACGTCGTCCGGCGTCACGTATGTCCGACCGGCCAGCCACGCCCACGCGCGGCTCGTCGCCATGAGGGCCGTCGCACCGCGGGGGGAGACCCCCAGAGCCAGCGACGGGGAGACCCTGGTGGCCCGGGCGATGTCGACGACGTAGGCCGCCACCTCGTCGGAGACCGACACCTCGCGCACCGCCGTCACCCCTGCGTCGAGATCGGCGACGGTCGCCACCGGGCGGATGCCCGCCGCGCGCAGGTCACGGGGGTCGAACCCGGAGGCATGCCGGCGGACGACCTGCACCTCGTCGGACCGCTGCGGCAGTGGCAGAACGACCTTGAGGAGGAACCGGTCGAGCTGTGCTTCGGGGAGGGGGTACGTCCCCTCGTACTCCACTGGGTTCTGGGTCGCGGCGACCATGAAGGGTGAGGGGAGCGGGTGCGGGTTCCCGTCGATGCTCACCTGGCGCTCCTCCATCGACTCCAGAAGGGCGGACTGGGTCTTCGGGGGGGTGCGGTTGATCTCGTCAGCGAGCAGGAGGTTGGTGAAGACAGGGCCCTGGCGGAACGTGAAGTCGCTGGTGCGGGCGTCGAAGACGAGCGAACCGGTGAGGTCACCGGGCATGAGGTCGGGGGTGAACTGCACCCGCTTGGTCTCCAGGTCCAAGGACGCCGCGAGGCTCCGGACGAGGAGGGTCTTCGCGACACCCGGCACCCCCTCGAGGAGGATGTGCCCCCGGCAGAGAAGCGCGACGAGCAGCCCGGCAACGGCGGCGTCCTGGCCGACGACGGCCTTGGCGACCTCGGCGCGGACCGCGAGCAGCGCCGATCGGGCGCGCTCGGACTGCGGGCCTTCGGCCTGCTGGCCACCCGGGCCGGTCGTGGGGTGCAGGGTGGATGAGTGGTCCGTCATGGGCGGTGGGTTCTCTCCTCGAGGTCGGTGAGCTGCTGGGCCAGGTGGATGAGGGAGGCGTCGTCGTGCGGGGTCGGCCCGAACAGGATGGCACCGACGTCGGCGGGCTCGCGGCCGGCCGTGGTCGAGACGGCATGAACCAGGGTCGTCGGGGCTGCACCGGGTGGCACGGCCAGCCGGCGGGACAGCCGTGCCGCGGTTCCCGCTCGGAGGACCTGAGCTGCCCTGCCGCGGTCACCCGCCCGACGGTAGAGACGCCCGCGGCTCTCGGTCGTCTCGATGGCGCGCACGACGACCGGCAGTGGCTCGCGCACCAGCCTGCCCAGGCGACGGCCGCGGGAGAGGGCGAGCAGGACGACGGCGAGACCGACGACCGTCACCGCCGGCCCGGTCCACCTCGGCCAGAGCGGCTCCGACCCCTCGCCCCCGCCCAGAGGGCCGGGCGCGGTGAGGTCGCCTTCGCCCGGCTGGTACCAGAGGAGGCGCGGTGTCGCTCCCAGGGACCGGAGGGCGACCGCGGCGTTGCTGTCCTGTGCGACGAGCTCGTTCGTCCAGGACGGCCCGACACCCACGATGACGGTTTCGGGCCTGTCGGTCGTGGACGGCAGCTCGAGAAGACCGCTGCCGTAGGCCCCGTCCGGCGCCGGCTCGCCGGTCGTGCTGTCCGGCTCCGGCAGGTCGAAACAGCGGGTGGCCCCGTTGAGCGGCGAGCCCTCATGAAGGAGGTATCGCGTGTCGAGGACGCTCACGACGTCGGCGTCCCGGGCGACCTCCGACGAGCAGCGTGCCACGAGGCCCTCGGCGGAACCGGGGAAGGATCCCAGGGGCAGACCCATCAGCATCAACTGCTCCGACGTCACACCGACCAGGACGAGACGCCCGGCGGTCTCCGAGGCGTCGGCCAGCCGTCGCGTAGCCCCGGGGCCGAGGTTCACGGGTTCCGCGAGGAGCACCGTCGTCGAGGGGTCGGGGGCGGTGGCCTCCAGCGCGCCGATGGAACGCACGACCTCGACGTCGACCCCCTGGTCGCGCAGCACCTCAGCGAGAGCCATGCCGCCCTCCCTGCCCGCACCCTCGGGGTCGAGCGGCGCGGTGGGCCGTGTGGCCGAGAGCGCGAGCAGGACGAGGAGAGCCACGCCCAGGAGCACGACACCGACGTATGCCGTGACACGCCGGACACGGGGGTGGCCCCGCCACTCGGTGCTCGAGGAAGCCGTTGTGTCCGTGCGGTCCTCGGTCCTGACCCCGGTCACCGCGGGCGCCCGCGGGCCGTCACGCCGGCCTCGGGTAGCAGCGGCCGAGTGGCGGCGAGGTCCGTGTCGAGCGCGACGACGGCTCGCGCGGCATCCTCAGCGGCGGCCCGTCGGCCGTAGCGCACGGCGTCGAACGTGTCGGCGGCCCACGCCAGCCGAGCGGCGTCGGTGGGGAACACCGGCGCCAGTGCCACGGCGACCTCATGGGCCGTGCGTCCCGGCAGGTCGTCGAGGAGGGTGCGCTCGACGGCGGACCGGGCGAGCGCACGGTAGCCCTCGAGCACGGCGGTGTCGGCATCGCCGCTCGCCAGGGCTGCGGCAGCGGAGGCCCGGTGTTCCGCGGCGCTGCGGGCCGGGCCCTCGTGGACCGGGCCGGCGCCGGTGACCGTCATTCGCCGTTCGGCTCGCAGGGAGCGCAGGACGACCATGGCCACCACGGCCAGGCCCAGCGCCGCGGCCAGCCAGATCGTCCAGCCGGGAAGACCACCGGTGCCCTCCGAGCCGGAGAGGAGCCGTCCGAGCCAGTCCCAGAGCCGTTCGAGGAGCCCTTCCGGCTCCCGGTAGACCGCCTTGCGAAGCTCCTCCTCGAGCCAGTCGCGGGCCTCGGGGGAGGTGGGGTCCAGGGGAGGGTCGAGTCGCACCGGTCAGTGCGCCCGGGCGGCAGCGGGCCACGGGGCCGGTCCGCCCTGCGACGCCGCGTGGATGAGCTGCACGTCGAGGGCCTCACGGCGGATCCGTTGGTCGACGACCATCAGTGCGTCCACTCCGGCGGAGAACGGCGTCGTGATGACCCCGCTGATGAGGGTCGCGATGCCCCCGAGCACCGCCTGCCACATGAACATCTGCTCCTCGCCTCCGGCCGCGATGACGGCCACCAGACCGAGGACCGCGATGGGGACGGTGACGAGCTGAGCTGCGAATCCGACGAGGATGGCTGTGAGGAGGCGGATGCCGAGGATCCGCCAGAACGGTGTCCCGGAGGTGAGCCGCCAGGAGCGTGCGAACGCGCTCCCGACGCCGCGACCCTCGAGGACGATGACGGCCGTCACGAAGGCGAACCGCGTCCAGAGCCAGAGGTAGAGCAGGACGGCGAGCAGCACCGCGAGCAGCAGGGCGAAGACCGGCCCGACGCTCGCGTCGCCGACGACGAGCCAGGCGATCGGCGGACCGAGGACGACGCCGAGGAGCAGGAGCGCCCCCAGGAGCGTCACGAGCACGGCACCCGCCACGGCAGGCAGACGGCGCTTGGTGCCGTCCCACGTCTCCTCGATGCCGACCTTTCGCCCGAGCACCGCCTGACCGATGACATAGGCCAGGAAGCCGGTGAGAGCGACGGACGAGATCAGGGAGCCGACGCTCGGCAGGTAGGTGCCCAGGAGGCCGAGGCCGCCGATGTCGTCGCTCTCCAGGGACGTCGTGTCCTTGCTCGCCACCCACGCGCCGAGGGCGGTCGCTGGGACGAGGCAGACGAGCGAGGTGACGAGGGCCAGGCCCATCGTGGCGGCGACGTTCCCGCGGATCGCCTTGGTCACGGCCGAGAAGAGGTCCCCGAGCGCGAGGGGCCGCAAGGGGATGATCCCCGGCCGGAACTCCATGGACGCCAGGAACGGTCCGGGCGGTGGGGGTGCGGCATACCCGGGCGGCGGTGGGGGTGCGGCATACCCGGGCGGCGGGGAGCCGTACGCCGGCGGCTCCAGGTCCGGAAGAGGCGTCGAGCCGGGGGCGACCCACGGTCGTTCGCTCATGCCGCGTCCCCGTCGTCGACCACGCGAGAACCCTAACCGACCGCGCGTGGCCCCACGGAGAGCTCCCGCTCGAGCTCCCTCGCCCGCACGGCACGGGCACCGAGGGCGGTCTGCCGGCGGACGACCTCCGGCTCTGCCCGCAGGAGTGCCAGGCCGCGCCGGAGCAGGACGCCGGGTGGCTTGCGGTGTTCTCGGAGGTCGCGCACGAGGCGCCGGACGAACGTCACGGCCGGATGGTGATGCACGCACCAAGCGCTGTGGAGGACTCCCGCGACACCCAGCCGCTCGACGACCTCGGCGGCGAAGATCCCTTCGGCGAGGACGAGGTCGTCGGGTCGAGCGGTGAGCTCCCGGTGGCCCACGGCACGGCTCGTGGAGATGTCATAGACGGGGGTGCGGGTGCTGCCGGTGTCGACGAGCTCGTGGAGCGAGGCCACCGCCCGGTCCGCGTCCCAGCTGGCGGGGTGGTCCCAGTCGACGATCCCCAGGTCCTCCCTGCGCGGCACCAAGGGGTCGTCCTCGTCGCGGTAGAAGTCGTCGAGCCGGAAGATGGGCCAGCCGTGGGCGGTGTGGAGCCGTGCCGCGAGGCGGGACTTCCCGGCACCGCTCGGGCCGGCGAGGACGACGACCCGCTGCCGCATCGGGTCGTGGGCGGTGCCGGCCGGGGAGTCGCCCGTCGCGTCGTCGCCCACGGCTCGGAGTCTAGGGATGCCGCGTGGTGCCGCGGTGGCCGTCTTGCGGGGAGGGGGAGTCGTCAGCGCGGACCGGGTGCTGTCAGTTCCATCCTCGCCGTCGGAGGCTCAGCGGCCCTTGGGGTGCCAGACGGTCTTGGTCTCCAGGAAGGCGGTGAGTCGGGAGAGGTCGGGGGTGGCCGTGAAGTCGGGTTCCACAGCCTCCGTGCCCGTGCCGGCGGGGCGGCGGACGCGCTTGAGGTTGTCCGCGGCGGCCAGCTCGAGGCCGCCCCAGTCGACGCCGTCGGCTCCGGCGGCCCCGGTGAGGTCGATGGCGTTGACGTCACGATGGCTCGCCAGCCACGGCGCCACCTCGGCGGTCCGACCGGTGATGATGTTGACCACGCCTCCCGGGACGTCGGAGGTGGCCAGGCACTCGGCGAGCGTGATGGCGGGAAGCGGTCGCTCCTCGCTGGTCAGCACCACCGCGGTGTTGCCCGACACGATGACCGGGGCCACGACCGACACCAGGCCCAGCAGGCTCGACGCCTGGGGTGCGAGCACCGCGACGACGCCGGTGGCCTCGGGGGCCGAGATGTCGAAGAACGGGCCGGCGACCGGGTTGAGGCCGCCGAGCACCTGGGTGAACTTGTCGGAC
Organism: uncultured Nostocoides sp.; assembly: GCA_937907685.1. Taxonomy (GTDB): domain Bacteria; phylum Actinomycetota; class Actinomycetes; order Actinomycetales; family Dermatophilaceae; genus Fodinibacter. Next base: position 23,239 of record CALCXF010000117.1, read on the forward strand.
CACCCGGCGTACCAGACCCACCGGTCGATGGCCGCCGACACGGTCACCTCGGCCTGGGCAGCGCCGACGCCCTCGCTGTTCCGGACGTCCTGCACGAGCTGCGCCCTGCGGGACTCCATGACCTCGGCCACGCGGTACAGCACCTGACCACGGTTGTAGGCCGTTGCCGCCGCCCAGCCGGGCTGGGCCTTGCGCGCCGCGACGACGGCATCCCGGGCGTCCTTGCGCGAGCCCTGGGCGGCGTTGGCGAGGAACGTCGGTGGGCGAGAGGAGGACCCGCGACGGGCAGCGGGAACGTCGGTGTGCGGGAGGAGGAGCCGCGACGGGCAGCAGCACCGGTCGGCGCGGCATACACCTCGTAGGAGCGCCCGCTCTCGCTGCGCGGGAACTTGCCGCCGATGTAGAGCTTGTAGGTCTTCCGGACGTCGACCCGCGTGCTCATCCCTGGCCGCCCGTCGTCACGTAGGCCTCGAGGCCGTGGCGGCCACCCTCGCGTCCGTAGCCCGACTCCTTGTAGCCGCCGAAGGGCGAGCTGGGGTCGAACTTGTTGAACGTGTTGGCCCAGACGACCCCAGCCTTGAGCTGGTCGGCCGTCCACAGGATGCGGCTGCCCTTCTCGGTCCAGATGCCGGCGGACAGCCCATAGGGCGTGTTGTTCGCCTTGGCGACGGCCTCCGCGGGGGTGCGGAAGGTGAGCACCGAGACGACCGGGCCGAAGATCTCCTCCTGCGCGATGCGGTGGGTCTGGCTGACGCCACTGAAGACGGTGGGACGGAACCAGAAGCCGTTGGTCGGCAGGTCGCAGCCGGAGTCCCAGCGCTCCGCTCCCTCCGCCTCCCCGACGGCCACCATCTCCTCGATGCGCTCCAGCTGCTTGCGCGAGTTGATGGCGCCGACGTCGGTGTTCTTGTCCATCGGGTCCCCGACGCGCAGTGTCGCCAGGCGGCGCTTGAGTCGGTGGTCGAGCTCCTCGGCGATGTTCTCCTGCACGAGGATCCGGCTCCCGGCGCAACACACGTGCCCCTGGTTGAAGAAGATGCCGTTGACGATCCCCTCGACGGCCTGGTCGATGGGGGCGTCGTCGAAGATGATGTTCGCCGCCTTGCCACCGAGCTCGAGGGTGGCCTTCTTCCTGGTGCCGGCGATGGATCGGGCGATCATCTTGCCGACGGCCGTCGAGCCGGTGAACGCGAGCTTGTCGATGCCGGGGTGGTCGACGATCGCCTGTCCGGTAGGCCCGGCGCCGGTGACGATGTTGACGACGCCCGGAGGGAGGTCCGCCTGGCGGCAGACGTCGGCGAAGAGCAGTGCGGTGAGCGGAGTGGTCTCCGCCGGCTTGAGGACGACGGTGTTGCCACATGCCAGCGCCGGCGCGATCTTCCACGAGAGCATGAGCAGCGGGAAGTTCCAGGGGATCACCTGGCCCACGACGCCGAGCGGCCGGGGCTCCGGTCCGAGGGAGGCGTGGTCGAGCTTGTCGGCCCAGCCCGCGTGGTAGAAGAAGTGCGCCGCGGCGAGGGGGAGGTCGACGTCGCGCGCCTCCTTGATCGGCTTGCCGTTGTCCAGGGTCTCCAGGACGGCGAACTCACGGGCGCGCTCCTGGAGGATGCGAGCGATCCGGAAGAGGTACTTGCCGCGGTCGGCGCCGCTCATCCGTGACCAGACGCGGGTGTATGCCGTCCGCGCGGCTCGCACGGCGGTGTCGACGTCGTCGTCACTCGCCTCCGAGACCTCTGCGAGCACCTCCTCGGTGGCGGGGTTCACCGTCTTGAACGGCGTCCCGCCGGTCGCCTCGACGAACTCTCCACCGATGAACAGCCCGTAGCTGCTCGCGATGTCGACGACGGCGCGCGACTCCGGAGCCGGTGCGTACTCGAAGGGGGACATGGTTCTCGTTCCTCGATCCGTGGGCCGTGGTGGCCGGTCAGTAGAGGCTGGGGGAGTCGTCGGCGATGTAGTCAGCGCCGGAGTACGCGCCGGTCCTCAGGCGCTGACGCTGGAGGAGCAGGTCGTTGAGCAGGCTGGAGGCCCCGAAGCGGAACCAGTGGTTGTCGAGCCACTCCTCACCGGCCACCTCGTTGACCGTCACGAGGAACCGGATGGCGTCCTTGCTCGTCCGGATGCCGCCGGCCGGCTTGACCCCGACCATGTCACCGGTGGTGTCGCGCCAGTCGCGCACCGCCTCGAGCATCACGAGGGTGACCGGGAGCGTCGCCGCCGGCGAGACCTTTCCGGTCGAGGTCTTGATGAAGTCGCCGCCGGCGAGCATGGCGAGCCACGAGGCGCGGCGCACGTTGTCGTACGTGACGAGCTCCCCCGTCTCCAGGATGACCTTGAGCCGGGCGTCGCCGCAGACGGCCTTGACGTCCGCGATCTGGCGGAACACGGTGAGGTGGTCCCCGGCGAGGAAGGCGCCACGGTCGATGACCATGTCGATCTCGTCCGCTCCCGCCGCCACGGCATCCTTGGTGTCGGCCAGCTTGACCGGGAGGCTCGCCCGCCCGCTGGGGAACGCCGTCGCCACGGCGGCCACCTTGATGTCCGCGGAGCCGAGGGTCTCCTTGGCCACGGCGACCATGTCGCCATAGACGCAGATCGCCGCCGGACGTGGTGTGCTCGGGTCGCTCGGGTCGGGGACGAGTGCCTTGGTCGCCAGGCCGCGGACCCGGCCCGGGGTGTCGGCGCCCTCGAGCGTCGTCAGGTCGATCATCGAGATGGCGGTGTCGATGGCCCACGCCTTGCTCGTCGTCTTGATCGACCGGGTGGCGAGCGAGGCGGCGCGCTCCTCACAGCCGACCTGGTCGACCCCCGGAAGCCCGTGGAGCCACGAGCTCAGGGCGCTGTTCGTCAGGCGGGAGACGCCGAGCAGGTCGCGCGCGCGCTCGGAGGGGGCCGCGGTGGTGGTGCTCACCCGGCGAGTCTACGGGCGCCGCCACCCGGCGGACACCGCGTGCTGGGCAGCACCCGGACCCGTGGGCCGGACCCCACGTGCTCCGGCGGCCGGCAGCTCTCACCGCTCACCGCAGGCGCGGACGACGGTGGGCTCACGTCCAGGTTCACGTCCAGTCGTCGGGCGGGGTGAACTGGCTCAGGGTGAGGGTCGCGCCCTGCGGGTCGCGGACGACGGCCTCCGCCGTGTAGTCCGTCTCGAAGGACCGCAGGACCCTGCCGCCGAGCTCGACCGCCCGGGAGGCCGTGGCGTCGCGGTCGGTGACGGTGAGAACGACGGCCCAGCCGGGCGGGTCGTCCCCGGCCGCGACGACGGCGCCGATGACGTCCTCGAAGCCCTCCGGGGCGTCGGCCTGGCGGGTGCGGATGCCGGGGTCGACGGTGGCCTCGAGGTGGTCGCCGTACCCGGGCACGATGATGGCCGTGGCCCACCCCTGGTCGACGAAGCGCCAGGGGAACAGCTCACCGTAGAAGCGCTGGGCCGCGTCGAGGTCGGCGGTGTGCAGGTTGCTGAAGTTCCACGACCCCGGCGCGTTGGTGAGCTGGGCCCCCAGGCGTCGACCCGCCTGCCAGAGCCGGATGTCGTTCCCCTCGGGGTCCCGGAGAGCGGCTCCACGGCCGGCGGTGCCGACGTCGGCCGGGGCCTGCACGAGGGTGGCTCCGAGCGCGACGGCCTTCCCGGCGCAGGCATCGGCGTCGTCGACGGCGACGTAGGTGCTCCACGACGCGGCTCCCTCGGCGACCTCGGCGAGACCAGCGACGTCCTTGCCGTCGAGCGAGGCGACGAGGTAACGGCCAGGCGCGTCGGGCGGCGTCGCGACACTGAAGTCCCAGCCGAGCAGGCCGCCGTAGAACTCGCGCGCCGCGTCGAGATCGGGCTGCTCGACGTCGACCCAGCACGTCACTCCGTGGGGGTAGGTCCGGTTCATGTCACGACGCTACGACCACCCGCTGACAACCCGTGAGATGCGCGCTCAGCGGGCCGGTGGCCGCCCAGGAGGCCGGTGGCCGCTCACCGTCGAGGTCGAGAGGAGGCAACACGCCGACCGCTCCGCCCGGGGAGTGTGCGTGTTGCCTGATCTCGACGAAGGTCACGGGGCGGTCGCCGCCTCCAGGTCCGAGCGGATGCCGGTCAGCCGGGCAGACGCCAGCTGACGGGCCGCGCGCACGTCCCCTCCGGCCACCGGCTGGACGACCTCCAGGTAGACCTTGAGCTTCGGCTCGGTGCCCGAGGGACGCACGATGATCCGCGAGTCGTCGGCGAGGTAGTAGCGCAGCCCCTCCGTGGGCGGCAGTCCGCCGTCACCTCGGGCGAGGTCGTCGGTCCTCACCACGTCCACCCCCGCGACACGGGTCAGCGGGTGGGCCCGGAGCCGGGCCATGACCCGGCCGATGGACGAGAGGTCCTCGACGCGGATCGCGAGGGCGTCGGTGGCGTAGACCCCGTGTTCACGGGCCAGGTCGTCGAGCCGGTCGGTGAGCGAGCGGCCCTCGGCGCGCAACGTCGCGACGAGCTCGGCGACGAGGAGCGCCGCCGAGACGCCGTCCTTGTCACGCACGCGCGCCGGGTCCACGCAGTAGCCGAGCGCTTCCTCGTAGCCGTAGCGCAGACCGGCCACCCGGCCGATCCACTTGAACCCGGTCAGCGTCTCCTCGTGCCGCACCCCGACGGCGCGGCACATCGCCGCGAGCAGCCGCGAGGAGACGATCGAGTTGGCGAACACGCACTCCGGGGAGTCCGCGACCACGCCACCGGCCGCACCCCGGGAGAGCACGTGCGACCCGAGCAGGGCACCGACCTCGTCGCCGCGGAGCATCCGCCAGCCACCCGGAGCGGGCACGGCGACCGCGCAGCGGTCGGCGTCGGGGTCGTTCGCGATGACGACGTCCGGCGAGGTCTGCTCCGCCAGCTCGATCGCCGCGTCCATCGCGCCGGGTTCCTCGGGGTTGGGGAAGGAGACCGTCGGGAACATGGGGTCGGGCTCAGCCTGCGACGCGACAGGGATCGGCGCGGCATACCCGGCATCGACGAAGGCCCGGCGCACGGTCTCCGACCCGACACCGTGCAGCGAGGTGTGGACGACCGTCACGTCGCGTGGCGTGGACGGGGACACCACCGTGACGACGTCGGCGAGGTAGGCGTCGAGCACCGAGTCGTCGAGCGTCTCCCACCCGTCGTCGGGAAGGAGCACCGAGGTCACCGACGCCACCCTCGCGATCTCTGCGGCGATGAGGCCGTCGACCGGGGGGACGATCTGCGAGCCGTCGCCCACGTAGACCTTGTAGCCGTTGTCCTCGGGCGGGTTGTGCGACGCGGTGACCATGACGCCCGCATCGGCACCGAGGTGCCGGATCGCGAAGGCAAGCACCGGGGTGGGCAGTGGGTGGGGGAGGACGACCGCCCGCCCGCCCATCCCGGTCACCACGGCGCAGGTGTCGCGGGCGAAGACGTCTGAGTTGGTCCTGGCGTCGAAACCGACGACGACGAACGGCTCGCGCTCCAGGGTCCTCAGGTATGCCGTGAGCCCGGCCGCCGCGCGGATGACGACAGCCCGGTTCATCCGGTTGGGCCCGGCCCCGAGGCGTCCGCGAAGGCCTGCCGTGCCGAACTCCAGGAGCCCGGACATCGCGTCGCCAAGCTCGGCCGCGGCGTCGACGTCGCCCGCCTCCGCGGCACCGGTGAGTGCCTCCAGCTGGACCCGCGTGACGGGGTCCGGGTCGTCGGCCGCCCAGGCCCGGGCCGCCGCGAGGAGCACGGCGGTGGGCGCGCGCCCGGCATCCCGCACGGCCGCCCTCAGATCCGGCCGACGACGTCGGCGAGCAGGCGACCACAGCGGTCGGCGGCCGCGCGTCCGGCCTCGAGGACCTCGTCGTGGTGCAGCGGCGTCTCGGAGTAGCCGGCGGCGGCGTTGGTCACGAGCGAGATCCCGAGGACCTCGAGTCCGCTCTGTCGCGCGGCGATGGCCTCGAGGGACGTGGACATGCCGACGAGGTCCCCACCGATGAGCTTGGCCATCCGCACCTCGGCGGGCGTCTCGTAGTGAGGCCCCCGGAACTGCACGTAGACCCCCTCGTCGAGGGTGGGGTCGATGGCCTTGGCGATGGCGCGCAGCCGAAGGGAATAGACCTCGGTGAGGTCCACGAACGTCGGTCCCTCGATGGGAGAGGTGGCGGTGAGGTTGATGTGGTCGGAGATGAGGACCGGTGTCCCCGGTGCCCACTCCGGGCGCAGGCCGCCGCAGCCGTTGGTGATGACGACGGTCGTGCACCCCGCTGCGGCCGCCGTCCGGATGCCGTGGACGACGGGCCGCACACCCTCACCCTCGTAGTAGTGGGTCCTCGTGCCGTAGACGAGGGCCCGGCGGCCGGTGCCCCCGATCGAGACCGACCGCATGACCCCCGAGTGGCCGGCGACCGCAGCCCTCCCGAAGCCGGGGACGTCGGTGTTGTGGATCGTCGCGAGGGTCTCACCGATGAGGTCCGCGCTGTCCCGCCAGCCGGAGCCGAGGACGAGGGCCACGTCGTGCCGGTCCGCCCCGGTCCGCTCCCGGATGACGGCCGCGGCCGCATCGGCCACGGCGAAGGGGTCGGTCGCACGGTCGTCGAGGTCGGTCGCGGCGGGGTCGGTCACGGCGGCAGCGTAGCGAGGGCGCGCGTAGGGAGAGCGGTCGCGGTGCTGAGGAGCCCGGCACGGACCGGGCGAAGCGTGCCGTCCACAAGCCTTGACTCTGCAAGTTGCAGGTGCAACTCTTGAGAGGTGCCTTCCCTCGCACATGAGCTGCACATCCTCGTCGCGGTCATGGACCGCCAGGCCGACGCCCTGCTCGCCCGCTCCGGCTGCGAGCTCAGCTATGCCCGCTTCCTCGTGCTGCTCCACGTGTCCGAGGCCGACGGAATGACGCAGCGTGACCTGGCCGGCCGCCTGGGCACGAGCGAGGCCGCCGTCTCGCGCATGGTCGCGGGGTTGGCGCGAGACGGCTACCTCGAGGTCGGCCGCGCCGTCGGCAACCGGCGCAGCCTCCGGCTCTCCGCGCGCGGCGGTTCCGCGCTCGCGGCCGCGGGGGAGGCGCTGGGCGACGGTTTCGACCGCCTGGTGCGTGCCACGGGCACCGAACCCGAGCGACTCGCGGCGACCGTCCGCCCCATCATCACTGCTCTCCAGGAGGTCTGAGATGCACTCATGGACCCTGCTCCTCGTGTCGCACGTCGCCGCGGCCCTCGCGAGCGTCGTTCTCGGCGGCTACCAGGTGTGGCGCCGCCCCAAGGGCGACCTGCGGCACCGCCTTCTGGGCCGCTCGTGGGCCGTCCTCATGCTGTGGACGGCGATCACCTCGTTCTGGATCCGGGACATCAACGAGGGCGCCTTCAGCTGGCTCCACGTGCTGTCGGTGGTCACGCTCGTCACGGTGACCCTCGGTGTGGTCAACGCCCGGCGGGGTGCCATCCAGGCACACCGCGGCAACATGGTCGGCAGCTGGCTCGGGGCGGTGGGTGCCATGCTCGCGGCCGTGGCGGTGCCCGGCCGGATGGTGCCGACGTATGCCGTGGCACAGCCCGGAGGGGCGCTCGCCTTCGGGGTGTCGGTAGTGCTCTGCACGGCGGTCCTCGTCGTCGTGGGGGCGTGGCTCGCGGCGCGGATCGACGGGCGGGCCCGCCGTGCCGACGTGCCGGCCGGGCTGTCGGCCTGAGCCGCACGGCGAGATTGTCCAAAGTTTGTCGAAGCAGGCGCATCCAACCCACGGGACCTGGCGGAAGTAGGGGTGTCAGACCTCCTCCCGAAAGGACCCTTCCCATGCGACGCATCCTCCCCGTGGCCGCGGTACTCGCCCTGGCCCTCACGACCGCTGCCTGCGGCAGCAGCGATGACACCGACACGGCCGCCGCCGCCCCTGCACCGGCCACGACCTCCGCCTCGCCGTCCACGTCGCCGACCGAGTCGATGGCCGCCGGGGACATCGTCGACACGGCTGTGGCCGCCGGCGACTTCACCACCCTCGCCGCCGCCCTCGAGGCTGCCGGCCTCGTGGAGACGCTCAAGGGCGCCGGGCCGTACACGGTCTTCGCCCCGACCGACGCCGCCTTCGAGAAGCTCCCGGCCGGCACGGTCGACACCCTCCTCAAGGACCCCAAGGGTGACCTGACCCAGATCCTCACCTATCACGTGGTGGAGGGCGAGGTCCTGGCTGCCGATGTCGTGAAGCTCGACGGGCAGAAGGTCGCGACGGTCCAGGGCGGGGAGCTCACGGTGAACGTCGACGGCGACGCCGTCTCCCTCACCGACGCGGCGGGTGGCACGGTGAACGTCACCGCCACGGACGTCGACGCGAGCAACGGGGTCATCCACGTCATCGACGGGGTGCTCATGCCGAAGTGACCTTCGGCGAGCGCCTCGGACCCTCGTCCGCAGCACTCCACTGCGGTGCCCGGTACGGATCCCTTCCGTGCCGGGCACCACTGCGTGCTCCGACGGCGATCCTTGGCTCATCCGCCCACGGCCAGGGCGGCGTCACCCCTCGGTGACAGCCGAACCGGGTCGCCGACACGGAAGCCCGTCACGTCGGTGTTGGGCACCTGCACGGTGACGAGGCCGTCGTCGGGGGTCCTCACGATGACGCGACCGTGGCCACCGAGGAAGCTGGCGCTGACGACGGATGCCGTCCCCTCGGCGTCGTGGGCGATGTGGACTCCTTCAGGCCGCACGAGCACGACCGCCTCAGGGCCGCTCGACGAGCCGGGCAGGAGCGGGACGGTGCCGCCGAGGAGGTGACCCGTCGAGCCCTCGATGCGGGCCGGGATGCGGTTGGTCAGCCCCACGAAGTCCGCGACGAAGGGGCTGCGCGGGGCGGTGTAGAGCTCGGCCGGGGGCGCGAGCTGCTCGAGCCGCCCCACGGACATGACACCGACGCGGTCGGCGACCGCGAGAGCCTCCTCCTGGTCGTGCGTCACGAAGAGCGTCGTCGTGCCGACCTCGAGCTGGATGCGGCGGATCTCGTCGCGCAGCTGGCTGCGCACCTTGGCATCGAGCGCGGACAGCGGCTCGTCGAGGAGCAGGACCTGCGGCTCGATCGCGAGCGCCCGGGCAAGTGCCACCCGCTGTTGCTGCCCACCGGAGAGCTGGTGCCGGAGAGCTGGTGCGCGTACTTCTCGGCGTGCGCGCCGAGGCCGACGAGGTCGAGCGTCTCGTCGGTCCGCGCGCGCCGCACCGCCCTGTCGCGGTTGCGCATCTCGAGCCCGAACTCGACGTTCTGGCGGGCGGTCATGTGCGGGAAGAGGCTGTAGGCCTGGAAGACCATCCCCATGTCCCGCTTGTTCGTCGGGACCCGCGTGAGGTCGCGGCCGCCCACCTCCACGCTGCCGGAGTCCGGGTCCTCGAGGCCCGCCAGGCACCGGAGCGCGGTGGTCTTGCCGCAGCCCGAGGGGCCGAGAAGTGCGACGAACTCACCCGGCTCGATGTGCAGCGTCAGTCCGTCGAGGGCGGCCACGCCCCCGTAGACGCGACGCAGGTCGGTGAGGTGGACGGCGCTACCCCCGCGGTCGACGGTCATCGGGCCAGCTCCTTGTCGTCGGACACGCGCCCTGCATCGGCGCTTGGGCGCCGGAGCCGGGCCAGAGGTGAGATGCCCGCGGGGCTCGTGCCGACGAAGGACAGGGCGAAGAGCACCGCGAAGCCGAAGGCCAGGGCAACGAGCCCGACGGCGACCGAGATCTTCGCGTCGGACTTGCCGAGCTCGAACATGGCGACCTGGAGGTTCTTCTTGCTGAACAGGTAGGCGATGGTGAACTCGCCGAGCACGAGCGCCACCGAGAGGAACGATGCCGACAGGACGGCCGTGCGGAGGTTGGGGAGCACGATCCGGCGCAGGACGGTGAACCAGCTCGCGCCGAGCGAACGGGCGGCCTCGGCGAGCGTTCGCACGTCGATGGCCCGCAGACCGGCGTCGATCGACCGGTAGGCGTAGGGCAGCACGAGGACCACGTAGGCGAGCCCGAGCCACAACACCGAGGAGCCCAGCAGGTAGTAGACCCAGGCGTACACCGGGGTGAGACCCACGACGAGGACGATGGCCGGCACGGTCAGCGGGAGCAGGCAGATGAACTCGACCGTGCGTGAGAGCCCGGGAAGGCGGAGGCGGACCCACGTCATGGTGGGCACGAGGAGCGCGAGCATGAGCACGACGGTGATGACGGCGAGGCCGACCGATGCCAGGAACCCCCGCCGGAGCACGGGGTACTCCACGGAGATCGCGTCGATGTCGAACAACCGTCGCCAGGTGTCGGCGGAGCGCCCGGTTCCTCCCGGGCCCTGGGTCGTGAACTCGAAGGCGCCCAACAGGGGGAGGAAGAAGAACACCACGGCCGCCCCGATGACGAGCCAGCGCAGGACCGTCTGCCGTCGTCGCACCGCGGCACGCTGGCCGGTCACCGGGGCATCCAGCGGCTCGAGCGCTTGTCGAGCCAGGCGTAGGCCGTCATGACGACGGCGACGACGACGATCATCGCCAGGGCCATCGCCTTGCCGACGTTCTCCTGGCCCAGGATGACCTCGGAGCGCAGCGACCCACCGATGAGGAGCGGGAGCAGCGGAGACGACTGCGACACGAGCGCCGCCGCGGTGGCATACGCCGAGAAGGCGTTGGTGAAGAGCAGCAGGGTGGCACCGACGAAGGACGGGAAGAGGATGGGGCCCGCGACCCGCCGCCAGAAGGTCCACGTCGAGCCGCCCAGGGTCTCGGTCGCCTCGCGCCACTGTGGCCGCAGCCCCTCGACGGCCGGGAGGAAGACGATGAGCATGAGGGGCACCTGGAAGTAGAGGTAGACGAGCATGAGGCCGGAGTTCCACTCGTAGAGCCACAGACCCGTCCCCGGGTCGACTCCCACCCCGCGCAGCCACACGCTGATGAGACCTGTCGCGCCGAAGGAGGCGATGAAGGCGAACGCGAGCGCCACTCCGCCGAACTGGGCCAGCACCCCGGACAGCGAGGTGACGAACCGCTTGGTGACGCCATCCGCCTTCGCCGTGCTCACGGCATACGCCAGCACGGAACCGAGGACCGCGCCGACCGCCGCGGTGACGGCAGACAGGACCACCGACTGGCGCAGGGCGCGGACCACGACCGGCTCGGAGAGGGCCGAGAGGTTGTCCAGGGTGAAGCTGCCGTCGTCGTCGAGGAACGCGCCGACGAGGACGACGAGGGTCGGGATGAGCAGGAAGACGGTCGTGTACGCGAAGAACGGGACGACACCGAGGAGGGCACCCGATGGCCGCCGGCCACCGGGTGCCCTCCTCGGAGGGGCATCAGCCAACGGCGTTGGCCCAGTTCTCGGCGAGGTAGGCCTTGCCGGCGTCGGAGTCCGCCTGGGTCGGGACCACGGCCGTGCCCTCCACGGGCGGGAGTGCATCGGCCGCAGCGCTGTCGAGCGTGCCTGCGGTCTTCATGGCGTCGAACCGAACCGGACGGGCGCCGCCCTTGAGCCACAGGTTCTGGCCCTCGTCGGAGTAGAGGTACTCCTGCCACAGCCGAGCCGCCGCCGGGTGCGGCGCGTCGGCGTTGACGGCCTGGTAGTAGTAGCCGGCCACGACGGCCTCCTTGGGCACGAGGACCTTCCAGGTCGGGAGCTTGGCCGACAGGCTGGCGTTGAGGTAGTCCCAGTCGATGACGAGCGGCGTCTGGCCCGACTCCACCGTGGCGGGCGTGGGGTCGACCGGGAGGAAGTTGCCGGCGTCGTTGAGCTGCGCGAAGAAGTCGACGCCCTTGGCGAGGTCACCGGCCGTGCCGCCCTGCGCGATCGAGGCCATCTGGACGCCCGCGAAGGCGGCGCCGGCCTCGGTCGGGTTGCCGTTGAGGGCGACCTTGCCCTTGTAGTCGGCCTTGAGGAGGTCGGCGACCGTCGTCGGGGCGGGGACCTTGGCCGAGTCGTATCCGATGCTCATGTAGCCGCCGTAGTCGTTGACCCACGTCCCGTCGGCGTCCTTGAAGTCGGCCGGGATGTCGTCCCACGTCGCCACCGTGTAGGGCGCGAACATGTCGGTGTTCGCGAGGGCGACCGCGGCGCCGAGGTCGAACACGTCAGGCGCCCCGCTCTGGCCCTTGAGCCGCTTCGCCGTCGCGATCTCGTCGGCGCTGCTCGCGTCGGGCTGGTCGCTCGTGACGGTGATGTCCGGGTACTTGGCCTGGAAGCCCTTGATGACCTCTCCGTAGTTCGCCCAGTCCGGCGGAAGGGCGATGACGTTGAGGGCACCCTCCGCGTTCGCGGCGCTGACGAGCGCCTCCATGCCGCCGAACGCCTCCGCGGAGGTGGCCGTCTTCGCGTCGACGGCGCCGGACCCCGTCCCGGAGGCCGCAGGGCTCTCGTCGTCGCTGGGCGGCGCGCAGGCCGCGATGGCCAGTGCGGCCACGCCCGCCACGGCGAGGATGCCTGGGCGGCGTGTGAAGCGTGCTGTCATGTCCTGACCTCCGGTTGTCTGCGGCTCGCGCCGCGGGCGGCTCGGTGGAGCCCTTCGCGCACTCTAGGGACCGCCGTGGTCGCGCGCAGCGCGGCAGCGACCGTTGGACCGCCCGCAACCAAATCGTGACCGAAAAGGAGGTTTGGGTCGGCGAGGAGGTCGTGAACTGCGCGGATGCCGGCCCGCGAGGATCCAGCCCCACGACGGTGCGTTCGGCCGGACCCGACGTCGCGCCGTGACCAGTGCAGTCAGTCGAGGTGCTCGAGACGTGGCCAGAGCTGGGACCAGGGCACCACGGGGTCCCTGCACACCGCCACGGGGGCCTGCTGCTCCTCGTTGTCGACAGCCAAGCCGTTGTCGAGCCTGCTCACGACCTCGCACGAGGTGAACAGGTCCTGGACCAGCGGCGCCTGGTAGCCGACGAGCACCGCCGTGCGCGTGCCGTCGGGCGGGCCCGGCAGGGTGCCCAGGTGGTTGTGGCCGCTGTGGGGCACGGGAAGTCCCAGCGGCGTGCCGAACCGGTCGACGGCCCCCGCCTCGCCGTAGTTCGAGGTGAGAACGACCGTCTCCGGGTCGTCGGCGACCCTGACCGCCTCCGCGATGCCGTCGACGTACTCGGGCCACCCCACCTGGTCGGCCGCCAGCACGTTGATGTCCGGCACCGGGGTCCGGCCGAGCACGGACACGGGCAGGACGGGGAGCGCGAGAACGGCCGAGACGACCCCGTTCAGGACGACGGCCCCCACGACGAGAGCCCGACGCCCCGCCCGCTGACCGACCCAGAGCGACACCGGAACGCACCCGGCGGCGTACAGCACCTCGAGACTCGCGACGGGGTAGTGCGCCTGGGCTCCGGTCCCGAGGGTGAAGGCGACGACGACAGCCGTCCACACGAGGACCCAGCGGGCGCGCCGCAACCGCCAGGCCTGGACGATGCCGGCCAGCCACACCGGCACGAGCAGCGGGCCGATGGCGACGAGGAGGATGAGGGGGAGGGTCGCCCGCACGTCATCCGCGTTCGACTCCGAGAGTGCGGCGCCCATCGCGAGCTGCGGCCAGCCGTTCGTCGCCTGGTAGACGACGTTGGGCGCCGCGAGCACTCCGGCGACGACCGCTCCCAGCCACGGCCACCGCGTGCGCAGCGGTTCTCGCGGACCGAGCACGGCCAGGCCGAGGACAAGACCGACCAGGAGCAACGGGACGAGAAGGCGGTTCCACGTCGCCGCACCGGCGAGCGCCCCGGCGAGCAACCACCAGCGCGGGTCCGACCGGAGGGCGACCAGCGCGGTCAGCACGACTCCCAGCGTCAGCGGTAGGTCGATCGTCGAGGTGAGCAGCACGTGGCCGAGCGCGAGCGGCAGCCCGGCGAAGGCGCCACCCCACGCGGCGAGCGCCACGGCTCGTCGATCGCCGCCGAGCTCGCGCGCGAGAAGCCCCAGGAGCACCACGGATGCTGCGCTCGCCAGATGAGCCCGAGGAGCACCACGGATGCTGCGCTCGCCAGAGTGGCGGGAAGGCGCACGGCCCAGGGCTCGTCCGCGACGACGGCGGTGACCGTGCGGGCCAGCCAGGGCGTGAGGGGCGGCTGGTCGACGTACCCCCATGCAGCAGGCAGCATCCGGAAGTACAGCTCGTCCCGATGGAACCCGTAACCGACGCTGGCGATGGTCAGCACGACGGCCTGCGCGGTGGCCGCGATCAGCGCCGGGACGACAGAGACCCCCGGGGTCGGCGACCCGTCCGTCGAGCGTCCGTCGGCGGGGCCCATCTCGTCCTCCGTGGGTCGATCCGATGGCGGACCGGTCGCCGTGGCGCCCCGGCTGCGCGCGGGGCACCGGCCCATCGTGCCGTGTCCTCGCGCACTCGTGCCAATGGTTGGATTGGGGTCGTGAGCGTGAGGTCGAGCAGGGTCGTCATCCTCGGCGGTGGGCCGGGGGGTTACGAGGCGGCCCTGGTCGCGGCCCACCTCGGCGCCGAGGTGACCGTCGTCGAGCGTGACGGGCTCGGTGGAGCCGCCGTGCTCACCGACTGCGTGCCGAGCAAGACCCTCATCTCGACCGCGGACTACATGAGCGAGTTCGAGACGGCCGCGGAGCTCGGCGTCCATCTCGAGGACGCCGAGGGCGACGAGGTGTCCGACGCCGTCGCCGAGCTGGGAGAGGTCAACAGGCGCGTGCTCTCACTGGCCGCCGCGCAGAGCGCCGACATCGCCACGCGCCTCGCCGAGGTGGGCGTCCGCGTGCTGGCCGGCCGGGCCACTCTCGCCTCACCGACCGAGGTGCGGACCGAGACGGCCGAGGGCGTCGAGGAGCTGGAGACCGACGTCGTGCTCCTCGCCACCGGAGCCACTCCCCGGGTGATGGACACTGCTCGTCCCGACGGTGAGCGCGTCCTCACGTGGCAACAGATCTACGACCTGAAGGCGCTGCCCGAGCGGCTCGTCGTCGTCGGGTCCGGGGTGACCGGGGCCGAGCTGGCGCAGGCCTACCTGGGCCTGGGTTCGGACGTCGTCCTCGTCTCGTCACGCGACCGCGTCCTGCCGGGCGAGGACCTCGATGCCGCCCAGGTCATCGAGGACGTCTTCACCAAGCGTGGGATGGAGGTGCTCGGGCGTTCTCGGATGGCGGCCGTCGAGCGCACGGCAGGCGGTGTCGTCGTCCGGCTCGAGGATGGCCGGGAGGTGGTCGGGAGCCACGCCCTGCTCGCGGTCGGCTCCGTCCCGCAGACGGGCGGCATCGGGCTGGAGGAGGTCGGCGTCGAGCTGACGCCCTCCGGTCACGTCCAGGTCGACAAGGTGTCGCGCACGTCGGTCCGGGGGGTCTACGGCGCCGGCGACTGCACGGGTGTCCTTCCCCTGGCGTCGGTGGCGGCCATGCAGGGTCGGATCGCGATGTCGCACGCCCTGGGGGACGCGGTGGCGCCGCTCAACCTCGGGGTCGTCTCGGCGAACATCTTCACCGACCCCGAGATCGCGACGGTGGGGGTCTCCCAACGCGACGTCGACGAGCAGCGGGTCGACGCGGACGTGCTGACCCTTCCCCTGGCCCGCAACGCGCGCGCGAAGATGCTCGGCATCGCCGACGGTTTCGTCAAGCTCTTCGCACAGAAGGGGTCGGGTGCGGTCATCGGCGGCGTGGTCGTGGCCCCCCGGGCGTCCGAGCTCATCTTCCCGGTGACCCTTGCCGTGCAGCACCGGCTCAACGTCGACCAGGTCGCCTCGACGTTCACGGTCTACCCGTCGCTCTCGGGATCGATCGCGGAGGCGGCCCGCCGACTGCACGCGACCGACTGAACCGGCCGATTCGGGGTAGGTGGCGCACAGCCTCTGGTGCCACGCGGGTGTGCTCGGACGGGGTGGTCACGCTCGTGGTCGCGCCGTCCCTCCGGTCCACGGGGACGCGGTCACGAGGCAGGATGGGTCGTCGAGGTACGACCGTGAACCGAACAGGAGAAGACATGAAGGTGATACGCACCGCGGCCCTCGTCGCAGCGGCCGGAGCCGCCATCTCGAGGGCGAAGGACTACGCGCGCGAGAACCCCCAGAAGGCGTCGGAGACGATCGACAAGGCCGAGTCCTTCTTCCGTGGCAAGGCCGGTCCGAAGTACTCCGACAAGGTGGGCAAGGGCAGCAGCGCCCTCCGCAGGAGCCTGGGTCTCTCGGCCGGGTCGTCCACCGCGTCCTCGGCGCCCGCGACGACCCGCTCCGAGGACGGCACCACCTCGCCTTCGGTCCAGACGTCCGACGGCTCGTCGCCCACGACTCCGGCGGGCTACGACCCGTCCATCTAGCCGACGAGGCGCTACCGGAACCTCCGCCGGGCGTCGGAGGTTATCGAGACAACTCCGTCCACGAACACCGACGAAAGGACTGCCCGATGGCCAAGCTGAGCTCGAAGGCCCTCATCGCGATGGCTGGAACCGCGGCCATGAAGGCCCGCACCTACGCCCAGGAGAACCCGCACAAGGTCGAGCAGGCGCTCGGCAAGGTCGAGGGGACCCTGAGCCGCCGGACCGGCGGGAAGTACGACACCCACGTGGGCAAGGGAACGAGCGCGGTGCGCAAGGGACTGGGTCTGCCGGACGCCGCGGCTGTCCCAGGCAACCAGGCCGACCCCTACGGCGGCGCGACGACCACATCCTCGTCGGCAGCATCCCCGTCCACCCCGCCTCCGCCGCCCTCGTGGGCGGCCGGTACGGACGGCCCCGCATCGACCGCCGAGGACCGCCAGCCCGGTCACTCGCGTCGGGACGGCTCGTGACGGAGCAGCCGCTCCCCGACGGCCCTGGGATCCCCCCGGACCACGTGCCGACCACGCCGGACCCCGATGGTCCCGGCGGCGTCCCGGGCAGCACTCCGGATGCGCCGCCTCCGGATCCGGGCTCTCCGGGTCCGGTCGCGCCCAACCCGGCGCCCGGGACACCGGACGATCCGCAACCACGCCAGGACCCGTCCGGTCCCGGTCCGTTCACGCCCGGGGAGCCGACCGAAACAGGGTGAGCCGGGTCCGGAGGCCGCCGGCCCAGGCCCCACGAGCCGAGCCACCCCGGCGCTGATCCGACGAAGGCCCTCAGGCGTCCCGGATCTCGCAGAGCACGGCGCCGTTCGACACCGTGGCCCCCACCTCGGCCGACAGGCTCTTCACGGTCCCGGGCTTGTGTGCGGTGATCGGCTGCTCCATCTTCATGGCCTCGAGGACCACCACGAGGTCGCCCTGAGCGACGGTCGCGCCCTCCTCGACGGCGATCTTGACGATGGTCCCCTGCATGGGAGCGGTGAGGGAGTCTCCGGATGCCGCCGAGCCGGCCTTGCCGCCGCCTCCGGTGCGACGGGGAGCCTTCTTGCGAGGAACGCCTCCGCCGTTGCCGCTGCCGAGGGAGAGACCGCCGGGCAGTGACACGGTGAGGCGTTTCCCTTCCACCTCGACGACGACCGACTGGCGCTCCTCGACCTCGGGGACGTCCGCCGAGCCACCGGCATACGGGGGGATCGCGTTGTCGAACTCGGTCTCTATCCAGCGGGTGTGGATCGAGAACGCCTCGTGAGGGTCCGCCGGTGCGAAGGCGGGGTCGGCCACGACCGCCCGGTGGAAGGGTGTCACGGTGGGCATGCCGTCGATGACGAGCTCGGCGAGCGCCCGGCGGGCACGCTCGAGCGCCTGGGTGCGGTCCCGTCCGGTGACGACCAGCTTGGCGATCATCGAGTCGAAGGCGCCGGCCACGGTGTCTCCCTCGAGGAGCCCCGCGTCCCAGCGGACGCCCGGTCCCTGCGGGACAAGCATCTTCGTCACGGTGCCGGGTGCCGGGAGGAAGCCGCGGCCGGCATCCTCGCCGTTGATGCGGAACTCGATGGAGTGGGCGTGCGGCTCGGGGTCCGGGTAGTCGAGCCGCTCGCCGTCGGCGATGCGGAACTGCTCGCGCACGAGGTCGATCCCGGTGACCTCCTCGGACACCGGGTGCTCCACCTGCAGGCGGGTGTTCACCTCGAGGAACGAGATGTCGCCCGCCGGCCCGACGAGGAACTCGCACGTGCCGGCTCCCACGTAGCCGGCGGCTCGGAGGATCTCCTTCGACGCCCGGAGGAGCTCGGCGTGCTGCGCCTCGGTGATGAAGGGGGCGGGCGCCTCCTCGACGAGCTTCTGGTTGCGGCGCTGCAG
>CALCXF010000118.1 GCA_937907685.1 uncultured Nostocoides sp.
TGCGGCCGAGGCGCACGATCGTTCAGGAGGAGGTCCCGGCGGGCATCTGGGCGGGCGTCGTGAGATCGGCTCAGCCGAGCGGACCAGGTGCCGCGCCGCCGGCCGGATATTCCTGGAGCTCGACGGCGCCCGAGGACCACGCCAGCATGACGGGGTCGACGATCCGCCAGGCCTCCTCGGCCTCGTCGCCGCGGATGAACAGCATCGGGTCGTTGTGCAGCATCTCCTGGATGAGGTGGGCGTATGCCGTCATCGACGGCGGCGTCGAGACCGTCTCGAGCTCGCGCCGCTCGGCGGTGCGCTGGGGGCCGTTGAGGGTCGTCTGGAGCCGCACGTAGGGCTCGGTCAGGTACGACGGCAGCTGGCGGAAGTGCACGGCGATCTCCGCGGACGGGTGGCCCAGAGCCTTCCCGGAACGAATGGTGAACGGGACCCCGGACCATCGTGGCGTGTTGAGGTCGAGCGTCAGCGCGGCATACGTCTCGGTGCTCCTCGATGGGTCCACCCCCGGCTCGTCGACGTAGGAGGGGACGTTCCGGGCGCCGATCGTTCCCGCGGTGTAGCGGGCGCGCACGGTCGCCGTGCGCATCCGGTCTGGCGCAGGGGTGGCGACGGCGCGAAGCGCCTCGACGCGAACCGCCCGGAACGAGTTCGCGTCCAGGCGCGCCGGTTGTTCCATCGCCGCCAGTGAAAGGACCTCCATCAGGTGGTTCTGGAGCATGTCCCTCATCGCGCCTGCGCCGTCGTAGTAGGACGCTCGGCCCTCGAGGGTGAGGTCCTCCAGCCAGCTGATGTCGACCCGCTCGATGCTGTGAGTGTCCCAGGCCGGTGCGAACACTCGGTTCAGGAAGCGCAGGGACACCACTCGGCGTACCAGCTCGTCGCTGAGGAAGTGGTCGACCCGGAAGATCATGGGGGAGGGGAGCCGCGTCCGAAGGAGCTCGTTGAGCCGGCGGGCCGATGCCAGGTCGGTGCCGAACGGCTTCTCGATGGCCACCGCGTCGTCGACGCGCAGTCCTGCCGTGGCGAGGGCCTCGAGGGCCGACTCCAGGAGGGCGGGTGGGAGGGCGAGGTAGACGAGAGTGCTCGGACCGTCCTCCCCGATCACCCGTCGGACATCCGCCGCGTCAGTGGCGTCGGCCGGCGCGAAGTCCAGCATGCGCACGACCTGATCCTGCGCGGATGCCGGCGCCGGCGAGTGCTCGCGCAGGCGTTCGGCCACGTGGTCGCGGAAGTCCTGCGTGGTCCAGTCGGTGAGGGCTGCGCCCACGATGGTCAGCCCTGGAGGGAGCGCGTCGCGCTCCGCGAGCTGGCTGACGGCCGGGAGCAACAGGCGGCTGGTGAGGTCGCCGGACGCTCCGAACAGCACCATCCGTTGGATCATGAGAAGCCCTTCTCGTCGTGGACCCCACGGCCGCTCGGCTGAGGTGCTGCTTCGGAGTCTGTGTCGGTGCACCACAGCAGGCATCACCCCGGGCGGGTGACGTGCCACCGCCTCGTACGGCGTAGCAATGAGGCAGCGCTCGACCAGGAGTCGCATCGCCGCAACCCACACGACATGTCACCGCCCGGCCGGGCACTGAAGGGGATCACCATGGACCAGTACCCGCTCATTGCGGACCACGGCCTGATCGGGGATCTTCAGACCTCGGCACTCGTCGCCACCGACGGGTCCATCGACTGGTTCTGCGCCCCGCGCTTCGACTCACCCAGCGTCTTCGCTGCTCTGCTCGACCGTGAGAACGGCGGTCGGTTCCAGGTGCGCCCGACCATCGAGGTGTTCACCAGCAAGCAGCTGTACCTGCCCGACACGGCCGTCCTGGTCACGCGGTTCATGACCGAGGCGGGTGTGGGGGAGGTGGTCGACTTCATGCCGATCAGCGGCACCGTCGCCACCGACCGGCACCGCATCGTGCGACTCCTCCGCTGCATGCGGGGCGAGATGACCTTCGCGGTGGACCTCTCGCCCCGCTTCGGCTACGGGCGGGACCCGCACGAGGTTGAGGTGACCGAGGACGGCGCGGTGTTCAGGAGCGCTGACACGTCGCTCACGGCGCACCTGGTCCGGGAACCGGATGACCAACGCCTCGCCCGCACGGTCGTCGACGACCGCGGTGACCTGCACGCTGAGCTGACCCTCACCGCCGGACAGGTCCGAGGGCTGATCGTCGAGACCGGCGTCGCGGGCCCACCGAGGCGGTTCACGGTTGCCGAGGTGGAACGGCTGCAGCGCGAGACCACGGACTTCTGGGAGCACTGGCTCGGCCGGTCGACGTACACCGGTCGCTGGCGAGAGCAGCTGAATCGTTCGGCGATCACCCTCAAGCTGATGACGTACGCCCCCAGCGGGGGGTTGGTGGCTGCCCCCACCGCGGCGCTGCCTGAGCAGGTCGGCGGGGAGCGGAACTGGGACTACCGCTACACCTGGATCCGGGACGCCTCCTTCTCGGTGTATGCCCTCCTCGGTATGGGCTTCACGGATGAGGCGGCGGCCCTGATGGGCTGGCTGCGCGACCGACTGGACGAGAGCGACGGCGAAGGCACGCCACTGAGGATCATGTACCGCGTCGACGGCTCCAGCGACCTGGTCGAAGAGGAGCTGGACCACTGGGAGGGGTATCGCGGGTCGAGACCGGTGCGCATCGGCAACGGAGCCGCCGACCAGCTCCAGCTGGACATCTACGGCGAGGCGATCGACAGCATCTACTTCGCCGACCAGCACGGCTTGCACGTCGGGCACCACGGTTGGCAGGGCATCACCAAGGTGTTGACCTGGCTCGCCGACAACTGGGACCGACCGGACGAAGGGATCTGGGAGACCCGCGGCGGCCAGCAGGACTTCACCTACGGCCGGCTGATGAGCTGGGTGGCGTTCGACCGGGGCATCCGGTTGTCCGCGGCCCTCGGCCGCCCGGCGCCGGTGGACCGCTGGCAGCGGGAACGCGACGCCATCTACGAACAGATCATGACGCGGGGCTGGAGCGCTCCGCGACGGGCCTTCGTGCAGCACTACCAGACCGACGTCCTGGACTCGGCCCTGCTCCGAATGTCCACGGTCGGATTCGTCACCCCGAGCGACCCCATGTGGCTCTCGACGCTCGCGGCGATGGAGGAGGACCTCGTCACGGACAGCCTCGTCTACCGGTACGACCCGGCCGCCTCACCTGACGGGCTGCGCGGCGCCGAGGGCACGTTCTCCTTGTGCACGTTCGCGTACGTCGACTCGCTCGCGCGTGCCGGGCAGCTCGACAGGGCTCGCGTCGTGTTCGAGAAGATGTTGACGTACGCGAACCACCTGGGCCTGTACTCGGAGGAGATCGCGCTCACCGGTGAGCAGATCGGCAACTTCCCCCAGGCCTTCACGCACCTGTCACTCATCGACGCGGCCCTCACCCTGGACCGCCAGCTGGACGCCAGGAAGCGGTTCGGTACCTGATCACACCCCAGGCGACCACGGACCGGACCACCGGTGGATGGCGCCAAGCCGCGAGGTCCTCATCGAGGGTGGGGGAACGCGGAGCACGCGGAAAGGGGGCGCCTCCCTGGCACGGCCCTCTCGTGATCCGGATCCCATGGGGCGCCCGACCCACGTCGTCGACAAGGGGCTATCCGGACGACCATGGTGCCCTGGGTAGGGTGGTGCGTCGGCAGGGAGAGGAGGGATGATGAGCCACCCACCACAGCAGGATCTCTATCCTGACGTGGCGCGCGACGACGTGAGCCCCTCGATCCCCACGTCCGCAAGGTCCGCCCTGGACATCGGATGCAGCCGCGGAGGGTTCGGCCCCACCCTGCGACGGGCGCTCGGGCCGGACGCGTACATCGTCGGCGTGGAGCCGGTGTCGACACAGGCGTCGCTCGCGCGCGAGGGCCACGGCTTCGACGAGGTCGTCGACGGCTACTTCCCCGACGCGCTGGCAGGGCGGAGCGACCGCTTCGACCTCATCAGTTTCAACGACGTTCTCGAGCACGTCATCGACCCGTGGCAGATGTTGCGCGACACGGCCCTGTGGCTCAACCCGGGCGGCAAGGTCCTGGCCGCGATCCCCAGCATCCAGTTCGCGCCGATCGTCTGGCGGCTGATCCGCGGGCGATGGGACTACCTCGACTACGGAACGCTGGACCGGACCCATCTGCGGTTCTTCACGCGGGCCACCATGGTCGAGATGTTCGAGGAGACCGGCTACCGGGTTCTCGAGTGCCGGGGTGCGAACGGGGTGGACGCCACCTGGCCCGCGGAGCCTCGGCTTGTCCGACGCCTCGCCAAGAAGGCACTCCTGCCGTTCCTCGGCGACTCCCGGTACATCCACTTCGTCATCCTCGCCGAGAAGCGAACCGACGGTTCCTAGGCGCAGCCTCGTCCCGCCCCCGACGAGGCTGACACCCGCCGTCGGTAACCCTTTCACCTGGCGGGGGCAGAGCCGACACTGGAGAGGTGACGCTCGCCCTCGACGACGACTTCGCTCGGTTCGTCACCGCGCGATGGGCTGACCTCGAGCCCGTGGCGCACCTCGTCACCCTGGACCGGGAGACGGCTCGACGCGTGACAACCCAGGTACTCGCCGACCTCCATGGTGAGTGGGACGCGCTCGTCGACAGCGGCTCCCCGGCGTCAGTGGCTCGGCGGTCGGTGCTGGCTGCGGCGCTCGGCGTGGTGACACGGCACGGCACTCGCGCGCCGGCCACCGGGCCCACCGCGGGACCCGCCACGGAGGCGTGGACGTGGTCTGAAGTGCCGTCGCCCGACGACGAGTCCGTCGCCGCGCTCGTGCCGGTGCTGCTCACCGCAGCCCCGCTGGAACGCGCAGTTCTGGCCGCAAGCGCTCTGTGGGACTCCCGCGCCGACGAGACGGCCGACCTCCTCGGGATGCCGCCGGGACCGGTCCGCGATGCGGAGTCCGCCGTGCGCACCCGTCTCCTGGCGGCCCATACAGGCGCGCGGGCCGCCCTGGGCTGGGCACCGGCGGAATGGCTGCTGGACCGGGACCTCACCGAAGCCGTCGACGTCGTCCTCCGTGGCCACGACGACCCGCCGGACCCGGCGGAGCTCGTGGGCACCCGGCGGCGGCAGGTCCGTCGGCGGTCGCTCGTCCTCGGCGGTGCAGGTGCCGTGTCCCTGGGCGCGCTGGGGGTCTGGGCGGTCCGCGAGGTGGGCCGGGGCGCGGCATCGGGCCAGGTTGCAGCACCGCCCGGCCCGAGTGACCCGGTCTGGCGCTCCACGGCCACCTGGCCCGCTCGCGGTCGTCTGGCGAACGATGCGGGGGTCCTGGACATGGTCCGCACCATCTCCCCGACGTCGCGTGTGCTCTTCGCGGACGACCTCCCGGCCCGGCGGGTCGTCGTGGTCCGAGCTGCGGGAGGTGACGCGTCGAGCACCGTCGTACGTCTGTGGACCGGGCCTCAGGAAGCCGGACCGAACGAGCTCATGGAGATTCCTCTCCTTCGGGACCGGGTCGCGTTCTCGGACGACGTCGTCCCCGTCGTGGTGCCACCACCCCCGCAGGCGGGCCTGCCGGACCTCCTCCTCCTGGCCCGGCCCGATGTCCTCGTCGGCGAGTACTCGCGCTGGGTGACGTATGCGCGAGGCGGTGACGTGAGCCGCAGGTGGACCGAGGCCCAGCTGCGGGACGGCGTCGCACGGGTGCCGATCAGCTACCCCGTCTCTCCGGCCCTACGGGTGCGGCTCGGCGGCTACGACGGCGCACCGGTGGGCGCCACGGTGCCGGGACTCGGCCTACCCGATCTTGCCGCCCCGCTAGCCGACTCCTTGGTCACCGCGCTCGGCCCCTTCGTCGCTGCCTGCACCGGGCTCGAGCCGTCATCCCTGCGTCACACCGTCGTCCTCGAGAAGAGCGTGCCTGGTGACATCCTCGAGCAGGGCAGGTATCCGGGCACGGGTGGCCAGGTCGTCGTCGTGGAGACGCACCTGCCCAACGGCGCCCTGCTGAGGTCGGTGCGCGCAGCGGGAGACGGCCCGGAGCCGCGACGCCGGGTCGACCTCGAGACCCTGCGTCCCATCCCCGTCGAGAGCTCAGGGCACCCGTTCGCGGTGCGGCTCGCCGGCTTCCGGGCGACGACCGGACGGTTCCTCGTGCTCGCGCCCGGAGCTGCGCGGGCGCAGCTCACCGCCGTTGCGTCGAACGTCTACCCCACGTCCAAGGTGACAGCACTCGTCGAGGGAGCCGGAATCCTCGACGTGGTGGATGCCCGGTTCGCGTCCGTCTACCGGCTCGTCCTGTGGGGGCCCTCGGGCGAGCGGCTCGGTGCTTGGCGCCAGGTGTTCCGGCGCGGTGATCCGCGCGACCTGTGGACCCGGCCGTGGTGAGCCGGGAAACCGCCGACGTGCCGCACCACCGGCAGGGGGACGACTCACTACTGTTCCTGTGATGCCGCCCTCGACACCGCCTGGTCGATCGGCCGCCCTGCTGCGCGCGGCGGCCGGCGCCTTCGTGGCGACGTGGCGAAACCCCCAGCTCCGCCGTGCCCAGCTGGCGTTCTTCGGCGCCTGGACGGCGGAGTGGGCCGTGACCGTCGTCCTCGGCATCTACGCCTACCAGCGTGGTGGAGCCACGGAGGTGGGCGTGGTGGCGCTCGTCCGTGTGCTTCCGGCCGCCGTCGTCGCACCGTTGGCCACCCAGTACGCCGACCGCTGGCCGCGGGAGAAGGTCCTCGTCGCGGTCTCGGTCGTTCGTGCCGTCTCGGTCGCGGCGGCAGCCTGGGCGGTGCTCGCGGATGGGCCAGCGCTCGCGGTGTACGGCCTCATCACCCTGTCGTCGGCCGCGGCCGTCCTGTTCCGGCCGGTCCACTCCGCGTTGTTGCCGTCGTTGAGCAGCACGGCGCGCGAGCTCGCGGGTGCCAACGTCGTGCGTGGTGCGCTGGACTCGGCGGCGACGCTGGCCGGACCGCTCATCACTGCGGTCCTCCTCGCGAGCGGAGGGCTCGGACGGGTGCTCGTCGTGGCCGCCGTCGCGTCGGGGTGGTCGGCCGCCCTCATGGCGCGGGTCCATCCCGATGCCATCACCGTCGAGGACGTCGGCGACGCCGAGGGCGCGGTCGCGCGGACCCTCGGTGGGCTGCGCGCCGTGCGGGCGCAGCCGGGCCTGCGACTCCTCTTCGGCCTGATCGCGGCCCAGACCTTCATGCGGGGGGCCGTGACGGTCTTCATCGTCGTCGTCGCCCTCGAGCTGGTGGACCTGGGGGACGCAGGGGTGGGGGCCCTCAACGCCTATCTCGGCGCCGGAGCCCTGCTGGCCTCCTTCGCCGCCTCGCTCCTCGTCGGCACGTCTCGTCTTGCGCGATGGTTCGGGGTCGGCGCCGCACTCTGGGGAGCGCCTCTGGTGGTCATCGGTCTGTTTCCCTCGCCGGCGACCGCTGCGGTGATGTTGGCCGCCGTCGGTGCGGGGAACGCCCTGATCGACGTCGGCGGATTCACCCTCATCGCCCGGATCTCCCCGACCCGCGCCATGGCGCGTGTCTTCGGCCTCGTGGAGAGCGTGGTGGCACTCTCGGTCGGGCTCGGAGCCGTCGTCACGCCCCTCGTCATGGAGGCCGTGGGCCTGCGGACGGCGCTCGTGGTCCTCGGGCTGCTGAGTCCGGTGGCGGTCGCGCTCTCCTGGCTCCGGTTGCGGGCCCTGGACGACGTCATGGTCCGTCGCGACGGCGAGTTGCGGATCCTCCGCGGGGTGCCGCTGTTCGACGTCCTCCCTCTTCCCGCCCTGGAGGACATCGCCCGACAGCTGGACCACGCCGTCGTGCCTGCGGGCCAGCCGGTGTTCTCGCAAGGGGACGCGGGGGACCGCTTCTACGTCGTGGTCTCGGGAACGGCTGAGGTCGTGGGCGACGGCGTGCCCATCACCACCCTCGGGCCGGGGGAGTCCTTCGGCGAGATCGCGCTCCTGCGGAGCGTTCCACGGACCGCCACGGTACGGGCGGTGACCGACCTGCGGCTGGAGTCACTGCGGTGCGAGCCCTTCCTCGCGGTGTTCACGAGGTCACGTCGTGGGGAAGGCGCCGCCGAAACCCGTGTCGACGAGCTGCTGGACCGTTTCGCCCCCAGGCCCGGCCCTGGGTCGACCTCGGCGTCGCAGGAGTAGGGAGCAGGGCCGCTCACCCGACGACGGACGCCATCCGTCGCACGGCTTCGGTGACGATCGCCGGCGACGTCGCCAGGTTGAGGCGGGCGTACCCCTTCCCATCCACTGGGCCGTACGTCGGTCCCGAGCCGAGCGCGACCCGGCCCCGCGCGTGGAAGGCCGCCGCCGGGTCGTCGCCCAACCCGAGCTCGCGGCAGTCCAGCCACGCGAGGAAGGTCGCGTCCTGGGGCCGCCACCGAACCATCGGCAGGTGCTCGGTGAGCAGTCGACCCAGCAGAGCCCGGTTGCGGTCGAGCTCGGAGAGGAGCTGCGCCAGCCACTCCCGACCGTCGTCCATCGCCGCGATGTGGGCGATCGAGCCGACGTGGGACGAGCCATGGGTGTGCACCTCGTGCAGCCGCCTGAGGTCGTCGACAGCGCCCGGGCCGGCCATCGCGAGCCCCGACTTCAGTCCGGCGAGGTTCCACCCCTTCGAGGGAGAGAAGACGGAGAAGCCACGCTCGGCGCCGGGCACCGTGAGGTACGGGGTGAACGCGGGGCCCCCGGCATACACGATCGGGGCGTGGATCTCATCCGCGACCACGCGAACGCCGTGCTCCTCGGCAAGGGCAGCGAGCGTGGCGAGCTCCTCGGCGGAGTGGACGGTGCCGGTGGGGTTCTGGGGGTTGCACAGGAGGTATGCCGCCCGCTCACCCCGCGCCGTCGCCGCGCCGAAGGCCGACGCGAGGACCTCCGGGGCCAGTCGGCCCGTGGCGTCGAGCGGGGCGTCGACGCGGCGGCGTCCGATCGCCTCGACGAAGCCGAAGAACGCGTCGTACACCGGCGGCGAGACGATGATCGGCCCGCCCTCGTCGGTGAGCAGGCGCAGGAGCTCCGCGGCGCCGATCATGACGTCGGGCACGATCATCGCCGCTGAGGTGTCGACCTCCCAGCCCCACGTCGCGGAGGCATACCGCGCGACGGCAGCGGCGTAGCGCGGCCCCCAGGCGTAGCCGGTGTCTCCGCGGCGCACCGCCGCGGTCACCGCGTCGACGACGGCGGGGCAGGGGTCGGCGTCCATCTCGGCGACCCAGAGGGGGAGGACGTCCGGAGCGAAGGCGACCCACTTGACGCTCGTGCGGTCGCGGCGCAGCTGGACGTCGGAGGAACCGAGCACGGGAGCACCCATGGCGACCACCCTAGAACGGTGCGGGGCCGTCCCCTCGTGAGCGCATAGAGTTGCCGCCATGTCGACGGGGGCGCCCGAGGAGCAGGTGAGCAGCCGGGTGCTCACGCTGCCCAACGTGCTGTCCACGCTCAGGCTGCTCGGTGTCCCGGTCTTCCTGTGGGCCATCCTCACCGAGCGAGACGGGCTGGCGCTGGGCATTCTCATGGCGTCGGGGATCACCGAC
The DNA here is from genome assembly GCA_937907685.1 of uncultured Nostocoides sp. Classification (GTDB taxonomy): domain Bacteria; phylum Actinomycetota; class Actinomycetes; order Actinomycetales; family Dermatophilaceae; genus Fodinibacter. Next base: position 9,485 of record CALCXF010000118.1, read on the forward strand.
TACCTCGACGGCAGGATCGCGCGCCAGTACGGTCTCGTGTCGCGGGTGGGCCAGCTCCTCGACCCCGTCGCGGACCGCCTGTACATCGTCTCGACGCTGCTCGGCCTCGCCTGGCGTGAGGTCATCCCGTGGTGGCTCGTCGGCCTCCTCTTCGCGCGTGAGGTCTTCATGGCGGTCGTCCTGCTCATCGCGAAGCAGCACGGCTGGCTCGGCCTGCCGGTCCACTTCGCCGGCAAAGCGGCGACGTTCAACCTCCTCTACGCCTTTCCGCTGCTCCTCCTGGGCGACGGCGACAGCACCCTGGCGCGCATCGCCGAGCCGGTGGGGTGGGGTTTCGCCTGGTGGGGCACGGCGCTCTACTGGGTCGCCGGCATCCTGTATGCCGTGCAGCTGCGGCAGCTCGTCGGCGGCCGGCGGGCGGTGCCGGCGTGACGCCGACCTCCACGACCGACCGCCGCCCGGACGCGTCGATGACCCTCCTCACGACAATGCTCGAGCGACCGCTCGACCCGGGATACGCGGCGGCCGCGGACCGGCGCGAGGCGGCGGGGGAGCCGCGCTCCACGTCCCTGCGCTCACCTCGGCTGGCCGCCGCCGCAGTCCTGATCGGGCTCGTCGTGGGTGTCGCCTCCTACCACCTCACCGCCGCGAGCAGCCCACGGGCCAAGGCCCGAGCCGACCTCGTGAGCCAGATCGAGGAGCGCCGCACCCAGGTCGACCAGCTCGCCGCCACGGCGGCCGCACTCCAGGCGGAGGTGAGCGCTGCAGAAGCGGATCAGCTGGGGAACGACACCATGGCCGCCCGGAACCGCGAGCTCGCGGCGACAGTGGGTGCGCTGCCGCTGGAGGGTCCTGGGTTCACCCTCACGCTGGACGACGCGCCGGGCGCCAGCGCCGACGAGTCCTCCGAAGCGGCGTCCGACGAGGTCATCGAGGGTCGGGTCTTCGCGAAGGACCTCCAGTTCGTCACGAACGCCATGTGGCAGGCGGGTGCGGAGGCGATCAGCATCAACGGCAAGCGCCTGACCTCCACCTCGGCCATCCGGTTCGCGGGCTCGGCGATCATCGTCGACTTCCGTCCGCTGACGAGACCCTACGTCGTGACCGCCCTGGGCGACCCCCAGCGGTTCCCGGCGGCGTTCGCCGACGGTCCCGGTGGCTCGTACCTGTCGACCCTGCGCAGCTCGTTCGGTGTCCGGGTGGACACGGAGGTGCGTGACGACCTCACGGTTCCGGCAGCGGTGGGCCTCATGACGCGCTACGCAACGACCGGTGATACTGAGGACGCCACGACGTCGCCGACCGGCACGCCACCCACCCCTGCGGAGAGGAGCTCGCCGTGATCCCGACCCTCGGCCTCGCCCTGGGCGTGGTCATCGGGCTCCTCCTGCAACCCGCTGTTCCGGTGTGGCTCCAGCCCTACCTCCCCATCGCCGTCATCGCTGCGCTCGACGCCGTGTTCGGTGCCCTGCGGGCGATCCTCGACGGGATCTTCGATGACAAGGTCTTCGTCGTGTCGTTCCTCTTCAACGTCGTGGTCGCCGGTTTCATCGTGTTCCTGGGAGACAAGCTGGGCGTCGGGAGCCAGCTCTCCACGGGAGTCATCGTCGTCCTCGGCGTGCGGATCTTCTCGAACGTCGCCGCCATCCGGCGGCACCTCTTCGACGCATGAGCACCCGCGAACCGCAGGATGCGCGGCTCGAGCCGGAGCCGGAGCCGGAGGCAGAGCACGAACCGCGCGAGGCACAGCCCGGGCCGCCGGAGGCAGAGCACGAACCGCCGGAGGGAGAACCGGGACCCCAGGCTGCGAGAGACCCGAGACGCGCGTGGCACCGACTGCTCCGCGCCGGCGCGCCCCGGGCCACCCGGGCCAACGCTCTCGCCATGCTCCTGGCCGGAGCCCTGGGCTTCGCCATCATCGCGCAGGTGCGGCAGACGTCGATCGAGGGCTTGGAGAACCTGCGCGAGGACGAGCTCGTCCGCATCTTCGCCGGGGTCGACCGCGACGGCGACCGCCTCGGTGACGACATCAGCGAGCTGGAGTCGTCGCTCGAACGGCTGCGCGGGCAGTCGACCAACGAGGAGGAGGCGCAGCGGTCCGCACAGCAGCGCCTGGAGGCCCTCGGCATCCTCGCGGGCACCGCGCCCGCGCACGGCCCCGGCGTCGTCATGACCGTCCGCGACCCCGAACGGCAGGTCACCGCGCCCATGGTCCTCGACGCCATCCAGGAGCTGAGGGACGCCGGGGCCGAAGCGATCCAGGTGGGGGACGTCCGGGTCGTCGCGGACACGTGGTTCACCCAGGCCGACGAGGGGCTGTCGGTGTCCGGCACGGTCGTCCGGCCTCCGTACGTCATCCGGGCCATCGGCGACGGCAACACCCTCGCCGGCGCCATGGAGATCCCCGGTGGCGTCTCCGCCACCGTGCGCCGAGCCGGCGGAGAGACCGACATCCAGATCAGTGACGAGGTCGAGATCGACGCGTTGCTCACCCTGAGCCCCCCTCAGTACGCTCGCCCCGTACCGACCTCGACCCCGTGACCGACACCGCGGTCCCACCTAGGAGTGACATGAGCGACCTCGACTACCCTGCCGGTCTCCGCTACACCGCCGAGCACGAGTGGGTGCGAGCGGACGGCGAGGTTCTGCGCGTGGGCATCACGTCGTTCGCGCAGGAGGCTCTCGGGGACGTGGTCTATGTCAGTCTCCCGGCGGTGGGTGACACCGTCGCCGCGGGAGACACCTGCGGAGAGGTGGAGTCCACCAAGTCGGTCAGCGACCTGTACGCACCGGTGTCCGGCGAGGTGACCGCCGTCAACGGCGCCCTGGACGCCACGCCGGAGCTCGTCAACTCCGACCCCTACGGCGAGGGCTGGATGTACGAGATCCGCCCGGCCGACGCCGGGGCGGCCGACGCCCTGCTCGACGTCGACGCCTACACCTCCCAGCTCTCCTGAGCCGCGCTCCTGAGGAGGCGGCGCCAGTGCGGGGCTGGGCAAGCACAGTGGCGTGAAATAGGGTGTGACCTCGCAGCACCCGACGACGGAAGGCTGATGTGGAGATGAGTGACGAGCGCGAGAACGCTCCCGGCGCCGTGCCCGAGCCGACGACGATGCGGCTGCAGGCCGTCGAGGGAGCCGAGCGCGCCGATGCGGTCCACGAGGCCGAGCACGTCCTCACCAAGGCCGACCTCGCCACCGTCGAGGCGCTCCGCCCAGGAACGGCCCTGCTCGTCGTCCTGCGCGGCCCCAACACCGGGGCACGCTTCCTCCTCGACGACGACGAGGTGATGTCCGGGCGTCACCCGGAGAGCGACATCTTCCTCGACGACGTCACGGTGTCCCGCAAGCACGCCATCTTCGTGCGGACGCCGGATGGCTTCGTCGTCCGCGACGTCGGTTCGTTGAACGGCACCTACGTCAACCGCGAGCTCGTCGACGAAGCGGTCCTCCGAACCGGCGACGAGGTCCAGATCGGCAAGTTCCGCCTCGTCTTCTACGCGAGCCAGGCCTGACCCGGGCCGTGACCCCGGATGTGCGGTCACGCCCGCTGACCGTGGGCGCGGTCGTCCACGAGCTCGCGGAGGAGTTCCCGGACATCACGATCTCCAAGGTTCGCTTTCTGGAGGCGGAGGGGCTCGTCACGCCGGCGCGAACCGCTTCCGGCTACCGCCAGTTCACCACCCGCGACGTCGAGCGTCTCCGCTATGTGCTGCGGGCGCAGCGCGACCTCTTCTGGCCGCTCAAGGTCATCAAGGACGCTCTCGACGGTCTCGACCGCGGGCTGACCCCAAGTGGCGAGGCGGACGGCCGGCCGCGTCCGCCGGCGCCTGCACCGGACCCGACCGTGCCGACCGTCACCCAGCTCGCGAGCCGCCGCGACCTGCGGCTCACCGCTGCCGAGCTGGCTGGGGCCGCCGGCCTCGAGCCCACCGTGGTCGCCGACCTCACCTCGTCCGGTCTGCTGCATCCCTCCGACGGGCTCTACGGCGAACCGGACCTCCAGGTCTGCCACGCGGCGGCGGGTCTGGCGGCGTACGGCATCGAGGCCCGTCACCTTCGGCCGTTCCGGACGGCCGCGGACCGTGAGGTGGGGCTCGTCGAGCAGGCCGTGGGAACTCGTCGAGGACCCGACGCAGAGCGCCAGGCCGCCGACGTGGCCCACCTCTGCCTGACCCTCCACGCGGCCCTCGTCCGAGGAGGCCTGGCGCGCTTTCCCGGCCGACCCGGATCGTGACGAGCCCCGGTGCGAGTGGCTGGGCCCCGGGGGTCGACCGGCTCCCGACGTGGCGGGGTACGGTGAGGGGGTGAAGGTCCTGGACGTGCTCGGGGTTCGGGTCGAGATGCCGACCAACCAGCCGATCGTGCTCCTGCGCGAGCGCGACGGTGACCGGTACCTGCCGATCTGGATCGGGGCTGCCGAGGCCACGGCCATCGCCTACGCCCAGCAGGGCGTCGTGCCTCCCCGCCCTCTGACCCACGACCTCCTCCGCAACGTCATCGACGAGCTTGGACACGAGCTCACGAGGGTACGGATCGTCGCCCTCAAGGACGGGGTCTTCCACGCGATGCTCGACCTCGACGGGGGCGCCGCCGCCGGGGGAACGGACATCGAGTCGCGATCCTCGGACGCGATCGCGCTCGCGCTGCGGGTGGGTGCGGAGATCGTCGCGGAGGAAGAGCTGCTGGCTGAGGCCGGCGTGGAGATGAGCGAGAACGACGACGACGAGGTCGAGAAGTTCAAGGAGTTCCTCGACAAGGTCTCGGCGGACGACTTCGACACCGAGACGGACAGCTGACGTACGACACGCCGGAGCACGCCTGCTCCACCCTCGGTCGTTGACCTGTGCAACTCCTGCCCCTACCGTCACAACAGTCACACACGCGGCCGGAGAGTGACGTCCATGTCATTCCGGGGCGTACAGTCGTCTGGACAGGCGAGTCGAGGAGGTAGGCGTGGTCTCCACGGGAGAGGCGCAGAGGTCCGGGGCCGGCCCGGTCCCCGCGCAGGGCATGCTGTTCACCGGTGACCTCCCGGAGCTCGACGAGGAGGTCGGCTACCGCGGCCCCACCGCCTGCAAGGCTGCCGGCATCACCTACCGCCAGCTCGACTACTGGGCTCGCACCGGTCTGGTCGAACCCTCGGTACGTCCGGCCGGTGGGTCGGGCACGCAGCGGCTCTACGGGTTCCGCGACATCCTCGTGCTCAAGGTCGTCAAGCGCCTCCTGGACACCGGGGTGTCGCTGCAGCAGATCCGGGGCGCGATCTCCGTCCTGCGCGCGCGGGGGATCGAGGACCTGGGCGGGATCACCCTCATGAGCGACGGCGCCTCGGTCTACGAGTGCACCTCGAACGACGAGGTCATCGACCTGCTGCAGGGTGGCCAGGGCGTGTTCGGCATCGCCGTCGGCAAGGTCTGGCGAGAGGTCGAGGGTGAGCTCTCGAACCTCCCCAGTGAGCGCGCCGAGCCCGAGCCGGTGGGCAGTGCCGAACCCCGACCCGGTGACGAGCTGGGTGCTCGTCGCGCTGCTCGTCTCGCTTGACCCGGTGACCCGCTGACGGAGCAGCCGACGCACCCGTGCGGTGCCTCGTGACGCATGTCCGGAGGTGTCGGCAGACGCCCACGGGGCCGCCGCCCGGTGTTAGATTTGTCCCCGCCGCTCACACCGTGTGGGAGAGTCCCCGACGCACCGTCGGGGCGCCGAAGGGGCAAACCTCCCCGGAACCTCTCAGGCGCAAAGGACCACACGGGACAGGCACCTCTGGAGCACCGGCCCTCCGCCGGCCGTGACAGAGGGGGAGGCGTCACCGCCGTCTGCCCTGAGGAGCGCCGTGAGCACCGCGACCACCCAGATCACCGCGTCCGACCGAACCACCGACACCACTGAGACGACCGAGCTGCCCGCTTTCGCCGGCCGCCACATCGGGCCGCGCGAGGAGGACGTGGCCGGGATGCTGTCCACCGTCGGACGCTCCTCGCTCGCCGACCTCATCGAGACGGCCGTGCCCGGGGGCATCCGGGGGGCGGAAGCCCTCGACATCGAGCCGGCCGCCTCGGAGGTGGCCGTGCTCGAGGAGCTGCGGGAGGTGGCCGCCCGCAACCGGGTGCTCACGTCGATGATCGGGCTGGGCTACTACGGCACGGTGACGCCCGCCGTCATCCAGCGCAACGTCCTCGAGAACCCTGCCTGGTACACGGCGTACACCCCCTATCAGCCCGAGATCTCGCAAGGCCGGTTGGAGGCCCTCCTCAACTTCCAGACCGTCGTCAGCGACCTCACCGGCCTGCCCATCGCCGGAGCCTCGCTGCTGGACGAGGGCACCGCGGCGGCCGAGGCGATGACGCTCATGCGTCGGTCGTCGAAGGCCGCCGCCGACGCGGTGCTCGTCGTCGACGAGGCGGTCTTTCCCCAGACCCTGGGTGTGGTCCGCACGCGGGCAGTGCCCCTCGGCATCCCCGTCGTCGTCGCCGAGCTCCATGGGGTCACCTCCGCGGAGGACCTGCGGGCGGCTGCCGATGGCGCCGAGGTCTTCGGCGTCCTCGTGCAGTACCCGGCCATGGACGGGGTCCTGCACGATCTCTCGGCGCTCACCGCGGCTGCCCACGACGCCGGTGCGCTGGTGACCGCCGCTGCCGATCTCCTCGCGCTCACCCTGGCCACGCCGCCGGGGGAGTGGGGTGCCGACATCGCGGTGGGGACCACCCAGCGGTTCGGGGTGCCGATGGGCTTCGGCGGGCCTCACGCCGGCTACCTCAGCGTGCGGCAGGGGCTCGAGCGCACCATGCCCGGCCGGCTCGTCGGGGTGTCCGTCGACGCGGTGGGGGCACCGGCATACCGGCTCGCGCTGCAGACCCGTGAGCAGCACATCCGGCGCGAGAAGGCGACGTCGAACATCTGCACTGCGCAGGTGCTGCTCGCGGTCATGGCGAGCATGTATGCCGTCTACCACGGCCCGGCCGGTCTCCGGGCGATCGCGCTGCGGGCGCACGCCCACCTCAGCACGCTGCGAGACGCCCTGCGCGCCGGTGGCGCCCGGGTCGTAGAAGGCCCGGTCTTCGACACCGTGAGGGTTCGGGTGCCCGGACGGGCCGACGAGGTCGTCGCCACCGCGCTCGCCGAGGGCGTCAACCTCTGGAAGGTGGACGGGGACACCGTGCAGCTGAGCGTCGACGAGACGACGGACCTGGCCGACCTGGGGCGCGTGGCGACCGCCTTCGGCGTCGCCCCACCGGAGGGCGTCGAGCAGGCGCTGCCCGACTGGCCGGAGGCGCTGCGTCGCACCTCGAGCTACCTCACCCACCCCGTCTTCAGCGCCCACCACTCCGAGACGGCGATGCTGCGCTACCTCCGGCGGCTCGCCGACCGGGACTTCGCCCTCGACCGGGGGATGATCCCCCTCGGGTCCTGCACGATGAAGCTCAACGCCACGACCGAGATGGTCGCCGTCACCTGGCCGGAGTTCGCGCACATCCATCCGTTCGCCCCCCACGAGCAGACGCGGGGGATCCGAGGGCTGGTCGACGAGCTCAGTGGCTGGCTGTGCCGGATCACCGGATACGACGCCGTCTCGCTCCAGCCCAATGCCGGGTCGCAGGGGGAGCTCTCCGGGCTGCTCGCCATCGCGGCGTACCACCGCTCCCGAGGTGACGAGCAGCGCACCGTCTGCCTCATCCCGTCCAGTGCTCACGGCACCAACGCCGCGAGTGCCGTCATGGCGGGACTTCGCGTCGTCGTCGTCAAGACGGACCCCGTGACCGGCAACGTCGACATGGACGACCTCAAGGCCAAGGTCGAGCAGCACCGCGAGGCCCTGGCGGCGATCATGGTGACCTACCCGTCGACGCACGGCGTCTTCGAGGACACCATCACCGACCTGTGCGCCTTGGTGCACGACGCCGGCGGACAGGTGTACGTCGACGGCGCGAACCTCAACGCGCTCGTCGGCGTCGCACGCCCCGGGAAGTTCGGGGCGGACGTCTCACACCTCAACCTCCACAAGACCTTCTGCATCCCACACGGCGGTGGGGGACCGGGTGTGGGACCGGTTGCCTGCCGGGAACACCTGGCCCCCTTCCTCCCCAACCACCCCCTCGACGACGCCGCGGGGCCGGAGAGCGGTGTCGGCCCGGTGTCCGCGGCGCCGTACGGCTCGGCGAGCATCCTGCCGATCTCGTGGGCCTACGTCCGTCTCATGGGTGGCCCGGGCCTCCGGCGAGCGACCGAGATCGCCGTGCTCAACGCCAACTACGTGGCGGCCCGGTTGCGCGACCACTACCCGGTTCTCTACTCGGGCGTGGACGGCCTCGTCGCCCACGAGTGCATCCTCGACCTGCGCGGTATCACGAAGGAGAGCGGAGTGACCGTCGACGACGTCGCGAAGCGGCTCATCGACTACGGGTTCCACGCCCCGACGATGTCCTTCCCGGTGGCGGGAACGCTCATGGTGGAGCCCACCGAGAGCGAGGACCGGGGCGAGCTCGACCGGTTCTGCGACGCCATGATCGAGATCCGACGGGAGATCGACGAGGTGGGCTCGGGCGCGGTGGGGGCCGCCGAGAGCGTCCTGCGCGGGGCCCCCCACACCGCTGAGGCGCTGGTCGGGGCGTGGGACCACGCCTACGACCGCCGCGCGGCGGCCTTTCCGAGCGGCGTGGAGCCCACGGCGAAGTACTGGCCCCCCGTGCGTCGGATCGACGGCGCGTACGGCGACCGACACCTCGTGTGCTCGTGCCCCTCACCGGAGGCGTTCGAGGACTGACGCCTGGTCCGCCGCGCTCCACCCGGCGGCATCGTCGCTGAACGGCTCAGGCGGCGGTGCCGGCCGCCGCGCCGCCGATGCGGACCTCGACGGTGCTCCCGGCCGCTCCCTTGTGGACGACCGCCTGGTGGGTGACGCGCGCGCGAAGGTCCGCAACGTGGCTCACGACGCCCACCGCACGCCCGCCCTCGCGCAGTCCGTCGAGCACGGTGAGCACCTGCTCGAGGCTGTCGTCGTCGAGGCTGCCGAACCCCTCGTCGATGAAGAGGGTGCCGAGATCGAAACCGCCGGCCTCCTCGCGGACCGCGTCGGCGAGCCCCAGGGCGAGCGCCAGCGAGGCCATGAACGACTCCCCACCCGAGAGGGAGGCCGTGTCGCGGGCGCGTCCGGTCCACTGGTCGAGGACGCGCAGGCCGAGTCCCGACCGGGCTCCCCGTGCCGCACGTTCGTCGGAGTGCTCCAGGACGTAGCGGCCCCCGCCCATGACGCCTAGGCGCTCGTTGGCCAGCGTCGCCACCTTCTCGAGCCGGGAGGCGAGAACGTATGCCGTCAGCCGCATCCGCAGGGTGTTGTCGGGACCGATGCCGCTGGTCGTGTCGGCGAGGTCTCGGACCCGGGCGTCCCGAACTGCCGCGGTGGCGACTTCCCGGCACGCGTCGTCGACGGAGGGCAGCAGGCGCTCCAGGCCGCGCAGCGCCCGGGCCGCCTCGTCCTGAGCGGCAGCCGCCGTCATGAGCGCCTCGCGCGCCTCACGGGCCCGGCGTTCGAGGGCGGCGATGTCGGGCGGGTCGGCGGCGAGGGCCTCGACGACATCGATCTCCTCGACGACGGCCCGCGACGCCGCCAGCTCCTCGAGGTGAGCCGCGACCTCGTTCCTCATTCGGTCACAGTCCGCGGCGTGGCGCAGGGCATCCGAGGCCGACGCGCTGTCCTCGAAGCCCGCCGCCATCGCGGCCTGCCGGAGCGCGGCCTCGGCCTCCGTCGTGCGTGCCGTCGCGGCTGCCAGCTCGGCCACGAGACCACGGTGCCGAGTGAGGGCCTCGCCCACCCGAGCGTGCTCGGCCGGGTCGTCGGACGCGCAGGGACACCGGGCGTGCCGTGTTCGGAGCCGAGCAAGCCGTCTGCCGGCAGCGGTCTCCTGGGCGGCGAGCTCGGTGAGCAGGACCGTGAGCGACTCGGCCGTGGCGAGGACCGCCGTCAGCTCCTGCCGGTGGCGGTCGATGGCCCGCGTGACGGTGGTCAGCTCGGCGACGGCCAGCGTGTGCGCCGACGCGGCGGCCCGCGCACCGTCGACCAGCACGGCGGCGTCGTGTTCGGCCGCCTCGAGGTCGGCACGTGATGCCATGCCGAGGCTCCGCCGCCGCGTGTCCGCACGGGTGGTGAGCTGCTGGAGCGCGGCGTCGGCGGCACGCAGCTCGCGCTCGGCATCGTCATGGCGAGCCTCGGCCGCCGTGATGTCCGCGGCTGCGACGGCATCCGTCACGCTGGCGGCCCGGGGGTGCTCTCGTGCGCCACAGACCGGGCAGGGATCCCCGTCCGTGAGTCGGCTGGCCAGCTCGCCCGCGATCCCGTCCAGCCGGCGCTGCCGGAGGTCGAGCAGCTCGGAGCGCCGGTCGAGCGCGGCGTCGCGGAGCTGGTCGCGCCGAGGACGCAACGACGTGGCGCCGGCCTCGTCGTCCTCGGCGAGGTCGAGAAGTCCCAGCCGCTCCTTCGCCGTCGCCAGACGCAGCTCGAGCTCGGCGACCCGGGCGCCCGACGCCGCCAGTCCCTCGACGTCCTCCCCGAGCCTCCGCTGCTCGGCCTCGGCGTGGGCGAGCCGGGCCGCCAGCACGTCGGTGCGCTCGGTGACCTCCGTGGCGCGTGCGGCGAGCTCGTCGCGGCGGCGGGTGCGGTCTCGGGCGTCATCGAGCTCGCGCGCCACGGCGGTCACCGTGTCGTCGAGGGCGCGGACCTGATCAGCGACCCGGGACACGACGTCGCTGCCGGAGTCGGACAGTTCGGCGAGCACGGTGCCAGGAAGGCCGGCCCGGGTGAGCGCGCGCAGACTTTCCACGACCCGCCCGGCGTTGGCGGACTCGGCAACCACCGTCCGGGCGTGGGCGGCGAGGTGACCGCTCAGGGCAGCGGCCCGCTGGGCCTCGGCGAGGATCCGCACCTGCACCTCGTGGCCGGCCGACTGCTCTGCCAGGGCGGCGAGCCTCTCCAAGGCCCGGGTGCCGCGACGGCGATGCTCGTCGACGGTCCGGGCACGAGCCAGTGCGTCGCCGGCCGCGTGTTCGAGTCCCGCTGCCGCGTCGAACTCCGCCATCGTCGAGGTCATCCGCGCGCTGAGCACCTCGGCGACCTCCCGGAGCAGACCAGGCGCGGACTCCGCCGGGAGCTCACCGAGCGAGGACGACCCCTCCCACCCCGGATGAACGCCGACCGCCGGCCCGGGTCCGGCGTCGGCGAGAACGTCCTCGACCCTCGCAAGTACATGGGTCAGGGCGCCGCGCGCCAGGTCCAGACCTGCACCCGCAGCTCTACGCTCCTCGGCGAGCCAGGCCTCCACGTCGGCGAACGCGGTGATGTCGAACAGCCTTTCGAGCACCTCCCGCCGGTCCTCGGGGGTCGCCCGCAGGAACGCGGCGAACTCGCCCTGCGGCAGCAGCACGACCTTGGCGAACTGCCCCATGCCCATGCCCAGGACGTCCTGGACGACGTCGGCGACCTCGTCGTGACGAGTGCTGCGCACCTGCCACCGGCCGCCGGTGCGCTCTTCCAAGGTGACCGACGGCTGTACCTTGGACAGGCCCGTGCCTCGCCGCTTGGGGCGGTGGAACTCCGGCGAACGCACGATCCGGAACCGGCGCTCGCCTGCGGTGAGCTCGAGGGTGACCCGCGGCACGGCGTTCGGTTCGGCGTGGTCGCTGCGCAGGCCGCGCCTGGAGCGAGCGCCCGGCACGTCGGCGTACAAGGCGAAGCAGATGGCATCGAGCAGGCTCGTCTTGCCGGAGCCCGTCGGACCGTGGATGAGGAACAGCCCCTCGGCGGAGAGGGCGTCGACGTCGACCACCACGCGCTCGGCGAACGGCCCGAACGCCTCGATCTCCAGCCGGTGCACCCTCATGCGGCCCCCACGGACCGGGAGGGGTCGGGGATGTCCTCACCGCGCACCACTCCTTCGTCATCGGCGACCCGTCGCTCGAGCCGGCTCGCCTCGACGGCCTCCCGGACCAGGGACCGCTCCTCCTCGGTGGCCTCTCGACCGCCACGGACGTGCGTGAGGAAGTCGCAGCAGACCTCGATGTCGGAGCGAGTCGCGGTGCGGGTGGTGTACGGACGCAGCGGCACGTCCGCCCCCTCGGGGTCGAACCGCAGCTCGAGGGTGTGCGGGAAGCGGCGCCGAACGTGGTCCATCGCCCCCAGGGGACGCACCGGGTCGGTGAGGGTCACCTGGCACCACGCCGCCTCGGCCGCTGCGTGGCTGGGGTCGGCCAGGAGCTCCTCGAGGGTTCCGCGGAGTACGGCGAGGGGTCGCTGGACGGGCGCCGCGATGTGGTCGACGACGACCTCGGGGCCGGAGAGGTCGACGAGCAGGCTGCCCTTGGTGTGCCGCCACTCCCCGAACGACATGGCGACGGGGGACCCGCTGTAGCGCACCCGCTCGGCGACCTCCTGACGGCCGTGGAGGTGACCCAGGGCGGTGTAGTCGACGCCCGTGAAGACCTCAGGCGGCACCCCGGCGACCCCACCGACGGAGATGTCACGCTCGGACTCGCTGCTCATCCCGCCGAGCACGAAGGCGTGAGCCATGACGACCGTGCGGCCGCCACGACCCGCGGCGTCTGCGTGCACCCTGGCCATGGCGGCCCGCATGACACCGGCGTGGGTGCGTTCGGCCGCCCCCAGGGCGTCGGCGGCGAGAGCCGGCTCGAGGTAGGGGAGTGGGTGGACCGCGACCTCACCGAGCACCACCGGCCGTCCCACGTCGCTGACGGAGGTGCGGATGTGCAGACCCGCGCGTTCGAGCAGCCCGGCGGCGAACCCGAGCCGGATCGCCGAGTCGTGGTTCCCGCTGGAGAGGACGACCTGTGCGCCGGCGTCGACGAGCCGCACGAGGGCGTCGGAGAGGACGTCGACGGTGTCCGGGGACGGCATCGCCCGGTCGTAGAGGTCACCGCTCACGAGCACCGCGTCCACCCGCTCCGCGCGCACGATCTCGACGAGGTGGTCGAGGTAGGCGGCCTGGGCGTCGAGCAGCCCCACCTGGTGGAACGCCCGGCCGAGGTGCCAGTCGGAGGTGTGGATCAGCCGCACGTGGCCCACGCTAGGAGAGGGGTGCGACACGGCCCGTGACCGAAACGCGGGTTCCGGGTTTCCCTGCAGATCGCGATGTGGTTGGGTCGCGGCATGGGAGCAGAGGTCAGCGCGCAGAGCTACAGCCGCGAGGAGCGCCAGCGCTACCGCGAGAAGGTGCGCCAGAACCTCGACGTCTTCGAGAGGATGCTCAACACGAGCTCGTTCGAGTTCGACCGACCGATGACCGGGCTGGAGATCGAGCTCAACCTCGTCGACGCCTCGCAGCAGCCGCACTTCCACAACGCCGAGGTCCTGGCGGCGATCGCCGACGAGGACTACCAGACCGAGCTCGCCCGGTACAACATCGAGCTCAACGTGCCGCCCCGCCCGCTCCCCGGTGACGCCGCCCTGGAGCTCGAGACGGAGCTGCGGGACAGCCTCAACCGGGCCGACCGTGCCGCGCGAGCCGTCGGCTCCAAGATCGTGGCGATCGGCATCCTCCCCACCATCATGCCGGAGCACTACGAGGGCGAGTGGATCAGCCGGAACAACCGCTACACCGCACTCAACGACTCCATCTTCGTCGCCCGGGGAGAGGACATCTACCTCGACATCGAGGGGCCCACCGGCGAGCGGGTGGCCACCTACTGCGACTCCATCGCGCCGGAGTCCGCGTGCACGTCGGTCCAGCTCCACCTCCAGGTCGCCCCGGCGGAGTTCGCCGCGCACTGGAACGCCGCGCAGGCGCTCTCGGCACCACAGGTCTCGCTCGCGGCCAACTCGCCCTTCTTCTTCGGCAAGCGCCTCCACGCCGAGACCCGGATCGAGCTCTTCAAACAGGCGACCGACACCCGCCCCGTCGAGCTCAAGAACCAGGGTGTCCGCCCCCGCGTCTTCTTCGGCGAACGCTGGATCACCTCGATCTTCGACCTGTTCGAGGAGAACGTCCGCTACTTCCCGACCCTCCTCGCCGAGACGAGCGACGAGGACCCCATGGCGAAGCTCGAGGCGGGGGTCGCGCCCCAGCTGGCCGAGCTGCGGCTGCACAACGGCACGATCTACCGGTGGAACCGTCCGATCTACGACATCGTCGGCGGCAAGCCGCACCTGCGCGTCGAGAACCGCGTCCTTCCGGCCGGTCCGACGATCGTCGACGTCCTCGCCAACGCCGCGTTCTACTACGGCGCGATGAGGATGCTCGCCCACGAGGACAGGCCGGTGTGGACGAAGATGAGCTTCGCGGCGTGCGCCGAGAACTTCCGTCGAGCCGCCCGTGACGGCATCGACGCGCGGCTCTACTGGCCGGGGTTCGGCGAGCTCTCCGCCGACGAGCTGGTCCTGCGCCACCTCCTTCCACTGGCCCACGAGGGACTGGGCCAGTGGGGTGTCTCCGACGCGGTGCGCGACCGCTACCTCGGCGTCGTCGAGGGCCGCTGCAAGACCGGCGTCAACGGGGCCGAGTGGTCGACGCGCGCGGTGCGGGCCTTCGAGGACTCGGGCATGGACCGCCGGGAGGCCCTGCGCCGGATGCTGGAGGTGTATGCCGTCCACATGGACAGCAACGAACCGGTGCACACCTGGCCGCTGCCCTGAGAGGGCGCCCACGCGCGGACGGGCGCCGGCGGGGGTGACGCAGACGCCGTGATCCGCTTCACTGGGGGGACGACAACGGGAGGTGGGCATGCTCGGGAGCTCGAAGGCGTTCAGTGGCATCGCGGTCAAGGACCTCGATGAGGCTCGGCGGTTCTACGGCGAGGCGCTCGGGGTGCGGGTGGAGGAGGGCGACATGGGCATGCTCGTCCTGCGCCTGGGCGGTGACCGGCCGGTCCTGCTCTACCCCAAGCCCGACCACGAACCCGCGACCTACACGGTGCTCAACTTCCCCGTCGACGACGTCGAGGCGACGGTCGACGCCCTCACCGAGCGTGGTGTGGCGTTCGAGCGCTACGAGGGCACCGAGACCGAGACCGATGAGAAGGGCGTCTTCCGAGGCGGCGGCCCGCTGATCGCCTGGTTCACGGACCCCTCGGGAAACGTCCTGTCCGTCATCCAGTCGCCGGGCCTGGAGCGCTGACCTGTACGTCGTGCCCCGCGCGCCCGGCGGGCGTCTCGTTCCACGACCGGATGGCCGGCTCACCACGCTCGTGCTCCAGCACGCAGACCGCGCCGGCGTCGAGCAGGAGGTGCGCGCCGAAACGGGCATCCTGACGAAGGAACGTCGCGGCGAGGATCCGCAGGTAGTGCCCGTGCGCGAACAGCGCCACGTCGTGCTGCTGGACGGCATCCGACACGCGGGTCAGCACCCGTGACGCGCGGGCAGCCACCTCCTCCACCGTCTCGCCGGGGGTCGCGCCCGCGGTGACGCCGTCGTCGAAGACGGTCCAGGTGGGGTCGCCGAGGGTCTCGCGGATCTCCTTGGTCGTCCGTCCCTCGTAGCCGCCGTAGTCCCACTCCACGAGGTCCTCGTCCAGCTGAGGCGTGAAGCCGGCCAGCTCGGCGGTGCGGCGGGCGCGCGAGAGCGGTGAGGCGAGCACCAGGTCGAAGGCGAACCCCGTCAGTCGAGCCCCCAGGAGTCGCGCGTCCCGCTCGCCGTCGTCGGTGAGTGGGATGTCCGTCGTTCCGGTGTGCTGACCGGTACGGCTCCACTCCGTCTCGCCATGACGGACGAGCACGAGGCGGCCCTGCGGCTCGGGCGCTGGCGGCATACGTCACTGTCCCATCCCGATGACAGGATGAGCGGTATGCCGTCCTACGTCGCCTTCCTCCGGGCCGTCAACGTGAGCGGACGGTTCGTGAAGATGGCTGAGCTGCGGGCGGCGCTCGAGGCGGCCGGCTTCACCGAGGTCGCGACGTACATCCAGTCGGGAAACGTGTTCCTGCGCACCCCGCTCCGGTCGGCCAGAGCGGTATCGGTGGAGCTCTCCCGCGTCCTGGGCCAGTGGGCCGGTTTCGACGTGCGGGCCATCGTGCGCACCCCGACAGAGCTGCGTTCGGCCGTCGAGGCGGTCGACGGCGTCCCGCCCCTGCTGGAGGCCGGGGCGAAGCGCTATGTCGCGCTCGCGGACGCCGAGGTCCCGGCCGACGCCGCGGCCGAGCTCGACGCCTGGGACCGGCCGGGGGAGCGCGCCCGCGCCCTCGGCTCCCACGTGCTCGCCGAGCTCACCATCCCCTTCCACCGGAGCTCCCTGACCAACGCCCGGATCGAACGGATCACGGGCCGGACCACGACCTGGCGCGACCTCACCGTCGTCCGCGCGCTCGACGAGAGATGGGGCGCCTGATGGCTCCGCAGACCGAGACCGGCGGCACGGGCCTCGGCCACCGCAGCGTGACGATGACCCGAACGCACAAGGGCACCTACCTCGTGACCAACGTCAGGGGCGGAGTGATGAGCGTGGGCGGGGGAGGCGAGTCGGCAGACTTCACCCCGGTCGAGCTGTTCCTCACGGCGATGGCGGCGTGCAGTGCGACGGACGTCGACTTCATCACGAGTCGGATCGCCGAGCCGGTGCAGTTCGACGTGACGTCGGAGGGGGAGAAGGTGCGCGACGGCGCCGAGAACCACCTCACCGACATCGAGGTGACGTTTCGGGTCCGCTTTCCGGAGGGCCAGGCCGGCGACCGGGCGCGTGAGCGGCTCCCACGGGCGATCGAGCAGACCCGGGACCGGCTGTGCACGGTGTCCCGCACCGTCCAGCGAGGTGCGCCCATCGACATGCACGAGGCCTGACCGGCGTCTCGGGCGGCTGCACGCCCTGCCCGGCGAGTGGAAGGAGTGACCGCCATGGAGCCCGACCCCGCGAGCGCGGCCGTCAAGACCTACAACTACCTCCGCATCGCCCTCGCCGCCCTCGTCCTGCTGCTCTTCGTGTCCGTGGCCCTGGAGGTACAGGCGGCGGGCTGCCTCCAGCCCTCGATCAGCGCGTACTTCCACACCCCGGTCGGGCCCGTGCTCGTCGGTGTCCTCGTCGCGATGGGTGTCTCCCTCATCGCACTCAAGGGAAACACCGACGCGGAGGACGTGCTGATGAACTTCGCTGGCATGCTCGCCCCCGGCGTGGCGTTCATCCCGACCCAGGATGCCGGGACCTGTCGCTCGGCACCCCTCGCCAGCTCCGACATCCCCAGCACCGTGGCGAACGCCCTGCCGGCACTCTTCGTGACCGGTGCCGTGGTCGGCCTGGTCGCGCTCTTCATCGCCCGCCGCGAAGGGGCACTCTCCGCCATGAGCGCGTGGACGCGAGGTGGGCTCCTGCTGACGGTGCTGGTGCTCGGTGCCGGCGTCGTCTGGTTCGTCGTCGACCGCGAGAGCTTCCTGCGCCGCGGCCATGGCGCTGCCGCCGTGCCGATGTTCCTCGCCATCGTGGCGGTCGTGTGGTTCAACGCCCGGGATGTGCAGCAGTCGATCCGGCAGGAGACCCTGCCGCCCCAACGGAACCGGTACGTGGCGGTCTACCGGCTGATCGCGATCGGCATGTTCACCACCCTTTCCGCCACGGTGGTGATCAACCTCGCGACCGGCTCGACATCGCTGGTGTTCTGGGTGGAGGTCGTCCTCATCGTGCTCTTCGCCCTGTTCTGGGTGGTGCAGACGGTCGAGCTGTGGAACCGGGGCCTCCGGCGCCCCTGAGCCACGTGGTCTGCGCCCCCTATCGTGTGGCCATGGCCCGCTACCTCGACGTGCACCCGGTGGACCCGCAGCCCCGAGCGATCGCCCAGGCCGTCGCCGTGCTGCGCGACGGGGGGCTGATCGCCTACCCGACGGACTCCGGGTACGCCCTCGGCGCGATGGTGGGCAACCAGGCCGGGAAGGACCGGATCCAGGAGATCCGCAGGCTCGACGACCGGCACCACTACACGCTCGTCTGCCGTGACTTCGCGCAGCTGGGTCAGCTCGTCCACGTCGACAACTCCGTCTTCCGCGCGGTCAAGGCGTCGACGCCGGGTCCGTTCACGTTCATCCTGCCGGCGACCCATGAGGTTCCACGGCGCCTCCAGCACCCGAAGAAGCGCACGGTCGGCGTGCGGATTCCCGAGCACCCCGTCGTGCGCGCCCTGCTCGCCGAGCTCGGTGAACCGTTGCTCTCCTCGACGCTCATCATGCCCGGGGAGAGCGACCCGATGAGCGACGGCTGGACGGTCAAGGAGGCCCTCGACCACCTCGTCGATCTCGTGCTCGACTCCGGCGAGTGCGGCACCGAGCCGACGACGGTCGTCGACTTCTCGGGCGGCACGGCGGAGGTCGTGCGGGTGGGCGCCGGCAACGCCTCCCGGTTCGCCTGACGTCAGTCGGGAAGCCGGAGGCGGGCAGCCGCCGTCCGCAGCTCCTCGAGCACGCGGCCGTCGATCCCCCCGGGCGAGCGTCGGTTCTCGAGGTTCGTCTCGGACATCCACGACTCCAGGGCCAAAGCGACGTCCGGACCGCCGTGCCCGAGGGCCTCGAGATGACCAGCCACCTCGACCAGCAGGTCTCCCTCGAGCGGAACGACGCCCTCGGCCTCGCCGAAGTACAGGGTCGCCAGGCGGTGGATGCGGGCCAGCTCGTGCGGGGCATCAGGGTGGTCGTCGACGCGCAGGTCGGCGAGGACGCCGCCGTGGTCGTAGCCGGCTCCCGGCGCCCGGACGAGGAGGGCCGCGCTCTGGCGTCCGCGCGCGTCGCCACCGGCGGCGTCGCCGGCGAGGAGCGCAGCCACGAGTCGGTGGTCGAGACGCTGCGCTGCGGAATCGAGCCAGGCCCGCTCCATCGCCGCCACCACCTCGGGGCCGGTGAGGATGTTGCCCTGGATCGCGTATGCCGTGTTCCCGTCCCCGGCAGCCACCCCACCGGCATACGCCAGGCAGTCGGCACCCGTGAAGGTGGCCGCCCCACCGGAGCCCACCGCGCCGACCTGGCGCACGGCCCGCCCGTCGTCGGCGCTCACGGCCGCGTCGAGCGCGGCGGTGACATCGCTGCCGGCCTCCAGGGCACCGAGCACCTCGTCGACGTAGGCGATGCGTGCCAGCGACTGCGTCGCCACGGCGCCGACGCCGAGCCGGACGGCGGGCACGATGGAGCCGACGGCCAGGAACCGGCTCGCTACCGCGACGCCCCAGGCGTCGCCGTCGCGAGCGGCGATGGAGAAGGTCATGGGCGCAGCGTATGGCGGCCGGATCGCCGGCGCTCGAGCAGGACGGTGGACTCGAGATGGGCGGCGTGCGGAGATGTGTCGAAGAGAGGGCCGCGAATCGCTCGGACGGACAGCATCGATGCGAGGCCGTGGACCTCAGACGACCCCACGAATTCGCCTGTGTTGCAGCACTACTTGCGGGTCTTGGCGATTCGCGTTGCCTGGACGGCGTACTCCGACATCTCCGCGGCGAACGACACGTCGACCGCGGCCACTAGATGCAGGGCGCAACTTCCACGCCGCTGAAGAGGTCCCACCCATCGGTGGGGGAGAGGCCGTCGGCCCAGGACGTCCGGCCCTTACATCCTGGCGAGCTCGTGGACGACGACGCTGGTGACCATGGGGTTCGTCCGGGCCAGTGCAACGGCGTCGTCGAGGCTCGCGGCGTCGACGATCGAGTAGCCGGTGAACGAGTCGAGACCCAGAGGAAGATCCGTCGACCCGTCGCGGGTGACCTCCACACCGGCGGTCATGGGGTGGCCGCTGTCGACCATGCGGTCACCGACGTCGTCGAACCACGTCATCCACGCCTTCCCGATCTCCGGTGTCGGCGGGACGAAGCCCTTGTAGAGGAACAGGAAGCTGCTCATGGATCCATGCCCTTCCGGCCGGCGTCGCCGGCCTCTTCTGCGGCACGCCGGGCGGCGGCCAGGTGGTTGTCGAGGGTCTCTGCGTCGGTTCCCCACCACGGCGCGAACTGGTCCGTCCACGCCTGGAGCCGGCGCAGCGAGGACCGCTCCAGGGCGAGAAGGTTGACTCGCCCCTTCTTCGTCCGCCGGACCAGGTGGGCGTGCTCCAGCACCCGAACATGCCGGTGGATCGCCGGCAGCGTCAGCCCCACCCGGGCGGCGAGCTGCGTGATCGACGCCGGGTGGAGGGCGAGCAGGAGGACGACGTCCCGGCGGTGGCGGTTCGCCAGCGCGGTGAAGACGTCGTCGAGGTCCCCGAGGTCGATGGGGGAGTCGCTCTGATAGTTCACAACATTGTTAACTATAGCGGGCACCGAAGGATCGGACAAGGCGCGACGTCAACGTGGCTGTCCGCGACCGGCCGGGACGTCGACACCGCCAGGCCACCAGACGCTCTGAGCTCGACCCGGTGAGGCGGGCGGACATGTGCGGGGGACGGCCGTCTGTCGTGTGTCGAGGACCGGAGGGGGAGTGGGGAGGTCGCTGGAGCGTCCGGCAGCACCTGACCCAAGACTGACATAATGTGGATTATCGGCGTAATCCTCCACGCCCGAGCAAGTCCGTTTAGTGGTGCCCGAAGGGTCTCCGTAGTGCCCACCGGCGTGCCACCGCACCGATCCGTCGCTCCCTCCGCGAGTCACTTTGGCACGCCGTCGATGACCGGCCGTCGGCCGCTGAACCGACGGCCGGTTCACATGGTCCACAATTGCCGTTCGTCGTGGGAACGCCCGGCGTCGCCGAGACGCTGAGCCCGTGACGGCGCGCCGGCAACCGGTGCGTGTCCTGGCAGGAACAGTCCGCAGTGAGGAGCACGTCGGTGAGCAAGTCGTCCAGGGTCCAGGGTGGTGGCCGCGCTGGCCGGGCCAAGCTGGATGAGCTGCGCCAGGCTCAGCAGGCCAAGGAACGCCGTTCCCGCCTCATCCTCATCGCGTCCGTGGCGGCGGTCATCCTCCTCATCGCCGGCATCGTCGGCGTCACCATCTGGCGGGACGTGGCGAACCGTCCGTCTCTCGACGCGGTCCAGACGTTCGAGGTGACCCGGGAGCACACGACCGCGCCGGTGACCTACGCGCAGAGCCCGCCGGTGGGCGGGGACCACTACCCGACATGGCTCAACTGCGGCGTCTACACCGCGCCGGTACCGGACCAGCTTGCCGTCCACTCGCTCGAGCACGGCGCCGTCTGGGTGACCTACCGTCCGGACCTGCCTGCCGACCAGGTCCAGGCCCTCGAGGAGACCCTCCCCGACACCTACATCGTCCTCTCGCCGCGGGACGGGCTCGCGTCGCCGGTCGTCGCCAGCGCGTGGGGCGTCCAGCTCCAGCTGACCGGCGCCACGGACCGGCGCCTCCCCGAGTTCGTCAAGACCTACCGGCAGGGCCAGCAGACGCCCGAGCCCGGTGGGGCCTGCACCGGTGGCAGCGACGGGACGACACCCCCGCCGTCTCCTGCACCGACGGCCACTCCGAGCTCGTGAGCCCGCGCGTCGCCCACGATCGCGCCGGGGAGGTTCCAGTCCCCGCAGCCGTCGAGGGGACGTCGGACGGCGCGGACACCGGGCCTGCCGGCCGTCCCCGGTGGGTGCGTGGCGCGGTCCTCGTCCTCGCCGGTCTTCTCCTCGGCGTCGCGGGGACCATCGCCGTCATGGCGACCCGGTCCTCGGCGCCGCCGGACTGGGGTGCCGATGCAGGGTTCGCCCGGGACATGCAGACCCATCACGCGCAGGCCGTGGAGATGGCCCTGCTCGTGCGTGACCGTTCGCAGGACGAGGAGCTGCGCACGGTCGCCTACGACATCGCGACCAGCCAGCAGCAGCAGGCGGGACAGATGTACGGCTGGCTCGTCCAGTGGGGCCTCCCCCAGACCGGGAGCCGCCCGCCGATGAGCTGGGTCGGCGCCGAGCACGGGGAGGCGCACGCGGGAGCAGACGGCGCGATGCCCGGTATGGCCACCCCCGAACAGCTCGACGAGCTGCGGGCCGCGGACGGCGTCGCTGCGGAGCGCCTCTTCCTCCGCCTGATGATCGCCCACCACGAGGGCGGCGTGACGATGGCTGAGGCCGCCGTCGCCCAGGCCCGTACGGAGGAGGTCCGCACCTTGGCGGCGGCGATCGCCGCCGCCCAGTCCTCGGAGATCCAGGTGCTCCAGCGGATGCTCGACGACCGTTCGTGAGCCACGGCCCGTGACCAGCGGCTCGTGACCAGCGGCATCTCCCGTCGGGTGAAAGCCACCCCATCCGAGCGCGCCGCTCAGCCGGCGGGCGCAGCATGGCGGCGCAGGAGTCGGGCCTCGACCTCGTAGCGGCTGGCCACCCCGGCTCCGGTGCGGAAGAACCGGCGACGCAGGGCACCCTCGACCTCGACGTGGTCGTCGACGGCGAGCCGGGCAGCGCCTCGCCGAGCGGCCGAGGTCCAGCAGGCCACGTCGATGGTGTCCACCGTCGTGCGTTCCTGACCCCGTCGGGCCGTTCGCGGGACGACGACGCGCACGGTGTGGACGGTGTCCCCGCTCGCCAGCACCCGAGGCTTCCCGACCGACGTCACCCGACCCACCAGGTGCACGGAGTTGACATAATCCATGACCACTCCTCCTGCGGGGTCCGTCGTCCCCGCGGCGCCACCGTGCGCCATCCACAGGCGGACCGGGGGCGCCAGCAGCTCACTGTGGACGACGAGTGACGTCGCTCACGCCTGTGGACGGGCGGTGGCCGATCGGCTGGTTTTTCACCCGGAAGGTTCACCATCGGCCGATCTGCGCATATCGTGGCAGGCGACCCGGGCGGCAGGGGCATCGGGGCGGCGCATTCCGGCGCCAGGAACACGTCGACGGAAGAGATTGTCTTGGGCTGGCCTCGTCGGATGCGCGCAGCGGCTCGCTCGGCCGCGGTGGTCGCAGCAGTCGCCGTCGTGGCGTCGACGTCCGCTCTGGCGGAGGAGACACCCACTCCCACGAGCCCTCCGGACTCCTCGACCTCGGACCCCACGCCGACGACGACGACGCCCGACCCCACGACGACGACGCCCGACCCCACGACGACGCCGCCCGACCCCACGACGCCGCCGGACTCGACGACGCCCCCGCCCACGTCCCCGATCCCGACGAGTCCCACGTCCACACCGCTGCCCACGACCGTGTTCCCGGCGCCGGAGGCGCCGATCTGGCGACCGCCACGGCCGCTCCCTGCACCCGACGAGGAGCCGCCGGACCACTTCGAGCCGCTGACCGGGTCGTTCCTCGCGCTGCAGATCGCGGAGGCGGACCGGATCACCGCCGCCCTCAACGCGAGTACCTCGAAGGTCGCCGTGGCGACCCGCGAGATGGACGCACTGGCTGACAAGTCGAACGCCCTCCTCGAGTCGCTCGACGCCGCACGGGAGGCCGAGCGCGCGGCGTCGGAGGAGGCACAGCGGGCCCGCGCGGAGCTCGTCACCCTCGACGCCCGGCTGGAGGCGGCGCGGGCCGTCGTGCGTGAGTGGGTCTTCCTCGTGTACTCCGGTGGCGGCGGCAGCTCCGACGTCGGCTACATGCTCGACGCCATGGCGGCCGAGCCGCAGGACGTCGGGGACCCGCTCGGCGACCTCTCCTACCTCACCGAGCAGCGCACGAGGGCCTTGCAGGACATCCGGATCCTCACCGCCGAGCAGGTGCGCCTGGCCGCCGTCGCCGACAGTGCCAAGGCGGAGGCGGTCGCGGCGACGAGGACCATCTCGAGCGACAGCAGCGCGCTCCAGAAGGTCCTCTCCGAGCAGCGTGCCCGGGTCGGGGAGCTCCGCACGCTCCAGATCGCGGAGGTGGAGCGGGCCGGGCCCGTCGCCAGCATCCTCGTGGGCGCTCGGACGCCGAAGGCCCGCGCGGCGGCCGCACGCCTGCGCGACGCGCTGACGGCGGCCTCCGTGGACGTGTCGGCGATCGGCAAGCCGTGCACCGACGACATGAACACCTACCCCAACGGCTTGTTCCCGCCGAGTGCCCTCTGCCCGCTGTGGGGTGCCCCCGGCGAGAGGCTGGCCCCGGGTGCCGCCGCCGCGTTCAACGCGCTGAGCAAGGCGTATGCCGCCCAGACCGGCATCCCGCTGTGCGTCACCGACTCCTACCGGTCGCTCTCGGAGCAGATCTCGGTGAAGGTCTCACACGGCAGCTTCGCCGCCACCCCCGGAACCAGCCGGCATGGACTCGGGCGCGCGCTGGACCTCTGCGGCGGGGTCCAGGACTTCAGCTCCCCCGCCCACCGCTGGATGAAGCAGAACGGCCCGCTCTACGGCTGGTTCCATCCTTCCTGGGCGGCCGCCGGTGGGTCGCTGCCGGAGCCGTGGCACTTCGAGTACGCCGGCTGAACCAACCTGCCGAGTCTGCGCCACCCGGGTGGCCGCCCGCCATCGCGGATACCCAGAGGTCCGACGATCAGTGGATGACGTGGTGGTGGTGCTCCTGGACCGGGAGCAGGACCACGAACCCGGCGGCGAGGATGAGGACGATGCCGAGGATCCCCCAGTACTGGGTGTTCTCCTCCCCCGTGACCGCCTCGCCGAGGACGATGAACGCACCGAAGGCGGCGGGGGCCAGGAACGAGACGACGCGCCCGGTGGTCGCGTAGAGGCCGAAGATCTCCCCGTTGCGGCCCACCGGGATCAGTCGGGCGAGGAAGCTCCGCGAGGCCGCCTGCGCCGGCCCGACGAACACCGCCATGAGGAGGCCGAGGACCCAGAACACCCTTGTGCCCCCGTCGTGCAGCAGGAAGATCAGGACACCGAGGACGACGAGGGACCCCAGGGAGATGAGGATGACCTTCTTCGGACCGATCCGGTCGTCGAGCAGGCCGAACCCCATCGTCGCGAACCCGGCGGCGATGTTCGCCGCCGCCCCGAAGACGATGACGTCGCCGGCCGACAGCCCGAAGGTCCCGGCAGCGAGGACGGCCCCGAAGGCGAACACCCCGGCGAGCCCGTCCCGGAACAGCGCCGAGGCGAGGAGGAAGTACGCCGTCTGCCGTGAGGTTCTCCAGAGCCGCTGGACGGCGCGCCAGACCAGACGGTAGGAGTCGACGACCCCCACGCGAGGGGTCGGGGGACGCTCGTGGTCGCGCAGGACGAGGAACGCGGGGATCGTGAAGAGAAGGATCCAGAGACCACAGATGAGCATGGAGACGCGGATGTCCATCCCGTCCGCGTCGGTGACGCCGAAGAGCCCGACGTCCGGCTGGATGAGCAGGAAGTAGAGCAGGAGCAGGACGAGGATGCCCCCGAGGTAGCCCATCCCCCAGCCGAAGCCCGACACCCGACCAACCGTCTTCTCGGTGGCCACCTGGTCGATGGTGGCGTTGTAGTTGACTCCGGCGATCTCCGAGACGACGGAGCCGACGGCGAGCAGACCGAGACCGACCCAGAGGAACGCCGGGTCCGGGCGAACGACGAAGAGGGCCGCGGAGAGCCCCGCGAGCAGCCAGGTCTGCCGCCGCAGGTGGCGCACGGTGCGGCCCGAACGGTCGGAGTTCTGTCCCAGGACGGGGGCGAGGAGCGCCACGAAGAGCCCTGCGACGGCGGTCGAGACGGCGAGCGCCGTCGACGTCGCGTTGGTCGCCCCGAAGCTCTCGCTCGTGATGTAGACCGAGAAGACGAAGGTCGTGATCACGGTGTTGAACGGCTGCGCCCCCCAGTCCCACATCCCCCAGGCGACGGCCTTCCGCCACGGGGCGCGCGGGGCGACGTCGAGGGCCGTCGGGCCTGCGGCGTCGGCGGCATCGGCCGGAGCCGCGGGAGTGGTCACGCGCCAGACGCTAGCGACGTCCGGCCCGGTTGGGAACGCGCGACGCGCGAAATGAGCGCCGGTACTCAGAGGCCCGGCGCCGCGCGTGAGGTCGGCGATCGGCGGCTGTTCACCCCTGCTGTGGGTACGACCCATCTGTGAGGCCTCTCACAACGAACCTTCGACAAGGCCTTCGACAGGCGGAACAACCCCCTCCGCCCCGTCGTTGGACGCGTCAGACCCGGTTGGTGCCGACCTGCCGTCCGGGACACCACAGACTCGGGAGTAACCCATGGCAGAACGCAGCCTACGAGGCAGCCGACTCGGCGCCCTGAGCATGGAGACCGACCAGAACGTCGTCCCCTCCGAGCGCCGCATCACGACCTACCTGTGCCCGAACGGCCACACCATCGAGCTCCCCTTCTCGGTCGAGGCCGACGTGCCGCCCACGTGGGAGTGCCGCTGCGGCGCCGAGGCCAAGCTCCAGGGTGAGGGCCCCGAGCCGGACGCCAAGCCGGTCAAGCACGTGCGCACGCACTGGGACATGTTGCTCGAGCGCCGCTCCATCCCTGAGCTCGAGGAGCTCCTCGAGGAACGGCTGACCCTCCTGCGTGAGTCACGTGGCGAGCGGCCGCGAAAGCGCAAGTCAGCCTGAGACCGCACCACCGGATGCCGGGTGCCCCATGCGGGCACGCGGCATCCCGCATGTCCGAGAGCTGTCGCGCCTCCCCCGGCTCGGGTGCCCGCTCACGAGTCGTCGCGGTCGACGACCTCGCCCGGGATGACGTCCGGTCCACCGCCGCGGCCGGACGTCGTCGAGCTGCCCCAAGGGGTCCCCGACGTCGGGTCCCCGGAGGTCGGGCCCCCGGTGGCGCGCCCGCCCGTCCCGGCTGCCGGCCACTCCCCCATCGGCCCCAGCAGGCGGCGGGCGACGGCGGCCTCGAGCCAGGCTCGAGTGACGGGTCGCGTCAGCGGCAGGATGAAGAAGAACCCGACGATGTCGGTGACGAAGCCGGGCGTCAGCAGCAGCGTGCCGCCGATGAGCACGAGGGCGGCATCGGCCAGCTGACGGCTCGGCATCCGACCGCTGCGCAGCGCCGTGCGCAGGGCCTCCCAGGTGCGTGACCCCTCCCGGCGGACGATCCAGGCCCCCAGCGCGGACTCGAGGAGCAGCAGGAGGAGGGTCTGCCAGCCCCCGATGACCCGTCCCACCGCGATGATCGCCGCGATCTCGATGATCGGGACGACGAGGAGGGCGAGGAAGACCCAGCGCAGCACGGCCGGACGACGCCTCCGGGACTCGTACGGGGTGGCCCCGGTTCGGCTCACAGGGAGTGCCACCTCGGCTCACGCGCCGCGGCCACAAGGCCAGACACCTGGCGTGCGCGGTGTCTGACACCCCAGGAGGTGATGAGCCGCAGTGACTCGACGACGATGTCGCGGCTCATCTTCGAGGTGCCCAGCTCGCGCTCGACGAAGGTGATCGGCACCTCCACGACCGTGAGGCCTGCCTTGACGGCTCGCCAGGTGAGGTCGGTCTGGAAGCAGTACCCCTGGGAGGCGACGTCGCGCAGACCCATCGCCGGCAGCGCGTCCGCCCGGTACAGCCGGTAACCCGCGGTGGCGTCGTTGACCGGCATCCCGAGGAGCACCTTGACGTAGATGTTGCCGCCCAGGGAGAGGGCCTTGCGGTGCAGGGGCCAGTTGACGACCGACCCGCCACGCACCCAACGTGAGCCGATGACGACGTCCGCGTCCGCCGCCGCTCGCAGGAGGTCCGGAAGGTGCTCGGGCCGGTGCGAACCGTCCGCGTCCATCTCCACGAGGGCGTCGTAGCCCTCCGCGAGCGCCCAGCGGAAGCCGGCGAGGTAGGCCGCGCCCAGCCCTTCCTTCCCGGCGCGGTGGAGGACGTGCACCTGTGCGTCGCCAGCCGCGAGGGCGTCCGCAACGGCTCCGGTTCCGTCCGGTGAGTTGTCGTCCAGGACGACCACGTCCGCGGAGGGGACGACCTCTCGCAGCCGTCGCACCACCTCCGGCAGCGTCTCCCGCTCGTTGTACGTCGGGATGAGGACGGCGACGCGCCGCAGGGGCGGTCGAGCGGTCTCAGGCAACGGGGTGGTCCTCGCGGGCTCGGGCGATGGGTTCGAGAACCCTAACGCGCCGCGAGGACCGGCTGCTCCCGAGCACGAGGACGAGGAGCGCCGTGGCGGCCAGCCACTCCGGGGCCCCACCGACCCGGTCCGCCGGGGTCAGCTCGCTGCGCACGACGGGGCGCCCGAGCCCCTGGTCCGCCGTGAACAGCCCGGTCTTGCCGCTGACCGCGCCGTCCGGGCCGACGAAGCCCGAGACCCCCACCGTGGACACGTGCACGACGGAGCGGCCGTGCTCGATCGCCCGGATCCGCGAGATGGCGAACTGCTGCTCCGACTCCGCCGTGTAGCCGAAGGTGGCGTTGTTGGTCTGGACGAGCAGGAGGCTCTCCTCCCCGCCGGCCGCGAGCACGGCATCGCGCATGAGGCCGTCGTAGGCGACCTCGAAGCAGATCGTCGGCAGCACCAGGTAGTCGCCTGCCGCGGCCGGGACGTCGAAGACGCCGACCTCCTCCCCCGGGACGAAGTTCCCGGCCAGGTCGGCGGCGGCGCTGAACACCCGGAAGAACTCCCGGTTCGGGATGTACTCGGCGAAGGGCACGGGGTGCAGCTTGGTGTAGCGCTGGGGCTCGGCCCCTCCGGGAAGGTAGAAGAGCGAGACGTTGGAGCTGGCGCCGACGGGTTCGGCGAGGACGGCGCCGACGACGAGCGGGACGCCGACGGCTTCCTGCGCCCGCTGGATCTGCTCCGCGGCGTCGGCGTTGCGGAACGGGTCGATGTCGGAGCTGTTCTCCGGCCACACGACGAGGCTCAGGTCCTCCGGGGCCCGACGCGCCAGCCCTTGGGTGCCGCGGACATGGTTGTCGAGGACGGCCCGGCGCTCCGCGTTGAAGTCCAGGCCAGCCTGTGGGACGTTCCCCTGGACGAAACCGACCGCCACCTCCCGGCCGTCGGTGGGCAGGGGCACCAGCCCTCCGGCCCACGGCGCGACCGCGAGGACGACGCCGGTCACCACCACACCGCGTCGCCCCTCCCACAGCCCGTATGCCGCCGCGAGCAACCCCGTCCCCACCACTGCCACGGCGAGGGTCACCCCGGGGGCTCCCAGCCACCGGGCCAGCGGCGCCAACGGGCTGTCCGCCTGGCTGAAGGCGAGCCGCGCCCACGGAAAGCCGCCGTACGGCGTGGAGCCCCGGGCCCACTCCTGCACCACCCACCCCAGCGGGACCAGCGCCACGGCGGCACCGACGTGCCCGTTTCCCACGAGCCGCCTGCCGGCATACCCCACGACGGCCGACATGAGGGCGACGTAGGACGCCTCCAGCGTCGCCAGGGCGAACCACGGCACGGCACCGACGTAGACGCCGGACCACGACAGGACGGGCACGAAGAATGCCCAGCCCGCGAGCAGCCCGAGCCCGAACCCACGAGCCGCACCCGCGGTCAGCGTGGCGGCGCCGAGGAGGGCCACCCCCACGGGGGCGAGCCACCAGAGGTTCGGCTCCGGAAAGGCCAGCCAGAGGAAGAGGCCGGCGGTGACGGCGGCCGCCGGGCGCGCGGCATACCGGAGCGGGGTGGGCACCCGTCAACGGTAGGTCACGCGGGAGGCGGCACCACGACGACCCCTCGAGCCGTCGTCGCCACGACGGGCGGGTCGAGGACGTCGGCGGCGGAGGCTTTCCTGTGGGGAGCCCCCCGTGCGACGACGCTCACGACGAACTCCATCTCCCGCGACCTTGCCCCGACCCGCACGAGCGTCGCGGAGATCTCGAGCACGTCGCCGGCGCGAACGGGTGCGCGGAACTGGACGTCCGAGTAGGACGCGAAGAGCCCCTCGTCGCCGTCGGTGCGGATGCACAGGTCGGTGGCCACGTCCCCGAAGGCAGCGAGGGAGTACGCCCCGTCGACCAGGTTCCCCCCGTAGTGGGCGTGGCTGTAGGGCACGTAGCGTCGATGCGTGAGGGTGAGCCCGACCTCTGCGGCGGTCATCGTTGTGTTCCTCTCGGGTCTGGGTGGGTGCGCGGAGTGACGAGCTCGTGGACGAGGTAGGACGCGACCTCCCCGGGAGTCGTGCCCCGCCCGAAGACACGGTCGACCCCCAGCGCAGCGGCTGACCCCTCCTCGAAGCGGGGGCCCCCGACGACGAGCAGCGGCACCTGTCCTGCAGGGAACGCCTCACGGAAGGCAGCCGACATGGCGGTGGTGTTGTGGATGTGTGCGTCTCGCTGGGTGACGACCTGCGAGACGAGGACAGCGTCGGCGCGCACCTCCCGCGCCGTGTTGACGAGCTCGGGGACGAGGACCTGGGCGCCGAGGTTCACCACCGTCATCTCGCGGTGGTACTCCAAGCCCTTCTCCCCGGCGAAGCCCTTGATGTTGAGGATGGCGTCGATGCCCACGGTGTGGGCGTCCGTGCCGATGCAGGCCCCGACCACGACGAGCTTGCGGCGCAGACGTGCCTTGATCGCGGCGTTGATCTCCTTGGACGACAGCAACGGGAACTCGCGCTCGAGGACCTGGACCTCGCGCAGGTCGACGAGGTGCGTCACCGCGCCGTAGACGACGAAGAAGGTGAAGTCCGGGCCCATCGCCTTGGCGTGGACGAGCAGGGCCGGCTCCATCCCCATCCTGGCGGCGAGCTGCAGCGCGGCCCCCTCGGCCCGCTTGTCGTGCGGGACCGGCAGGGTGAAGGAGAGCTGGACCATGCCGTCGCCGGTGGTGTCGCCGTAGGGGCGCACGAGCGGTCCGGTGCTGCCCGTCACCGACGTGCCCCTTCCTCGAGGAGCGTCGTGGCCGGGTTGTCGTAGCCCTCGGCCTTGCGCACCACGCCGTCGAGCCCCTTGCCCTTGGTCGGCGGGCGCTTCATCGAGCCGAAGGTGCCATCGGCGATCGCCGCGAGCAGCGGCGGGTCGCCCGCGGCGTCGCCGTCGTGGACGATCCGCTCGAGCAGCTCCACCGCCTCGCCGAGGACGTGGCGTGCCCGGGTCTGGATGACGCCGTCGCGCGGGGGGTGGAAGTCCTCGGTGAGACCGCCGGCGGCGTTCATGACGTAGCGCACGTTCTGCAGGGCCAGGTCGCGGTCGGAGAGCCAAGGCGTCACGACAGCCTCGGTCATCATCCCCACCAGGAGGATGCCCTGGCCCGTCATCGCCCCCACGAGGTTGAAGAAGCCGTCGAGGAGGTAACCGCGGAAGACGTCGCCTGTCATGTGCTTCGTCGGCGGCATCCACTTCAGCGGTGCGTCCGGGAACAGCTGGCGGGCGAGCAGGGCGTGCGCGAGCTCGAGGCGGAAGCTGTCGGGGAGGTCGGGGTTGATCTCGAAGGCGTGTCCGAGACCGAGCTGCCAGTCCTCGAGCCCGGCCTCCTTGGCGAAGTACTCGTTGAGCAGCTGGCTCACTGTCACCGTGTGCGCGGCCTCCACGGCGTCCGCGGTCGTGAGGTAGTTGTCCTCACCGGTGTTGATGATGATGCCGGCGCGGGCGTGGACCTGGCGGCTGAAGCGCTGGTCGACGAAGGTGCGCACCGGGTTGATGTCGCGGAACAGGATCCCGTACATCGAGTCGTTGAGCATCATGTCCAGCCGCTCGAGCCCGGCCAGGGTCGCGATCTCCGGCATGCACAGGCCGGAGGCGT